>JAUSMA010000069.1:0-300000 GCA_030645475.1 Nitrospirota bacterium
TGGAGAAGGGAGATCGGCTCCTCAGCGTGCATGTCACCGCCGGCCAGCGGGAAATCCTGTTGGGCACGATGAAGGGTATCCCGATTCGCTTCAAGGAAGACGAAGCCAGGCCGATGGGCCGCACGGCGCACGGGGTGCGCGGCATTACGCTGGAAGAAGGCAACGAAGTCATCGGGATGGAAACCATCACTCCCGACTCCACCACGCAGATACTCACGGTTACTGAGGGTGGTTATGGCAAGCGCACGCCGGTGAATGAGTATCGTATCCAGGGACGTGGAGGGAAAGGCATTATCAGCGTAAAGACCAATGAGCGCAACGGGCTTGCTGTCGGGTTTCTTCAAGTCCGAGACGGCGATGAAATCATGCTGATGGCCGCTCACGGCAAGGTGCTTCGGTGCAAGGTGGATGAGTTCCGCGAGATCGGCCGCAATACTCAGGGCGTTCGCATTCTCGATCTCGATGGCGAGGGCGACCGGGTTGTGGCTGTCGCGCGGTTGGCGGAAGCGGTTGAAGTGCTCCCTGAAGAGGGTAGCGCGTAAGGGGTAGCGCGGCGTTATCCTCTTTACCATGCACGAACAGAATGCTTCTTCAACGACCCCGTCCGAATCTCAGCCGAAGAAGCCGCTGGATACGGTCGTCAAGATGGCCCTCGGTGTGTTCGTCGGGTCGTTTGTCCTGATCTGGGGCGGGATGTATCTGAGCCGTCCCGATCGTTCGATCCCTCCTTTTAGCATCGGATCGCAAGAAGAGACGGCCGTTGCGATTCATGTCCCCTCGTGGACGAGCGATCAGGAAATCGAAACGCTGATCGAGCGTTTCCGCAAAGTCGGCCGCGAATCGAGAAATTTCGGGTCGCTCAAAGTGAGGCCGACGACGCCGGACGATCCGACCAACCGCTACCGCCGACTCACCCTCTATGTGTTTTCTCTCGATGCCTGGGCTGATCCGATGATGCTTCACAAGTATCTGACCGGTGAAGATCGGGATGTGCGCGACGGGTTTCGAAAAGCCTTACGGGGGCTGTATCAGATTACGGAGTCGGACGAAGAAGGGCGGATCGGTCCTATGCTGGAGGGTCCTGAGACGCCGGCGACGAAGGTCTATGCCCACCAGCTCTTCAAAGGACCGCTCAACGTGCCTTTGGTCCAGGCGGTTGAGCCAGTGCCTGCGCCATGAGCTGCGCCAGGTGATTGCGGAGCTCCGGGTCTTGAATCGTGGTCACATGCGCCGAGATCTCCGCGAGTAGCGCGTCGCTCGGTGGGGAGGCCGGCGCGTGATGCACCTCAGGCACTGCGGCAGCACGGTCGACTTTCGGCAACGTCCCTACCCGCAATACGATGTCCGTAATGAGTTCTGAACCAACTACTCTGTTGAGCTTTTCGATGAGCGTCGGTTTTAGGAAGGTGAGTTGGTGGAGCCAGACACTATTGTGGACTAAGAGGTAGAGTTTCTTGTATCGAATCTGATCGGGCCAGGTATTCGAGGCCATGGGTTCCCCGACGATGGAGACCCAATTCCGCCGCAAGCGGCTTTCGAGCAGTATGGATTCGAGCCCAAGACGGCGAACCAGTCCTTCGAGGACGCTGAATACTGAATCGTTGGAGCTGAGTCCGCCCATGGGGCCATCATAGCAAAATCGGTTGAGGCAATCAGTAGCCGGCTCCCGGTCATACTCGGATGGTCTTTTCCTGGTATTCTAGAACGAATGCTGTCCGCGCTTATACTTTGGCAATGAAAGTCTGATGCCTGATGGGGAAAGAGAGAGAGAGTTTTGAACGGCCGGTGGTCACGAACCGTAAGGCGTACCACGACTACTTTATTGAAGAGAAGTTCGAGGCGGGTATCATGCTCCAGGGCACGGAGGTCAAGTCTCTCCGTGAGGGGCGCGTGAACCTGTCAGATAGTTATGCCAGTGTGAGAGAAGGGCAGATATTTCTCCACCATTGCCACATCAGTCCCTACAGCCACGGCAACCTTTCGAATCATGAACCGCTCCGCACCAGGAAACTCCTGCTCCATCGCAAGGAGATCAATAAACTCCTCGTCAAGACGCAGCAGCAGGGGCTGACGATCATCCCGCTCAGAATCTATTTTTCCAATCGTGGCCTGGCCAAAGTCGAACTCGGGTTGGCGAAAGGCAAAAAACAGCATGACCGCCGGGAATCCGACAAGACGCGTGAAGCCAGCCGCGAAGTGGAACGGGCGATGAAAGGATCGCGGCGCGATTAATTCGCACGGGTCCGTTTCCTGCTGTCTCGCTCGAACCGATTGATCCCACTCACAATTTTACAAAGAAAAGAGGGGACGGATTTTCTCTATTGATATTGTGCTAACTAGGACTATTATAATCGACATGTCGGGCAGTGCAATGTTCGGCGATCGGACGAGGTGGTTAGACCATTCAAGGAGGTGTGTGATGCGGCAATTATTTTACACAGACAACAACTGGGCCGGTCTTATTCTCCGTGTAACACTCGGACTGGTGATGTTTCCGCATGGAGCCCAGAAATTATTGGGCTGGTATGGCGGGTTCGGATTCGCCGGAACCATGGGATTTTTCACGGAGACCATGCATTTGCCTTGGATCGTCGCCTTCTTGGTGATCGTGGGAGAGTCCTTCGGCAGTATCGCTCTGTTGCTCGGGCTGTTGACGCGCTTCACGGCGGCGAGTTTCATCGTGATCATGCTTGGCGCCATTACAACCTCGCATCTCACAAACGGATTCTTTATGAACTGGTTCGGGAAACAACAGGGTGAAGGTTACGAGTATCATCTCTTGGTGATCGGCATCGCTGTGGCCTTGCTCATCACAGGCGCGGGCCGGTGGTCAGCGGATCGTATCATCACTGAGAAGTTGTAACGGTTGCCGGGCACAGGAGGCTCCATCATGTTTGTTGTTGTGGGTGCCACAGGGAATACAGGATCAGCGGTCGTCGAGACCTTGCTCAATCGGAAGCAGCCGGTACGAATCGTGGTGCGCTCGGCTGAGAAGGCTGCGTCTTGGAACGCGAAGGGGGCGGAGGTTGCGGTCGCCTCGTTGGAGGATGTGCCGGCGATGACGAAAGCCTTAGAAGGCGCGTCGGGTCTCTATTTGCTGGTTCCACCAAACTACGGGGCAACGGCCTGGCTCTCCGAACAACGGCAACGGATGGATCAGGCCGCGGAAGCCGTGAAGGCCAGCGGAGTTCCGCACGTCGTCTTCTTGTCGTCAATCGGCGCCCACATTGCGAAAGGCACAGGGCCTATCCAGGCCGCTCGTTATGGCGAGCAGGCGCTCGGGGCTGTGGCCAAGCATCTGACCGTCCTGCGTCCCTGTTATTTCATGGATAACTGGGTACCGGGGATCGGTATGGCCAAGGGGCAGGGCCGCCTGCCGACCTTCATCGCGCCGATGGCGAAGGTGCCGATGATTTCGACCAAGGACATCGGCCGCACGGGAGCTGAACGGTTGATTGCGGGCGGCCAGGGCAAACAGGTTGTGGAGCTGGCGGGTCCCGAGGAATATAGTCCGGAAGAGGTGGCCGCGGCCCTGGGCCAGATTCTTGGGAAGTCGGTGTCGACGCAACATGCGCCGCTCAGCGCGGTGGTGCCGACGTTCACGTCGTTCGGCTTCTCCACGGAAGCGGCAACCTTATTCGAAGAGATGTACGCAGCATTCGCCAAGGGCGCGATTGGATACGAACGTCCTGAGCAGCGTATTCGGGGTACGGTGACGCTTGCCGAGGCATTACGAGGCCTGGCGTAAGAAAGGAGGCCATTATGGCCACAGATACGACAACAGCAAAGCCCGTACTCGGTGTTTATCAGCCTGGGTCCGCATACATGGTCGGCGATGGATTTCCCGTAAGGAATCTCTTCCCGAGTAATGACCTCGATCGAGCAGTCGATCCGTTTCTCATGCTCGATTATGCGGGGCCGCAGTACTTCTCTCCTACGGACCATCCGCGTGGGGTTGGAGAACATCCACATCGCGGGTTTGAAACGGTCACGATCGTGTATGAAGGCGTATTGGCCCATCGCGACTCCGCCGGTCATGCCGGGGTGATCGGACCTGGCGATGTGCAATGGATGACGGCGGCGTCCGGGATCGTCCACGAGGAGTTTCACGAGAAGGCATTTGCGAAAAAAGGCGGCACGCTCCACGCGATTCAGTTGTGGGTGAATCTGCCGCGCGCGTCAAAAATGTCTCCGCCGGGCTATCAGACGATTCTGAACGCCGATATTCCGGCTATTGATCTGGATGGTCATGGGACATTGAGGGTGATCGCCGGATCATATTTAGGACAGAAAGGCCCGGCGCGTACGTTCACGCCGATTCACTTGTATGACGTTCAATTGAACGCGGGAGGTCGTGTCTCGTTGACGGTGCCCGAGGGGGACAACAGCTCGATCTTTGTGCTGCGGGGCCCTGTCTCGGTGAATGGGTCCTGGGAAGCCGGTGAAGCCGAACTCATCGTCAATGAGCGGAACGGCTCGCAGATTCTGATCGATGCGCAGGCGGACAGCCGCCTGTTAGTCATGAGTGGCACGCCGATCGATGAACCGATCGCCCGGTACGGTCCCTTCGTGATGAACACGAAGGCCGAATTGACGCAGGCGGTGCAGGACTATCAAGCGGGCAAGATGGGACATTTATCGTGATGGAGACGAAGCTTCACATCGAGGTCTATTCCGATGTCGTCTGTCCCTGGTGTTATGTGGGGAAGCGTCGGTTGGAGCGGGCACTGAGTGACTCGAAGGGTCTGGTAAAGCCGGCGATCACCTGGCGGCCGTTTCAACTGAATCCGACGATGCCGAAAGAAGGCCTCGAACGCACAGCCTATCTCGAAGCGAAGTTCGGAAGCTTGGATGCGTTTCGCCAGATGGAAGAGCAGGTCCTTGCGGCTGGCGCTGATGAGCATATTGCCTTTGCGTTCGACAAGATTGCGCGGACGCCCAATACCTTCTTGGCCCATCGGCTGATTTGGTATGCGGGACAAGAGGGGTGCCAAAACGCCATGGTCGACTCGCTCTTCAACGGCTACTTCGAAGAGGGTGCGGATATCGGGTCGCACTCAATCCTTGCGCAGTTGGCCGACCGTGCCGGGCTCAAGGCCGAGCCATTTCTCAGAGGTCAGGATGGAACGGCAGAGGTGAAGGCTGAAGAATCGGCGGGACATCGGCTCGGTATTCGCAGCGTCCCTTATTTCCTGCTGAACGGGACCTATGCGCTATCCGGCGCGCAGCCCCCGGATCGATTCGTTGCAGCCTTCAAGAAGGTCGAAGTGGATCAGCTGACAAGAAAGGCAGGTGCGTAATGGCCGTTCAGGTCTATGGCTGTAACCATATCGTGATCGAAGTGACCGATGCCAAGAAGGCGGTGCAGTTTTATGCCGATGTCTTTGGTTTGACCATGCTCACCGGTGGCGAAGGCGCAGCCTGGTGCAAGCTGGGCGAGCATCAATTCATGGCGATCTTTGAAGTGGAGACATTGCAACCGGACCGTGTGAAACATTTCGGTCTGATGGTCCGGGATGCCAAGCAGATCAAAGAAGTCCGGCGTAAGTTGATGAGCAAATACAAGCTGAAGATGCGGCCGGGTTTTCGGTGCGACTTCCGCGATCCCTGGGGAAACCGTATTCAGGTTGGCGATCTCAGCGACGAATCGCTGGTCTGGCTTCTTCCCTATCAGGAAGTGCAGAAGGCCGGGATTACATTCACGAGCCAACCTCGAAAGGAGAAACAATCATGAGCGCGGCGAATCTACAACAGCGGCTGAACGATCTGTTGGGCTACATCCGTCAGGGCAAGATCATCGAAGCAGTCACGGAGTTTTATGATAAAGACGTGAAGATGCAGGAGAATGCCAATCCCCCAACGATAGGCCAGACGGCAAATATCGAGCGGGAAAAGCAGTTCATGAGCGGCGTCAAGGAGTGGAAAGGATTCAACGTGACGGCTCAGGCTGTGAGCGATGACACAACCTTCTATGAGTGCAACATGGACTTCATTGCCACCAATGGGCAGCCGGTCCATATGGAGCAAGTGGTGGTGGCGAAGTGGAAGAACGGCAAGATCATCCACGAGCGGTACTACTACGATAGCGGTGCGAGCAAGTAAGGCACCGAGATCTCATCACCGAGGGAGCCTGTGATGCCGGACAGACAATGGACGGACATTGGAAGCGTCGAAGAGCTGAAGAAGACGCCTCTGCAGGAAGTCTCTTCCGGGAAGACAACCATCGCGCTGACGTATAAAGACGGCTTGTTTGCCGCGATCTCCGGGGTCTGCAATCATGTCGGTGGTCCATTGGGTGAGGGCACGATCGACGGCGACTATGTGGTCTGTCCCTGGCACTACTGGAAATTTCATCGCCAGACCGGTCAAGGAGAACCGGGGTACGAACAGGATCAGGTTCCTGCCTATGCGACCAAAGTGGAGAACGGCCGGCTCTCTATCGACCTGTCGTCGGCGACGAAACGAAAGAAGCAGAAGCACGAGCCCCATCCGCTCGCACGCCCGGTGGTGCGCCAGGCCGGCCCGATCCGCGTCGTGGGGATCTCGACGACGGCTATGACGACGGAACATCCACGGTACAGCACGTCCGACGCGATGTTGGACGTGGCGCTGGACCATGCCCGGAGCGCGCTGAAACTGGAAACGCAATGCATTAAGCTCCGCGAGTTGAACTTTCGATCCTGTGAAGGGTTTTATTCCAAATCGGCTCAGGCCTGTACCTGGCCCTGTTCGATCACTCAGATGGATCCGAGGGATCAGCTCGACCGCGTGTACGAAGCGATCGTGCATTGGGCCGATGTGATTCTGATATCCACCCCCATCTGCTGGGGCAACGCCAGTAGTCTGTATTACAAGATGGTCGAGCGGATGAACTGTATCCAAAATCAGGAGACCATTGCGAATAAACACTTGCTCAAGAACAAGGTGGCGGCATTCATCATCATGGGCGGGCAAGATAACGTCCAGGGGGTGGCTGGACAACTCATGACCTTTTTCGCCGAAGTCGGCTGCCAGTTCTCACAGTTTCCATTCATTGCCCATTCAAGGGGTTGGAGTGCCGAGGACATGGAGCGGAATGTCAAAGAGGTCCAGAATAGCCAGGAACTTCGGAAAGGGGCGCAAGAACTCGTTGTGCGCGCGGCGGACTTGGCGACGCTCATGATCGGCGGTCAGATTCCTGAGCATCCGCTTGCCCGTGGTGGACGGAAGGCCCATCAGCTCGATCGTGAGCCGACCGGGTAAGTCATCGGTAGAGGTAGAATGTATTTACGAATCGTGTCTCCTATCTGTGGGGTGCAGGAATGAGGGCTCACTATCTCGGCCATGTCGTGTTCTATGTGAAAGATCTGCAGCAGTCCCTTGCCTTCTATCGGGATCTGTTGGGCTTCAAGGAGGTTGGACGGATTTTCAACGGTGCGGCGGCAGCGCTGACCTCTGGACGGACCCATCACGAGCTGCTGTTGATTCAGGTCGGTGCTGCGCCTGGTCCACTCGAAGGACGCCGTCGAGGGCTCTATCACATCGGTATCAAGGTCGGAGATAGTCTCGACGAGTTGCGTACGGCGAAGAAAGAGCTGGAGCAGGCCGGGATCACGATCGACGGCATGAGCGATCATACGGTGAGCCAAAGCCTCTATCTGCGCGATCCGGATGGGAATGAGATTGAGTTGTATGTGGACGCAGATGAATCGGTATGGAAGAGCGATCCGGCGGCTGTGGTGTCGCCGATCAAGCCCCTTGTGCTCTGATCGTAGGTGCGAGGTAGAGAACTCTGAGCATAAAGAGGTAGACTGAGCGGCTCCTCTACAATGGAATTGGTTTGATCATGGTAACAAGACATAGGGTTGCACATATCGTGTCCTACGGGCTTTCGGCTGTTTTGCTGGCTGTGCCTGTTGGCTGTAAACAAGATGCGGGATCCGCCCCGGCTCCTCAGGTCTCGCAAGTCGAGGTAATGACGGTGGTTCGTCAGACGATCCCGGACGAACCGGAATTTATCGGGCAAGCCGAGGCTTCGCGTCCGGTGGAGATCCGTTCGCAAGTGACCGGCCTGCTGAAGGCCGTGCTCTATCAGGAGGGGCGTGACGTCAAGAAGGGCGACCGCCTCTATCAAATCGATCCCGTTCCCTTCCAAGCCGCCGTGGCGATCGCGAAAGCCAAGATTGCCGAGGCGGAAGCGAGGCTGGTGCAGGCGAAACAGGATCTGGCGCGTGTCAAACCGCTTCTGGCGGAGCAGGCGGTGAGTCAGAAAGATGTCGACGATGCCGTGGCCGGCGATCTCACCGCCAAAGCGCTGCTGCAAGGGGCGAAGGCGGAGTTGACCAAGGCGCAGTTCGATCTCGACAATACGCTGATCACGGCCCCCATTACCGGATTGATCGAACGGAGCCGCTACTACGAAGGGCGCCTAGTCTCTGCGCAAACGGATTTATTGACGGTGGTCCATCGTGTTGACCCTATGTATGTCGTCGTGAGTGTCCCGGAGACGTTTATCCTCAAGCGGCGGCGGGACATCGAGTCGAAGAAAATCACCCATCCGGGGGTCTACCAGTTGCGAGGACAGCTCACACTGATGGATGGCTCGGCCTATGCGCATGAAGGGGTGCTCGATCTCCTGGAGCCAGGCTTGCGAACGGAGACCGGATCACGTCAAACCAGAATCACCTTTCCCAATCCCCAGCGCAGTCTTCTGCCGGGGCAATTTGTGAAGGTGCGGTTTACCGGCGATACGAAGACGGACGCAATCCTCATTCCCCAGCGCGCCGTGTTACAGGGCCCGCAGGGTCCTTTCGTCTATGTGGTGAATCAAGACGAGAAGATCGCCATTCGCGACGTGGCCGCGTCCGACTGGAAAGGGGACCAGTGGCTCATCGACAGCGGCCTCAACCAGGGCGATCGCGTGGTGGTGAATGGGCTGATGAAGATCGGTCCCGGCGCTCCGGTGAAGGCCATTCCCTGGGGAGGGACGAATGTCCCGGCCACGGACGTCACTCCTCCCACCTCTCAATAAGGATAGATTGGTTGTGACGTCGCACGTCTTTATCGACAGGCCTATTCTTGCGTCGGTGGTCTCCATCGTCATTGTGGTGATGGGCCTGCTCGCGCTGCAGTTTCTACCTGTCGCCCAGTTTCCGGAGATTACCCCGCCGGTCGTGCAGATCGATGCGGATTATCCAGGCGCCAGCGCGGAAGTTGCCGCAGAATCAGTCGCCCGGCCGATCGAGGTCACGCTTCCCGGCATCGATAATTTATTGTATTTCGATTCCACTAGCAGCAACGATGGACACGTCACGATCAAGCTGACGTTCGAGATCGGCACCGATCCTGACATCGCTCAGGTCCAAACCCAGAACCGTGAAAAGCTCGCCGAGCCGCAACTGCCGACGGAAGTCATCCGGCAGGGTGTCACCGTCAAGAAGGTGTCTCCGGACCTCGTCGCAGTCATCGTCCTGAAGTCCACGGATCCCCGCCATGACGCGGTCTTCCTCTCGAACTATGCCACGCTTCGGCTGGTCGACGATCTGAAGCGGGTCAAGGGCGTCGGGGATGCGCTGGTATTCGGACAGCAGAATTACAGCATGCGGATCATCCTCAATCCCTTGCACATGGCGAAACTGGGTCTCATGCCGACCGACATCGCGGCGATCATTCGAGAGCAGAATCGCGATTATCCAGCCGGGACGATCGGGCGGGAACCGGCGCCGAAGGGCACCGAGCTGACGATTCCGATCATCACGAAGGGCCGACTGACCGATGTAAAGGACTTCGAGGAACTGATCGTGCGTGCATTGCCGGACGGCTCCACGGTCCGGCTGAAGGACGTCGCGCGCATCGAACTGGGTGCCCAGTCCTATGCCCTTGAGGGGCGCTGGAACAGCAAGCCCACGACATTTATTTTGACGTTTCTTTCTCCCGGGGCGAACGCGCTGGACACCATTCGTCGCGCACGCGCGCAGATGGATGAGCTGGCCAAGAACTTCCCCCCCGGGGTGTCCTACGATATTCCCTACGACACTACGCGCTTTATCGAAGTCTCGATCAAAGAAGTGGTCAAGACGTTGGCCGAGGCCATGGTCCTGGTGGTGCTCGTGGTCTATCTGTTTCTCCAAAGCTGGCGTGCCACGATCATTCCAACCGTCGCTGTGCCGGTCTCGCTGATCGGCACCTTCATTGGCCTGTATGCGTTGGGATTCTCGATCAATACGATCACCCTATTCGGAATGGTGCTGGCCATCGGGATCGTGGTCGACGACGCGATTGTGGTCGTGGAAAACGTTGAACGGCACATGCGTGAAGATCGTCTCTCGGCCAAAGACGCGGCGAAGCGGGCGATGAGCGAAGTGACGTCGCCGATTATCGCCATCGTGTTGGTGCTGGTCTCTGTCTTCGTCCCCGTCGGTTTTGTCGGCGGGATCACGGGAGCGCTCTATAAGCAATTTGCCGCGACGATTGCGATCTCGGTCACCGTGTCCGGCTTTGTCGCGCTGACCCTGAGCCCGGCGCTTTGTGCGATGGTCCTCCTCCCGCAGCATGAAACGCGTGGTGGGTTTTGGGCTTTCTTCGACCGGACGTTCGGGCGGACGCAGCGTGGTTATATGGGTGTGGTCGGCGCCTTCATGGTGCGGCCGGTTGTCGTGATGCTGTTGTTCGGAGTGCTCCTCGCCGTCTCGACCGGTCTCTTCAAGGCGCTGCCGAAAAGCTTCCTTCCGGAAGAGGACCAAGGGTATTTCATCGTCGTCGCGCAACTACCGGACGGCGCATCGAAGCAGCGGACCGATGCGGTGCTCGAACGGGTCGAACGGTATTTTCAGGCAAACCCGGCGGTTCATTCAACCGACGCGCTCTCCGGCCAAAACTTCGTCTTTGGCACCAGAGGGCCGAACTCGGCGACGATGTTCGTGCCGCTGACACTCTGGGATGAGCGCGCGGAGCCGCAGAATCATGCGAAGGCGTTGGTCGGGGCGGCCTATGGAGAATTTGCGAAGATCCCTGAAGCCTTGCTGCTGGCGTTCAATGCGCCGGCGATTCGTGGCGTCGGGGCGGTCGGCGGATTCTCTGCACAGCTGCAAGACCCCAGCAGCGGAGACTTTAAGAAGTTTGCGGCGGTCGCGCAGCAGTTCGTCGATCGGGTACAGAAGGAGCCGGCCATCGGTCGGGTCGGGACGAACTTCCGTGTGTCCTCGCCGCGGCTGTACGTGCATGTGAATCGGGAGCGGGCGAAGGCGCTGGGAATCCCGATTTCTGACATCTTCGACACGCTGCAAGCCTACTTCGGGAATTTCTACATTAACGACTTTGTCAAATTCGGCCGCGTCTATCACGTGCAGACAGAGGCGGAGGCGGAGTATCGGGCCACCCCTCAGGATATTTCGAAGATCTATGTGCGGGCTCAGGGTGCCCAGGGCTTCAACATGATTCCCCTCGACACGGTGGTAACGACGGAGTATCAGAGCGGACCGGATCCGGTGAATCACTTCAACGGATATAATACAGCCCTGGTGTTGGGTGCTGCAGCGCCAGGCTACAGTTCTGGTCAGGCGCTCGAAGCGCTCGATCGCGTGGGCAAAGAGGTGCTCGTGCCGCAGGGCTACGCGATCGACTACAGTAACATCTCCTTCCAGGAACGGCGGGTCGGCGGCCAGTCCACCCAGGTCTTTGCCGTCGGTCTCTTGATGGTGTTTCTCGTGCTGGCCGCCCAGTTCGAGAGCTGGGTGGTTCCCTTCGCGGTGATCCTGGCCGTGCCCTTCGCCATTTTCGGCGCCTTGTCAGCCGTGTGGATGCGCGGTTTCGAGAACGATGTGTATTTCCAGATCGGACTGGTAACCTTGATCGGCCTGTCGGCAAAAAATGCGATTCTGATCGTCGAATTTGCCAATACCCGCTATGAAGCGGGACGCCCGTTGATCGAGGCCGCGCTGGAAGCGGCCCGGTTGCGGTTCCGGCCGATCATCATGACCTCCATGGCCTTTATTTTTGGGATGGTCCCGTTGGTCGTGGCTTCAGGCGCGGGGGCCTCAAGCCGTCAGTCGATTGGAACCGGTGTGATGGGTGGGATGCTCGGGGCCACCTTCCTTGCGATCTTTTTTGTGCCGCTCTTTTATGTGGTCATTCGTCGGCTGACCCAGCGTCGTGTATTGGCAGAGCCAGTCGCGGAGGAACTATCGATGACATCATCTCCGGAGGATCAGGCCCAAGATGCGTAAGCCAGTTGTCATTGGCCTCTCGTGTTTTCTCATGTCCTGCGCGATGGGACCGGACTACGAACGCCCCAAGACGGATATGGCAGAGAGCTTTCGGATGGCCGACGCATCGCTGGACGCTCCGTCGATCGCGAATTTGCCTTGGTGGGAACTCCTGCGCGATGAGCCGTTGCAACAGTTGATGCGTATCGCGCTGGAAGAAAATAAGGATCTCCAGCGCGCTGTCGCAGTGGTCGATGAATTCCAAGCCCGTGCACTGATCGCCCGCTCGGACTATCTTCCAGGAATGTCCGTTTCCGGGAATGCACCGTCCTTGGGACGGAAGACGATCTTCCTCTTTCCCGGTTTTGCCAATCCCTTCAACTATTATCTCCAGGGCACTCTCACCTGGGAGCTTGACCTCTGGGGCCGTGTGAGGCGCTCGAACGAAGCGGCTCGTGCCGATCTCCTCTCGAAGGAAGAGAATCGGCGGGCGGTGGTGTTGCAACTTGTGAGCGGCGTCGCAGAAAGTTACTTCAACCTGCTCCAGTTCGATATGCAGTTGGATATCGCCAAGCGGACGTTGCAATCCTGGGAAGAGTCGGTTCGCATTGCGCAAGCCAGGCTGAAACAGGGCATGACGTCGCGCCTCGACACGGATCAGTTTGAAGCGGAACGAGCCAACGCTGCTGCACGGATGGCGGAGCTCGAACGGCAAATGGTGCAGGCGGAAAACCAATTGAGCGTGTTGCTGGGGCGCAAACCATTTTCGATTCCCAGGGGCCGTGCCCTCACGGATCAGGTAATGCCGCCTGCCGTACCGCCCGGTCTGCCTTCGGAACTGTTGCAGCGACGGCCGGACTTGCTGCAGGCAGAACAACAGCTCGCAGCCGCGACGGCCCGTATCGGAGCGGCCAAGGCTGAGCGCTTTCCCAAGATTTCACTCACGGGGTTGCTTGGTGTGGCCAGCCCGCAGCTATCCCAGCTCTTTACCGATCCCGCCTCCTTTGGTGTAGCCGGGGTTGGACTGGCTGCGCCGTTGTTGAACGGACAGGTCCTGGGGTTTCAGCAGGAAGCGGCGGAGGCGCAAGCCAGGCAGGCTGTCGCGCAGTATGAACAGACGGTCTTGACCGCGTTTCGTGAAGTGGAAGATTCACTCGTGGCGGTGCGGACGGTGCGAGTGCAAACCGACGCGCAGCAACAACAAGTGACGGCCCTGCAGTCAGCGCTCAAGTTGGCTGAACTCCGTTATAAGGGTGGATTGGCGAACTATCTTGATGTGCTCGTGGCGCGGCGGAATCTCTTTGAGGCGGAATTGTCCCTGACCGGCACGCGCCGTCTGCATCTGGTCTCGGTGGTGCAACTCTACAAGGCTCTTGGCGGCGGTTGGTCTCCCGAGATGGCCCGACAAAAAGACCTGAGCAAAGGATAATAGGGTTATGGATAAACCGGCAGAGACGCAGTATCCCATCCACGACCTGTTACGTCAGCGGTGGAGTCCCCGCGCCTTCGACAATCGGCCGGTCGAGCCGGAGAAGCTCCGCAGTCTGTTTGAAGCGGCTCGCTGGGCGCCGTCATCGAATAACGGACAGCCTTGGCGTTTTTTGGTTGTGACCAAAGAGAATACGACCGAGTACGAACGATTGTTCAACTGCCTGGTCGAAGGCAATCAGAAATGGGCCTACCGCGCGCCGGTGCTGATGTTATCCGTGGCGCAACTTCAGTTTGAGGACGGTTCGCCGAATGCCCATGCATTGCATGACACGGGCATGGCGGCAGAGAACCTCGTGCTGCAGGGTACGGCGTTGGGGCTGGTCGCCCATCAGATGGCGGGGTTTCGAAGCGATCAGGCGAGGGCGGACTGTCACATTCCCGAGGGCTATGTGCCGGTGGCCATGATCGCGGTCGGGTATCCGGGCGATCCTGCCGTGCTGTCGGATCGCCTGCGGGCAAGGGAAGTGCAGCCAAGAGTCCGGAAGCCCCTCACAGAGTTGGTGTACTCGGCAACCTGGGAACAGCCCTCGCCTCTTCTCTGATAAGGAGTGAGTCGAGAGACTGTTCAAGGATCGAGTCGAAACAGGGTATCCACCAAATCGTCGATGAGGCAGTGAGTCTTTATCGACTCGCTCGGCTCGCGTATTGTTCTGGTTTCAATGAGTAGTAGCAGAGAGATATCCGGTACTCAGCACGGTAAAGGAGATAACATGGCCTCACTCAGTGGAAAGGTGGCGATCGTGACCGGATCGTCCAGCGGAATCGGGCGAGCGATCGCGGAGCGCTTGGCCGAAGAGGGCGCGATTGTCGTGGTGAATTACGGGACCAGTGCTGAGAAAGCGCAACAGGTTGTCACGGGCATTCAGGCCAGGGGCGGGAAAGCCGTTGCGGTGCAATCCGACATCAGTCAGGTGGCGGAGGCCCGCCGGCTCGTGATCGACACGGTGAAGCAGTTCGGGCGGCTGGATATTCTCGTGAATAATGCCGGGAAGTTTATGCCAAAACCCCTCATGGACACGACCGAAGCCGACTTCGATCAGGTGATCGGCTTAAACGCCAAGGGTCCTTACTTCGCGATGCAGGAAGCGGCTAAGACCCTTAAAGAGGGTGGCCGCATCGTGAACATTTCCACCGATGGAACCCATTTGAGTTTTCCAGGCGCGACGGCTTATCTTGGCAGCAAGGGTGCGCTGGAACAGTATACGAAGGGACTGGCGCAGGAACTCGCTTCACGTGGGATTACGGTGAATACCGTGTCGCCAGGGTTTACGGAGACAGGCATGATGACCGAGCCGTTTCGCCAGATCGGTATCCAGATGTCGCCGTTGAAGCGGCTGGGTACACCCAAAGACATCGCCGATGTGGTGGCGTTCGTCGTCAGCGAGGAGGCCCGTTGGTTGACGGGCCAGAATATTCATGCCGGCGGCGGCATCGTGATGTAGGAGGAAAGAGATGGGACGGCAGAATATTTCCACTGGTGGTCCTTGGGAAGCGAAGATCGGCTATTCACGGGCGGTGCGTGTTGGTACCTCGATCTCCGTCTCCGGTTCGACGGCGATGACCTCTTCCGGCCTGGTCGGCAAGGGGGATCCCTATGCCCAAACGATTCAGACCTTCAAAACGATCGAAGCGGCGCTCCAGCAGGCCGGCGCTTCGCTTGCCGATGTCGTGCGGACGCGCATCTACATGGCGAACATCGATCAATGGCAGGAGGTGGGCCGCGCGCATGGTGAAGTGTTCGGGACCATCAGACCTGCGACGACGATGGTGGAGGTGAAGCGCTTGATCGATCCCGACATGCTGGTTGAAATCGAAGCCGATGCCATTATGAGTCATGGCTAGAGCTTGTTCGACGAGTGGATAGGATCGGATGACCGGGCATTGTCCTGAGACGAAGTTTCTGGCGAGGGTCGATCCAGTGATGCGCCGGTTGATCCGCGAGGTGGGCCCCTTCACGTTAACGCCCCGAGCGCGTCGGTCGCCGTTCGAGTCCTTGGCACGAGCGATTGCGAACCAACAACTGCACGAGAAAGCTGCTGACAGTATTTTGCGCCGGTTCGTTGCCCTGTTTCCGGCTCGGCGTTTTCCTCAACCGGCCGATCTACTGGCGATGGACGAGCAGATGATTCGAGGCGCTGGGTTTTCGCAGGCGAAGGTGGCGGCGCTTCGCGACTTGGCTGCGAAGACGCTCGATGGTACCGTGCCGCACGGTCGTGTCATCAAGAGGCTTGAGGACGATGCGATTGTCGAACGTCTCGTGGCGGTGCGCGGCGTCGGACGTTGGACGGTCGAAATGTTGCTGATCTTCCAGCTGGGCCGTCCCGATGTCCTGCCGGTCGACGACTTCGGTGTGCGTAACGGGTTCCGCATCGCCTACGATCGGCGTGCGATGCCGGCGCCCAACGAGGTGTTGCGATACGGAGAGCGCTGGAGACCCTATCGCACGGCGGCGGCTTGGTATCTCTGGCGTGCGGCCGATCGCGCGAAAGAAGAGGGCGTAGGAGTCATCCTCTAGAGGTTGTGGTATGGCCGATCAGAAGAAACGACTCGATTCCAATATCGCTGGAAATTTCTATGTCGATGCGACCTGTATCAACTGCGACACCTGCCGCCAATTAGCTCCGATGAGCTTCGAGGAAGTCGGCGATTTCTCGGCAGTCACCAGCCAGCCGGCCGAACAAGGGCTTCTCCATCAGGCCTATCAAGCGCTACTCGCCTGCCCCGTCGGTTCGATCGGCACCGAGCACAGTGACAAGTCTCTGATGCAGGACGCGATGGCCAGCTTTCCGATCCATCTGGAGGGCGGTGTCTCCTACTGTGGCTTCAACTCAGAGAAATCGTTCGGTGCGAACAGCTTTTTCATCGAACATCCTGACGGCAACTGGCTCATCGATTCGCCGCGCTACATCAAGCATCTCGTCGAGGCCTTCGAACGAAAGGGCGGCATTGCCCGCATCTTTCTCACGCATAAAGACGATGTGGCCGATGCAGAGAAGTACGCTGCACATTTCGGCGCGAAGCGGATGATTCATCGGGCGGACATCGAAGCGGTTCCGGATGCGGAATGGATCATCGAAGGAGTCGACAGCGTCGAGGTCTCGCCGGAGTTTCTGATTATTCCTGTGCCAGGCCATACGGCAGGCTGCATGGCTCTCCTCTACAAGAATCGGTTCCTTTTCACGGGTGATCATCTCTGGTGGGACTCCGAGCAGAAGATGCTCGGCGCTCCGAGCCGGCTGGTCTGGAGAAAACATGTGCTGGTGGACTCGATCAGGAAGCTCCTCGACTACCCATTCGAATGGGTTCTGGCCGGGCATGGGGATCGGACGCGATTACCGGCTGATGAGATGCGCGCGAAGTTGCAGGCGTTGGTCGAACGTCGCCAGCCCACCAGGGTGGGGTCATAGCGATGTTTATGCGGCTGGTCCAGTGGGTCGATCGCAACATTCTTTCCCTCGGCCGTGATATGCGGCTCTCGTACCTGCCGCCGCTCATGGTCTACATGGCCTACGGGATCTCGGGCCTTACCGGTATTGTCGGAACCTTCTTCGTCAAAGACTACCTGGGACTTTCCGCTTCGTTCCTTGCCGCGTTGGGTTTCTGGGCCGGCATTCCCTGGGCATTGAAGATGCCCATCGGACATACGGTCGATCTGTTATGGCGCTGGAAAGGCTGGCTCGTGGGCCTTGGAGCCGGGCTGTTGGCCGCCAGTCTGGCCATCATGGCGGCGTTGATCGGTGCCCGCGAGGGGATGACCGCAATCCTACCAGCCGAGGTCTGGTTTGTGATGAGCGCACTCCTGGCTCCTATCGGGTATGTGCTGCAGGATGCGGTGGCGGATGCGATGACGGTCGAAGCCGTGCCTCGTGTGGATGAGCGAGGGCAGCCATTCGATGAGCCGACAAGGAAGCTCATGCATACGACGATGCAGACGCTTGGCCGCGTGGCGATTGTCGGAGGCGGGATCCTGGTGGCGATGATCAACGTCTATGTTTTCACCGGGACGGAAGGGCTTCCACAGGCAGAGATCGTACGGCTGTATAAGCAGGTCTACCTCATGGCGCTTGTCATCCCCTTCGTCTCAGTTCTTGGGTTGGGGGTAGCCTGGTGGCTGCAACGGCAACATTGGCAACAGCTTGTTCAGCAGGGTTTCTCGCGTGAGCAGGCTCGGCAAATGGTCGATGCACGGGAATCGTCCGGCGAACCGACGAAGCCCAATTGGTACATTCTTGGCGGGAGCTTCGTGTTTGTCCTCTTCACTTTGACGGTCGGTTTCGGCGGCTTCTCCTATAGCGAAGAGATTGTGTTTGCCGGCTCGATGGCCATTGTCCTGTTTCTGATGTCTCGACTGGTGCGGGAGCTGGAGCCTGACAAGCGATTCACCCTGGTCGGGACAGCCGTGGTGGTCTTTATCTTTCGCGCGATTCCAGGAACGGGGCCTGGGACGACCTGGTGGATGATCGACCATCTGAAGTTCGATCAGCAGTTTCTCTCCATCCTCTCGCTGATCGGGAGCACCCTCACGCTGGCTGGCATGTTTGTCTTTCGCCGTTTTATGGCCGAGCGGTCGATCGCGTATGTGGTGGGGTTTCTCACGGTGATCGGTACCGTGCTGACCCTTCCAATCGTGAGCATGTTCTACGGCTTGCATGAATGGACGGCGAGCATGACCGGAGGTGTGGTCGATGCCCGCTTCATTGCGCTGATCGATACGGCGCTGGAGTCGCCCCTCGGTCAAATTTCCATGATTCCGATGCTCGCCTGGATTGCGAACAGTGCCCCCGCAAATCTGAAAGCCACGTTTTTTGCCGTGATGGCGTCGTTCACCAATTTGGCCCTGTCGTTGAGCCAGCTCGGAACCAAATATATGAATGATGTCTATGTGGTCACGCGGGAGGTTCATGACCAAGCCTCCGGTGCGATTCAGACTCCCGCCGACTACAGCCAGCTCGGCTCCCTCCTCATCGTGCAGTTATTGTTAGGTCTGGCCCTCCCTTTCGCCGCAATTGTGTTTGCCAAGGTCACTCGCTTCAAGAGCGCCTGACATGAACGGGTTTGCCGTATGACCACCGTGCAGTTTCTTGTCGATCACGGCGCCTCGGTCCTGTTCTGGGTTGTGTTTATCGAACAGGTGGGCCTGCCGATTCCTGCTATTCCCCTCTTGATTGCCGCCGGCGCACTCGTAGGAGCCGGCAAGATGAGCGTCCTGACCGCGCTGCTGATTCCTGTTGCCGCGTCGCTGCCTCCCGACCTCGCCTGGTATTACCTGGGTCGGTTGAAGGGGGGGAAGGTGCTGGGTTTCTTATGCCGGATGTCGATGGAGCCAGACTCCTGCGTGAGGGATACGGAAAATCTCTTTCATCGGCATGGATGGCGCGCGCTGCTCTTTGCAAAGTTCATCCCTGGATTCAGCACGGTGGCTCCTCCGTTGGCCGGCATCGTGGGCATGGGGGCCGCAAGGTTTCTCTTGTACGATACAGCCGGGGCGCTGATTTGGGTCGGGGTCTGCGCCGGAATCGGCGCGCTCTTCAGCAACCAACTTGAACAGGTTGCTCTGCTCATTGACCAGACCGGTGGCTGGTTTCTCATGATCATCGGGGTCGGCCTGGTCGGATTTATCGCCTATAAGTTCCTTCACCGGCAGAAGTTTCTGCGAGATCTCCGAATGGCGAAGATCACCGTGGATGAATTGAAGCAGCGTATGGATGCCGGCGATCTCATCACCATTGTCGACGTGCGGCATCCGATGGCTCTGGAGTTGGATCCCGAGACGATCCCAGGATCCTTGAACTTTCGGATGGAGGAGATCGAACATCGCCATCACGAAATTCCGCGCGACCGGGACATTATCCTCTACTGCTCCTGTCCGAACGAAGTGTCCAGTGCCCGCACCGCATTTCTTTTGAAGAAGAAAGGCGTCCACCGTGTCCGTCCGCTCGAAGGGGGCCTCGATGCCTGGCGGGAACGGAAGTTTCCGATTGAGCGGCGCAGCTGATAGAAACTGGTTCCAAGCTACGGGATACTCCCTGGTGATAGCCTGGGCCTGCTCGAAGCGTGCATGAGAAGGAGGAGCTTATGGTCATCGGTCTATTCGCGCTAGTCCTTGCATCGTTATTCACAGGAGCGGCCTTCTATATTACGTTGGTGGAGCAGCCAGCGCGTCTGGGGCTTGAGGATCGGGCTTTGCTGGCAGAGTGGAAGCCAAGCTACAAGCGCGGCTTCAACCTGCAAGGATCGTTGGTTGCCGTGACGGCTCTGGTCGGGGTCATCGCCTATATTTAGACCGGACATTGGTTATGGTTGACCGGTGCCCTCATCATTTTTGCTAACTGGCCCTATACACTCATCTTTTTGGTACCGACCAATAACAGGTTGCTGGCCATTCCCCTGGAGTCCGCCGGACCAGAGACCCGCAGGATGATTGAGGCGTGGGGGCGAGGACATTTGGTCCGCGGTTGTCGCATTCTTCTTGGCGGCCTTCTCCTGAGTAGCCAGATCGGTCCTACATCATCTCTGGCAAACCCTTGACCTGTGCAGTATGATGAGTATCTAAGACGTGAGCGAGGTTCCTCTCATGTCTTCCGTTTCACGCAAACAAGAAAGGGGGCGACCGGAATCGACGGGGATACTAAGGTCAGCGGTGCATGTCGAGCTCTCGGGGTCTCGTAAATCCTCCGGGAAAATGTAACTGCAAACCAAGAATTTGCACTCGCAGCTTAAATAACTGCGACGTTCCTCCACCTGAGGCCCGCGGGGGTGGTCGGAGCGCGATACAGCGGGCTGGTCCAAAGCTGGTGCTCAGCGGCTGAGGACGAGACAATACTGGGCTAGTGGCCAGTCTAAGCTAGCCGGTGGGCGTGGGTGGCTGCGAAACTAAAACGATCGGCTAAACATGTAGATCCGTTGTGCTGAAGGTCTTCGGACAGGGGTTCAACTCCCCTCGCCTCCACCAAATCGCGCATCGTGCGTGCCGCCGGCTCTTCATCGCTGTATTGCGATGAATGCCGGCGGGTCAAATCTGCAGTCTTTCTTGTCCTCTACCATATGAAATAGCGTATCGCCCATTCGAGACTGGCAGAAGAGTAGATTTGTCCTCACGGTTTTCGGTACCCTGGTCTGGTGGTGCACGAAGCACCTGCTCTTTCACGGAGACGAGACCGTCGATGATGCAGTCTCGGAACATGATTCACGGCATGATGTTCGGCTTGTTGTCGGTGTTATGGATCACCAACGATCTTTCACTGGCGAATGAAGCGCCGCTTGCCAAGCCGGAGCCGGTTCCAGCACCAGCTCAAGTTCCAGCCCCAGCCCAACCCAAGCCCCATGTGGCAGAGAGTGAACCGAAGCCACCTGGAAAGGTACATCCTCCTTCTACTGCTGGAGCCACCTCAAAGCCGGTCAGTCCGCCCCAACTGCCTGCCGAGATCACCGGAAAAGATGCTGTTCCCATGATGCTGGTCCCAGCCGGTGAGTTCACGATGGGGAGCGACAAGGGTGATGACGACGAGCAGCCGATCCATCGTGCCTTCCTCGACAGTTTCTATATGGATAAGTTCGAAGTGACGAACGGCCGATTTGCGAAGTTTGTCGAGGCGATTCAGAGTGAACCGCCTTGGGGCTTCGCGGATAAGGAGACCCCGGTGGTCCATTCGGATCGTCCGGTCCGATGGGTGAACTGGATGGAAGCCATGGGTTATTGTCTCTGGGCCGGGAAGCGATTGCCGACCGAGGCAGAATGGGAGAAAGCCGCCAGAGGTGCGGATGGAAGGATCTATCCCTGGGGGAGTGATGCGCCGACGCCGGCCCATGCGGTCTTCGGGTTAAAAGAAGGGGCGGACACGGTTTCTCCCGTCGGCAATCGCGACAAGGGGAAAAGTCCCTATGGTGTCCACGATCTGGCGGGCAATCTGTACGAATGGGTGACCGACTGGTACGACGAAGAGTTTTATAAGAAGAATCCTGCCATCAACCCGCGTGGACCGGTCGAGGGCACCGCGAAGGTGCAACGCGGCGGCTCCTATATCAACAATCCCTATCGGCTCCGGTCGTCTTTTCGGACGAAAGGCGATCCCACCGAGCATGATCCGAACGTCGGATTTCGCTGCGCCCAGGACGCCCCGAAACTGCCGTAGCCTGTTCTCTCTCTTCTCGCTCTGTGCCTGGAGAACTCCAACCTTATCGTTTCGGGCTGCCTGCGATCAGAGGATAGGCGACTCCTGCCAATGCGGCACCGATGATCGGGGCGATCCAGAAGAGCCAGAGTTGGCCGAGCGCCCAGCCTCCCACGAAGAGGGCGGGGCCAGTGCTGCGCGCCGGGTTGACGGAGAGATTGGTGATCGGGATGCCGATCAAGTGGATGAGCGTCAGGCCCAGGCCGATTGCGATGGGCGCGAAGCCTTGGGGTGCGCGGCTGTCGGTGGCTCCCAGGATAATGAACAGAAACATGAAGGTGAGTACGACTTCGGTGAGGAGCGCGGCCATGAGCGAATAGCCGCCCGGGGAATGTTCTCCGTACCCGTTGGAGGCGAAGCCGCCGAGGTCAAAGCCAGCTTTCCCGCTGGCGATGAGATAGAGCGTTCCGGCTCCGAGGACCGCACCGAGTACTTGGGCGCCGATGTATCCAGGGAGATCGCTGGCCGGGAAACGTTTACCGACCACGAGGCCCACGGAGACGGCCGGGTTTAGATGGCAGCCGGAAATATGGCCAATGGCATAGGCCATCGTGAGGACGGTCAGTCCGAAAGCGAAGGATACACCGAGCAGGCCAATCCCGACTTGTGGAAAGGCGGCGGCCAGCACGGCGCTCCCGCATCCCCCGAACACCAGCCAAAACGTGCCGATCGCTTCTGCTGCCAGTCGATTCATCGTTCATCCTCCCGGTAGGTGTACTGCTGAGCCGCACTATGCCCGTGGTTTCGATAAATCGCAAGGTGGGAGGCGTTCATGTGCCAGGCCTGGCACTATATTCTTTGTTCGGACCGGCGTATTTTTATGGAGATACTACCACGAGGCGGAGGGAGGCACTGATGAAAGACTATCGAGTAAAGCCGGGACGCGCGTTGTCGCTCGCACGATTCGACCCTGATGACAGCGGTGACTACAAGAAGACCGATCAAGGAAAAGAGAAAGCCAAGGCCATCACGGCGGGGTTGATCGGTCGGCTGGGCGAACTCCAAGAGCGGCTTTATGCGAACGGGACTCGATCCTTGCTGGTCGTGCTGCAGGGAATGGACACCAGCGGGAAAGACGGCACGATTAGGAGCGTGATGTCGGGGGTGAACCCCCAGGGCTGCAAAGTTGTGTCATTCAAAGCTCCGTCGTCCGAGGAGTTGAGCCATGACTTTCTGTGGCGCGTGCATCAGAAGGCGCCGTCGAAGGGCCAGATCGGTATCTTCAATCGCTCGCACTATGAGGATGTCTTGATCACCCGCGTCCATGGATGGGTGTCTGACAAGGTGGTGAAACAACGGTTCAATCAAATTAAAGAATTCGAGGGGCTGCTCGCTGAAAACGGGACAACTGTGCTCAAGCTCTTTCTGTACATCTCGAAAGACGAACAGAAAGAGCGGCTGGAGGAACGTATCCGAGATCCGGAGAAGCGCTGGAAATTCAACGAGGGGGATCTTGAAGAGCGGAAGCTGTGGAAGCCCTACATGGATGCGTTCGAAGACATGATGGCCGCCACGAGCACTGATTGTGCTCCCTGGTATATTGTGCCTGCCAACCGGAAGTGGTATCGCAATCTTGTGGCCGCGGAACTTGTAACCAACGCATTGGAAGCGATGAAGCTCACGACACCACCGGCGCCTGAAGGCATCGACTTTTCCACGTTGAAAATTGTGTAAGAAAAACCGAATGAACAAAATCCACAGGGCGAGCAGTGACGTGGGCATCACATTGTTAGCGGTGGCCTTGTCGGGTCTGGTCTGGCTTGGGTATCCGAGTCTCGTGCGCGCTGGTTCTTTTGAAGGCGTGGTGGTTATGAAGAGATCGTCTGATGGCGAGGTGAGCACGCACAAGACCTATTTCAAAGGTGAGAAGATGCGTGCCGATGGTGAGAGGAATGGAGATTACATGGTGTGGGATTCCACGACCCAAGAAGGATTCGTCGTGGAATCTCAAGAGCGGAGCATGATGATTCTGCCACGGAATCATCTGAAGTCTGAGGACGTCAAGAAGATGTTCGAGGGCACGACGGTGACGAAGACCGGGAAACGCAGCAAGGTGGCTGGATATCCCTGTGAGATCTATGTGGGCAAGGACGATGACGGAACCAGCGAAGTCTGCGTTGCGAAGGGCATCAGTAACGCGGCGTTCTACGGGTTACTGTCCAGTGATCCTGCAGGTGGTGGAGGTTATCCTTCCTGGGTCCGCGACATCATCAAAGACGGCGGCTTTCCTCTCCGCGACATCGAACGAGACGAATCAGGAAAAGAAGCATCTCGTGAGGAGGCGATTCACATCAAGGCCCAACGCTTAGACGACAGTCTGTTTGCTCCTCCGGTGGGTTACCGGACGGGGGAGTACGCGCCGATCATGAAATAGGCAGACGGGGCGATAGGGCGATCCCCATCATCGTAGGCACTTGAATCTATGTAGACTGTTCGATAGGCTTCCCCAAGCCGCTCGTTCCCCGGGCGGTTCTCATCATTTAGGAGGAACTTCAGATGCGCAGATCAATGTCTGTAACGTTGACGATGTCCATGATGGTTCTGGGATTGTCTTCAGTCGTCTTCGGGCAAGCTCCGTCGCTCAGCGATATGCAGCAAAAGCTCGATCAGGAGATGGCCAATGCCAAGCGGTCCGCAACGGAATCCAATTCCAGCGCCCGCCAGGCAGCGAGTGACAAGAAATCTGAAGCCGAGCAGAAGATGAGCGACATGGCTGCCCAGCATAAGAGCCAGGCCGAAGGGAAGATGACGGAAGAGATTGAAAAGGCAAAACGGAAGGCCCAGGGCACGGGCTATTAGGGGTACTTACGTTTCGGCGTTGTCTGTGGGGGGATCAGCCATCAGGTTGATCCCCCCTTGTCGTTTGTGAAGGAAGCCGCAAGTGGTGGTCGGGGGTCCGAATGTGGCTGCTACGAAGGCTTCTTTTCATAACCGTAGGACGGTATTCGCTCCTGAAAGGCTTGCGGGTGTCCGCACAAAAAATAATGGCACCCCATTGACACGTTTTACTAATGGGCGTATGAGGAAAGTACGGCCCATTCATTCACTCGATCAGAGGGACCGGACAGACCGCGCGGCTGTCAACGGGTCCCCCGCACACTTTCTCAAGAGAGGAGGGTAGCGATGGATGATCTCACTCCACCTGACCACATAGGCCCGTCGACTCGAAGGCGGGGCTTCTGATTGATCGTGTTAGCCGGTTCTCCACTGGCTGTGCCGTAACGGCACCAAAGACCAATAGGTTATCAGCCGATTTCATCGTGGAGAACTCGACGCTGGCCGAGGCACACAAGCTCCGGGGATGCATGCATGTTCCCCCGATCAGGTGCCCGATATTCTCGTAGTCGCGCGGGTTTCAGTTTTTGCTGGGCCGAGACAATTACACAGCGAAACCGGCGTCCTAAGCGCCATAGAACGGGCGACCTCCTACCTAGTGCAGGGTCGCCCGTTCCATTTCTGGCAGGCTGTTCAAAACGGGGACCCGGCCGCCTCACCGCTCGGCGGTGCGCACAAACTTGGTGCTCCTTATTCGTCGCACCGTGCGCTCCAGAGGGTACGCCTCCGGTCTTCACTCTGCTTTTCTCGGTGTGGGCGAGCCCTGTCGGATTGAGGTGGATGATTGGGATGGGGATTTTTATGGGCCTCGTTGGGACTCATGCCGGTGGTGATTGTTCGCCCTCCGCCAGTAGTAATACAGCGGAATACCGCTGAGAACAGTTGCAGCACCGTAGAGCGATTCTGCAGGTCGTTCGAGCATACTGGAGAGGACTAGGGCGGCAGCACCACAGACGAGCGTGATCGGGAGAAATGGATAGAGTGGTGCCTGGTACTGCTGGATCTCTATGGGACGTGCTCGACGAAGACGAAAGATGGAGGAGAGGGTCAAGGCCATGAAGAACGAGAGTACGAGGCCACTATAGACGAGGAGTTGTTCGAACGTTCCACTCACAATGAGTAGTGAGGCCCAGAGGCTTTGAAAGACGATTGCCCGAGCCGGCACGGCGGTGCGGGGATGGAGCTTGGCGAGCCAGGGCGTAATCATGCCATCCTGTGCCATCGCCCAATAGACACGGGGTCCTGCCCAGGTCATGGCGCTGACGGCTCCAGCAATGGAGAGGCAGAGAATGGCAGCCACTACTCGTCCGCTCTGGGGTCCCCACAAGGCTGCAGCGGTCTTCTCCGCGACCGGCACAATGGGTTCTTGGGCCAACTCCGTGATCGAGAGCGTCGACAGGTAGACGACATTCAGCAGGAGATAGATCATGGCGACGAAGGCTGTGCCCCCGATCATGATCCTGGGCAAGGTCCGTCGGGGGTCAACGATGTCGCTGGCAATGTAGCCCGCCACGTTCCAGCCGAGATAGCAGTAAGTCACGATGACCAGCGCGATGGCGGAGGCTCCAAACGTCGGCTGGAGCAGGGAGGGCCTCTCGAGGAGGCCGATTCCCTGGTCTGCCATCGCCCATAACCCGCCGAGGATCAATCCCCCAATGGCGACGACTTTTGTGGTGGTGAGCAAGAGCTGCACGCGGCCGCCGGTTCCCAGGCCTTGGCAATGCAGGAAGGTCGCCATCCAGAGCAGCGCGAGTGATAGACCCTTTGCCAGCCATCCCTGCTCATCCACGATCGGTATCACTCTCAATGCATAGGACGAAAAACTGATAGCTGAGGCTGCGACTGCGGCCCCGAAGCCGATCGTAAAGGAGGTCCATCCACTGAGGAATGCCACCAAAGGCCCATAGGCCTCTCGCAGGTAGACGTAATCCCCGCCGGCATGTGGGAGGCGCGACCCCAGTTCGCCATAGATCATCGCACCGCCGACGGCGAATAATGCTCCCATGAACCATAAGAGGAGAATCAGCATCGGATCGCCGAGATCCCGGGCCATGATGCCGGTCGTCGTGAAGATGCCGCCCCCGACGATATTGCTGATGAGAACACAGGTAGCCGTGAACCAACCAATTTTTCGCATAGAGGATTTCTGTCCTGGTTCCTTATTCGAAGGGTGGTTCATGGCAACTTGTACCATTGTTCCCTAGCACAGTGAGCGATGCCTGGGAAGCAAGCCCGTAGAGCTTCCTGGTCTCCAGTTTTCCCCACCTTGCCCTTCCTGCCTGAGCCCCTTTAGAATACCGTGCTCGGAGTGAACGACCGGGGGAATGGATTCCCTATCGGGAGGTGGTGTCATGGGTCTTGCCGACAACAAATGCATCCCTTGCCGTGGTGGGGTGCCGCCGGTTCCGGCGGATCGCGTGCAGACTCTACTGAAAGAACTCGGGCGGGGCTGGTCGCTGAATCAGGTCGGCCATCTTGAACGATTGTATACATTCAGTGATTTCGCCCAGGCACTGGCCTACGTGAACAAAGTGAGCGCGATTGCTGAAGCCGAGGGTCATCACCCGGATCTCTATCTCGCCTGGGGCAAATGCAAGGTCGAAATCTGGACTCACAAGATCAATGGCTTGACCGAGAGCGATTTTTTTATGGCAGCTAAAGCCGATCGCGAATTTGAACCGTTTCGCGCATCCGCCAGTTAATCCCATGTCAGATAGTTGTGTCATGAACCCACGAGGCAGCAGATGAGCGACAAGGCCGAGGTGGCGCTCGTCAATATGCCGTTTAGTTACTCGAAGTATCCTTCGATCCAACTGGGCACCCTCTCTGCGCTGCTCAAGTCGAGGGGAATCCCCGTCGACTGCCACCATCTGAATGTTCGGTTCGCCCACAAGATCGGTGTCCCCCTCTATGAAATGATCTGCGAGAAGCGGGCGCTGTTTGGCGAATGGCTGTTTTCCTACCTCTTGTTCCGAGACAATCCGAAGCGCGCCGAGTACCCCCGACTCTTCAAGCCGGTATTTGAGCAGGTTGCCAAGGAGAGTGGGCATCAGGCTTCGTTCTTTGAAGGTATGGCGACGAGGACGGCGCCACAGTTCTTGACCGGGGCTCTGACCTCCATTGACTGGGGGCAATACAAGATTGTCGGCTTCACCTCCACGTTCGACCAAAATGTCGCTAGCTTGACGATGGCTAAACTCATCAAGGATCTCTATCCCGATGTGACGATCGTGTTCGGTGGAGCGAATTACGACGGCGAGATGGGGCTGGAATATTTTAGGGCCTTTCCCTTCATCGATCATGTCGTGGTGGGGGAAGGGGAAGAGGTGTTCCCGGAATTGGTTCGTTATCTCCTTGGGGGAAAGACCGGGGCGATGCCCAGCGGCGTGACCTATCGAGAGGGCGAGAGGATCGCCTTCAACCCGAACCAGGCATTGTTCACGGATTTTGCGAAGACCGGTCCTCCGGACTATGACGATTACTATCATTTGCTGGCTGAACTCGGGGATGCGGCACAGGGGCTCGACCGGATTCTTCTTTATGAGGGGTCACGGGGCTGCTGGTGGGGGGAGAAGCATCATTGTACGTTTTGCGGATTGAACGCACAGAGTATGAAGTTTCGGGCGAAATCGTCCGAGCAAGTGGCCCGGGAGATGGCCTATCTGTCCAGTCGCTATGACACGGCGCGATTTCGCCTCGTGGACAACATCATCGACATGAAATATGTGGACAACCTCTTCGGTCGATTTGCGGCAGACCATTGTGATCTCGATGTATTCATCGAAACGAAAAGTAATCTCCACAAGAGCCAGATCCGAACACTCGCTGCCGGAGGCGTGAAGTGTATGCAGCCGGGATTGGAGAGTCTGAGCCTCAATCAGTTGCAGTCGATGGATAAGGGCGTCACCCCGATGCAGAATATCATCTGCCTTAAGTGGAGCTACTACTATCATGTCGCGGTGTCGTGGAATATCCTGCTCGGATTTCCCGGAGAAACGAACGAAGACTACCGTCGGCAGATCGACCTGATCCCGTCGTTGTTCCATCTGCATCCGCCGGAGTCGACCGGCAAGTTATGGCTGGAACGATTCAGTCCCTACTACACCAAGCCACAGGAATATGGTGTTCGTATCACCGGTCCTGGGACGCCCTACGAGTATGTCTATGATGCTCGGCAGGTGGACTTGAAGAAGATCGCCTATGACTTCGAGTATGAATTGGACAATTGGCAGGTGGACCAAGAGGTCTATCAAGAATTGGTCGACCTGGTTCAGGAGTGGCAGCGATTAGTCGCGTCAAGCGATCGGCCGTTTCTCTATTACTCGAAGGCGATGGATTATGTCACGGTCTACGATGGCCGGAATCCAAAGGCACCGATCAGGCGGCGTTATGATTGGCCTGCAGCGGGGATCATCGAGGCCTGTAACGAAGCGGCTAAAAGTGTGGACCAGATTCGTGCCCAGCTAACAAGCCGAGCCGGCAAAGGCGAGAGCAGCGACGCAGACATTCATCAGGCCTTGGCTACGTTGACGGCGGCGCGGATTCTCTACGAAGAACGCGGCAAGTATTTTACTTTGGCCGTTCCTGAAAACCCCTACCTCTAGCTGAGCGTGACCCCGATCCCATCACATCGAGAGCTTATCGGCGACATTGCGCATCTGAACGCCATGCGCGAGCGATGCGCCGCCTCTGATGGCACAGGCGACATGGACGGCTTCTGTCATTTCCTCGATGTTCGACCCCTTCTCCAGGGAAGCCTGCGTATAGGCATCGATACAGTAGGGGCATTGAACCGCGTGGGCGACCGCAAGGGCGATGAGGGCCTTCTCTCGCTCGGTCAAAGCCCCTTCAGCGAAGACGGCGCTGTAGTAGGCCATGAACTTGTCCCAGAGATCCTTGTTCCCCTTGCCCATATCGGAAAACTTCCCCAGATCATGGGGATGATAGTAGGTGTCCATAGGCAACTCCTTGGTCGACGGTTCTGGCCGAGTTTGAGTGCTCCGGAACAAGACCGCTTCAACTGTCACTGCTAGCTTCGGCTGCTAGGCGTTGCTGGGTGGTTCGGGGTCAGCTTGGGTGAGCACCTGCGAAAACCTCGTGCCGACGATACCGGTCACCTTGGCCATGAGGTCGGTGACTTCTTGCCATTCCGTCGGCAACAAATCTTGTTTCAGTTGGGGATGGATCGCCCATTGAGCATCGACTTGTGTTCCCTTTCGGCTCACGAGCACCCGGAGCAGTTCCACATCCTTGTTGTGCGACTCGGTTCCTGTCGCTTGGGGAGAGTTTCCGTTTAATGGTCCTGATGGAGGCGTTGATCGTGCCATTGAGCCAATCTCCTTCACGTGTGTAGTGGGAGATCATACCGCATCAACATTCGGTCTGTATATCTGCCAGCAGGCCTCTAGGGCTAGTCCTGGCTGTTCGCCCATCTCGCTGGATTGGCGTGAGCGTGGCGGGGCTGAGTTCTATGAGTGGGTTAGATCCTCACGGAGTACGTCGAGCATGGACTGATGGATTACCCCGTTACTTGCAACCAGTTCTTGCTCATAGATTGAAAGGGGGGTACCGTTGAAGTCTGTCGCCATTCCCCCGGCTTCTCGGAGGATGACGACTCCCGCCGCCATATCCCAAGGGTTTAGTTTCACTTCCCAAAATCCATCGAATCGGCCGGCCGCAACATAACAGAGGTCTAAAGCCGCCGTTCCCGTGCGCCGCAGCCCCTGCACCTTCAAGGCAAATCGTGCGAAGTGGTCCAAGTTATTATTCGGGGTCTCGCGAATGTCATACGCAAACCCCGTGACAAGAAGCGCCTGATCGAGATGATCCGTGGAGGATACGGAAATGGGTGTCCCGTTGAGTTGGGCTCCGTGGCCGAGCTGCGCGGTGAAGAGTTCATCTCGAGTCGGGTCATAGACCACCCCAATTACTTCACGTTCGTCACATTCCACTCCGATGGACACACAGTAAGCGGGGAATCCGTGGGCGAAGTTGGTCGTACCATCAAGAGGATCGATTATCCATTTATAGCGGGATTGGGCCTGTCCGGTCAGCCCTCGTTCCTCGGCGAGAATGGGGTGGGTTGGGAAGGTCTCGTGGATAACGTCAATGATCCGTTGTTCCGCCTCGTGGTCGGCATCGGTGACCAGATTAATGACCTGTTTATGCTCAATGCGAAATCCAGTACGCGCGGACTTTATGAGAACGGCTCCGGCCTGGCGGGCTGCATCTGTCGCGACGGAAAGGATTCTGTCGAGGGGAATATTGTCACTCTGTGCTGGAGTCATGGGGCGGCATCTTAACACGAGCCCATGTTTCAACCATGCAGAGCGGATAGATCTTTGACGCAGGTCATCCGTTCATCGTGCAGTGAAAGTACATGCTTGCTTGTCACTCTAATAGACTTAACCGAGACCATGTTTAGTAAGCAATGATCAGTTTTAAAGCTATCATGCTATGCAAGCAACTAATACAACTTTACCTATTGACTTGCTTTGCAAGCAATGCTATAAAGCAAGCATGCTTCACCTGGGGGCGATTTCGTGGAAGAACTCACCGATATTTTGGTCGGTCTTGAGCAGCGGATTAGCGCGTACAAGAACCGGCTGCAAGAACTTGAAAAGAAACGTCGTCGCTTGGACGACGAAATCGCCACGATCAAAAAATATTTGGAATTGGCAGAAACGCTCTTTCGCGTTGAAGCCGACAAAGCCAAGCTCGCCAGTCTTTCCAGCCAATTCTACTCCGATGAAAAAGGCGGCCGACAACGACCCAATACTGATGTCACGGACCAGTCGAGGGAAATCCTCATGGGCCGGAGTAAGTACTCCGGGAAGAGTGTTTCTGAAGCCGCGTACGAAATGCTCCGCGAGGCGAACCGGTCGATGCATGCAAAAGAACTTGTGCAACGATTGGTCGAAGGGGGTCTCCAGATTAAGGGGAAGACCCCGTTAACATCTGTCGCGACGTCTTTGAAGCGAGATAAGCGGTTCAGGAAAGTGGGGCCGAATACGTTTGAGGCATTGGAAGAAGCCCTGATCCACGCAGTGTAGTGCGACTGGGCCAGTTAGACCTTAAAAGACACGAAGGGGGGTGAGAGTCTTGGCGACGAAGAAAGCAGCAAAGAAGAAGAAGAAGTAGTCCCCGCCTTGATTCTAGCGTCGGGAGCAAGGCCACTTGCTCCCGACGTTAAATCACTTGATCGTTCACCACACGTTATGAATCATCTCGCCTGTTGAGGCGAGACCGCGAGCAGAGTTCCATTGAAAAGGATAGGAGTTAGGAGGCCTGGAGTGCCACCAGCGATGCAAATCGCGGTGCAGCCATGGCCGAGCGTGGTTCGGACGCGGCAACTGGTTCCTCAGCGTTGAGCAATACCCAGCTGTCCGGATGGTTCAGGATCTGTTGAACAAGGCGCGTATGTATCGCATGCCCGGAGCGTTCCGCGATCACATGTCCGATAAAGGGTACGCCGAGTAATGAAAAATCTCCAATCAGGTCCAGAATCTTGTGACGGACGAATTCATTCGTAAATCGCAGGCCTGATTCATTGAGGATACCGTCCTGAGAAAGGATGATCGTATTATCCAGGCTGCCACCCTTTCCAAGTCCACGGGCCCAGAGAGCTTCCACTTCCTGCATGAAGCCGAATGTCCTGGCGTCCGCGATCTCGCGTTCGAAGGCATGGACCGAGTGCTCATAGGCGTAGGTCTGAGTCTGGATCAATGGATGATTGTAGTGGATAGAGTAGGTAATTTTCGTGGTCGAAGACGGTTCGATACGAACCCGTCGATTTCCATCTATGACCTCGAGGGGCCGTGTGATTTTCAGATAGGGTTGCCGTTGGCTCTGGGGAGCAATGCCAGCTGAGCGAATGAGGCGAACGAAGTGGCCTGCACTTCCGTCCATGACGGGGGCTTCGGCGGCATCAACCTCGACGTATACGTTATCGATGTCGAGTCCGGTTAATGCTGCCAGAATGTGTTCGATCGTCTTGACTTGAAAGCCATTCCCGCTGATCGCCGTGCAGAGTTCCGTTGCCACCAAATGTTCAACGGAGGCAGCAAGAGAGGCTCCGCCTTTGCCGCTTCGGTTTACGAATACCACACCGGTATCCGCTGGAGCAGGTCTGAGTGTAAGAGTTACGGGCAGTCCTGAATGGAGCCCAACCCCTGAACAGCTCACCGCATTTGCCAACGTCTGCTGTACTCTCACAGATCACCTCAATAATTACACAGAGGTAAAAGCAACTCGTGTGCCAGAGATTTCTGTTGAGGTTAAACAACAATAAGACATTGATATTACATGCATAAATAGACATTTCCCTTGCTGTAAGTGGCGTTGTATAAATATTACACCTGTGACTTTTCATAGAATGCAGGGAGCACAGTCGCAGTGCTTTGACGTCGATCGCTGTGGTCGGTAGCAAAGGCTCAAGACCTGTTGGTGGCTGAGTCAACCGTGTAATCGGCTGCTTTAGGGCGATCTGAAAACGTCTTGTCTCGCAGGAAGGCTTCCTGTAGTGGTCACAGCAGCTATGGTCGTGGGTCCAACTCGATGAGGCCTTTCCGAATGGCCAGGATGGCGGCTTGTGTGCGATCGTAGACTTGGAGCTTGTGAAAAATATTCCGGACATGGTTCTTGACGGTCTTTTCGCTCAGATCTAAATTATTGGCAATTTCCTTGTTGGTCTTGCCGTCAGCGACCAAGCGGAGGACTGTGATCTCTCGCTCTGTCAGGTCGTGCTCGACCCACCCTGGTTTTTTGCCCTTTTTCTGGGACATCAAAGAGAACTCTGCCAAGATCTTGCTTGCGACCGAGGGATGGATGAGGGATTCGCCTTTGTAGATCGCGCGTATCGCGGCGACGATCTGAGAGGACTCAGAATCTTTCAAGAGATATCCGGTGGCCCCGGCTCGTACCAAATCAAAGATGTATTGTTGCTCGTCATACATGGTCAGGGCCACGATGCCGATGTGAGGGAATTCGCGCTTAATCTGTCTAGTCGCTTCGACCCCGCCCATTCTGGGCATGCTTACGTCCATGAGTACCACGTCGGGTACCAACGTCTTCACCTTTTCGACGGCCTCCATGCCATCCTGGGCTTCCCCCACGATTAGGATGTCGTCTTTCGTCTTGAGGATCGCGGCCAGTCCTTCACGCACGACCCGATGATCATCTGCGATGAGTACTTTAATCTTCTCCATGCGCTGTCGTCTCCTTTTTCATCAGCGGGACGTCGACGACGATCGTCGTCCCACGCCCTTTCTTTGAATCAATCTTGCCCTCGCCTCCTACCAGGCGAGCCCGCTCTAGAATGCCTCGAATTCCGAAATGATCCCATTTATCGGGATCACGTAGCACCGTGTCCATGTCGAATCCCACGCCGTTGTCCCCGATTGTGACACGGAGCCGTTCGGGGTCGATGTCTAGTTCCACGGTGACTCGAGTCGCTTTCGCATGTCTCTCGACGTTGCTGAGGGCTTCTTGCACAATGCGAAAGAGGAAGATTTTGGTGCGCGGAAATAAGATCTGTTCATCGCCGGATACGCGGAATTGCGTCTTGATGTGGTACTGGGTTTCGTACGAGGTGAGGTAGTTGGTGAGGGCGGGGAGCAGCTCCATCTTATCGTAGTGGAGGGGCCGAAGATTAAAGATGACTTGCCGCGCCTCCTGGATGGCCAGTTTCAACTGAGCTTTGCTTTCGCGCAAGGTAGCCAGACTGGCTTTCGGGTCTTTTCGAATCAGTTGCTGGCTCAGATCCAGCTTGAAGTTGACGCCGGCCAAACTCTGCACAAGACCGTCGTGCATTTCGCAAGCAATGCGCGTTCGCTCCTCCGTCACCGCGACACCCGTTTCCTTGACGTAGAGCCGATAGAGCGATTGGTATTTATTTAAGGTCTTCTCGATTTCTGCCGTGGCGCGAATGCGAGCCTCGATGAGTTCCCACATGAATTTCGCGCTGGCCCCGCCGATGATCGTCACGCCCATGCGGTGAAAGTCTTGGAGTAACTGCCAGACTTTGGCATTGCCCGATACGTCAATGATGAGATCTACACGCTCAAGATCCAGAAGCTTCCGGTAATCGCGGGTCACAGGGATGCCGAGCCGTTTCGCCAGTGCGATACCCGGTGCATTTTTCTGAACTTCAGCCACGCCGACGACCTGCACTAATGGGTCTGTTGCAAAGATTTCAATCAGTGCTGTGCCGCCACGACCTGCGCCGATGATCGCGACATGCGTGCCAGTTGGCGCATGTATCTTGCGTGGTCGTTTGGGAGCCTTGGCCTTGGTTATCGGCATGTTGACACCTGCTTGCAGTGAGACCGCACCATGTTGTTAACCGGCGAACCAGGGAAGGACAGGGAGAGGACGATGAGGAGAGAGGATGGGTTCCGCGGCCCTCACCGGTCGCGGCGTTGCTGAGCCAACGTTCTCAGCTCGTCCATGAACTGGTCAATATCTTTAAACTCACGGTAGACAGAGGCAAAGCGAACATAGGCGACCTGATCTAATTGATGCAGCTCTTTCATCAACTCTTCGCCCACGATCCGGCTTTCTATTTCCGTCTCCCCCATCTCTTGAATGCGTTTTTCAATACGGTCCGTCACCATTTCGATGGTAGCCGTGCTGATGGGCCGTTTTTCACAGGCTTTTTTGAGGCCGGCAAGAATCTTACTGCGGTCAAACGATTCCCGGCGGCCGTCTTTTTTTACCACCACGGGAAGGATTTCTTCGACACGCTCGTAGGTCGTGTAACGGCGTTTGCAGCCGAGACATTCGCGCCGACGGCGAATGACTTCGCCTTCCTTCGCCATACGCGAGTCGACGACTTTGTCTTCGAGTTCATCGCAGAACGGACATTTCACAGGCGGTGATCCTGCCCCGTCTGGCGCGGCTTAGTAGGTGTGAAAGATCGGAAAGCGGCTGCAGAGCGCTTTGGCCTGCGTGCGAACTTTCTCGAGCATTGCGGGATCTTGCCGATGCTGTAGTACCTGATCGATCAAGTCTACAATCTCTTTCATCTCGGTTTCCCGCATCCCTCTGGTCGAGACTATGGGAGTTCCCAACCGAATACCACTGGCCACGGCTGGTGGTTTCTCGTCGTAGGGCACGGCGTTCTTGTTCACGATAATGCCGGCGGCGTCCAATGCGGCATCCGCCTCTTTGCCGGTAATGCCTTTGTTGGACAGATTCACCAGCATGAGATGAGTATCTGTACCGCCCGATACGATCTTATATCCTCGGTCGAGGAGCCCTTGGGCCAGCACTTTTGCATTGGCGATGACCTGCTGTTGGTACCGCGTAAACGAGGGCGAGAGCGCCTCCTTGAACGCGACGGCCTTGGCGGCGATCACATGCATCAAGGGCCCGCCTTGCATTCCGGGGAAGATAAACTTGTCGACTGCTTTTGCATGCTCGGCCTTGCACATGACCACGCCACCACGGGGTCCCCGCAGGGTTTTGTGGGTCGTCGTCGTGACAAAGTCGGCATAGGGGATAGGATTCGGGTGGAGTCCCGCAGCGATCAGGCCAGCGATGTGGGCGATATCGACCATCAAATAGGCACCGACCGATTTGGCGATTTGTTGGAATCGCGGAAAGTCCAGGGTCCGCGCATAGGCACTGGCACCTACGACGAGCATACGTGGCCGGCATTCTTCTGCCAGCTTTTGCACCGCGTCATAGTTGATGGTTTCGGTCTCTCGGTCCACGCCGTAGGAAAATGCGCGAAACAGGATTCCTGAATAATTGACCTTGCTACCGTGAGTGAGGTGACCGCCTTGCGCGAGGTCCATCCCCAGGATGGTGTCGCCGGCCTTCAGTACGGACAGGTAAGCTGCCATATTGGCCTGCGACCCTGAGTGGGGCTGCACGTTTACATGCTCGGCGCCGAAAATCTGCTTGCAGCGTTCGATAGCGAGAGATTCGACGGTGTCCACATGTTGACAGCCGCCGTAGTACCGTTTGCCCGGGTACCCTTCAGCGTACTTATTCGTCATGAGGGAGCCTTGAGCGGCGAGGACCGCGGGGCTGGCGAAGTTCTCCGAGGCGATCAGGAGCAGCTTGTTGCGCTGACGCTCTTCCTCGGCGGCAATCGCGGCATAGACATCCGGGTCTGTGGCTTTGAGCGCGTCTAAGGAACCAACCGCATCGTTCATGACTACCTATTCCCTCTTAGGCCTCGGCAGGGGCCGCTTCGGCTTCCTGTTTCTTCACGACGTGGATGACTACCGTTGCGGTCACGTCTCGCGGGAGCTTGATCGGCACGGTGAAGGTGCCGAGTTCTTTGATCGGCTGCTCCAGCTGGATCTTGCGCCGATCCACCACGAATCCTTTTTCAGCCAATCCTTCTGCAATGTCTTTGACCGTGACCGATCCGAACATCTTGTCGTCCTTGCCGACCTTGGTCTCCACCGTAAGGGACACGGCTGAGATGCTCTTGGCATGGGTTTCGATCTCGACTTTTTCTTTCTTTGCCCGCTCGGCCGCCACGCGCTTGATATGTTCAAATGCTTTGATGCTGCGGCTGTCGGCTAGTACTGCTTTTTTGCGCGGAAGTAGAAAGTTCCGTGCGTATCCGTCTTTGACATCGAGGAGATCGCCGAGGTGGCCGACCCCTTCCATCGTTTCTTGTAGAATAACTTTCATGCCCCTAACTCCTTCTGTTGGAAAGGGAATGAGCATACTGGGGGGGGCGAAAAAAGTCAATTATCAATATGGCCTGAGAGGGAGGGAACACCAGGAGAATAGTCGGCGTTTCTCAGACTGCTTCCTGCCAAATATGCTGAATGGGGTAGCACATCATATTCTTGGCCCATGTGCTCCCGTAGAGTGGGATAGCTCTCCAGACATTTCGTTGACAACCAGGGACCCCAATGTTACCGTCCGCGCCCATCATGTTGAATTTGCGGCGTCTGCTCCTATTTTGGGCCATTCTCATCAGTCAGGGTCTGCTCACGGCACCTCTTGTTCTTGCTGTTCCGACGACTGAGCCTCTCAATATCGTGGTGACCATTCCCGTTTTGAAGGACCTGGCCGAACAAGTCGGTGGCCCCTATGTCCGCGTGACATCCCTTCTGAGCGGCTATGAGAACGAACATACCTATTCCCCTAAACCGAGCGATCTTGTCGCCGTTCGGAAGGCTCGGGTGCTGTTTGAAGTGGGTATCGGCCTCGAAGTCTGGGTCTCCTCATTGGTCAAGAATGCCGGCAGTTCCTCGCTCCGTGTCGTCACCACGTCCAAAGGCATCGCATTGCTCCGCGACGAATCGGGCCACGAAGGAGCGAGTCATGCTGGCGGAGAAGACGAACAGGGAAATCCTCATGTATGGATGGATCCTGAGAATGCGATGACGATGATGCGTCATATTACGGAAGCGCTTATTCAGGCAGATCCCGCGCATGCGACGGAGTTTCGATCCAATCAGGCCTCGTATCTCCGGAAACTGGACCAACTGCGAGTGAACTTGAGTGAACGGATCGCAGGCCTGGCCGATCGCCGATTTGTTGCGCATCATCCAGCCTGGCCGTACTTCGCGAGGCGGTTTGGCTTCGACGTTGCTGCCACGATTCAAATGCAATCCGGCTCAGAACCCTCAGCCCTTCAGCTTCAGACTCTAATCGGCAAGATCAAGAAGGACCGGATTAAAGTCATCGTGTCGGAGATTCAGCTCAGTCAAAAGCTCCCAGATCTATTGGCAAAAGAAACGAAGACCAAAGTCATCGTGTTGACCACGCTACCGGGAGGCCTGCCAGGGACCGAGACCTACCTCGACATGCTCCGCTATAATGTGCTCCAATTGGCCAACGCGCTAGAGTCTCCGTAACGGCTCTACGGGCCATCTTTTTGCGCCGGAAGGAGCGCCTGGTTCCGTGTCAGACTCCCTCGAGCCTATCATTCGGTTTGACCATGCCTCGTTTGGATTTCCCGGCGTCATCGCGCTCAAGGATATCTCGCTTTCTATCAATGCAGGCGAGTTTGTCGGCGTCATCGGCCCGAACGGATCCGGGAAAACCACACTGTGCCGCGCTATTTTAGGCCTCATGGCTCCCGTTGAGGGCCATCTCCATATCTTCGATTGCGCCTGTGATGCCTTGCGTTGCCATCACAGGGCTAAGATCGGTTACCTTCCGCAAAAGGGCGTCGTCGATCGCAACTTTCCGGTGACGGTTCTTGAAACGGTCATGATGGGTCGATATGGAGCCTTGGGCCTCTTCACGCGCCCAGGGTCGAAAGATCGAGCGATTGCCATGGAGGCACTCTCCCATGTTGAGATGGACAAGCACAAAGATACGGCTCTAGGCCATCTGTCCGGCGGTCAGCAGCAGCGGGTCTTTATCGCGCGGGCGTTAGCCCAACAGCCCAAAGTCCTTCTGCTCGACGAACCGACGACCGGGCTGGACATGACCGCTCAGCATAATGTGATTGAACTTATCGAACATCTGCACGATGAGTTGAGGCTGACGATTGTGCTGATCACTCATGACATCAATATGATCCGCTCGCGAGTAGACCGGCTCGTACTCCTGAAAACCCGCCTGTATGCCGCAGGGCCTCCTGCCGATGTGTTGAAACCGGAGATCCTCAGCCAGGTTTACGGAAAAGATCTGGTGATTACAGACAAAGATCTCATCATCGTCGAGGACTATCACCATCATCATTGACCAGGCGGCATCATGATTGAGCTCTTCACGTACGACTTCATGCAACGGTCTCTGCTCGCCGCCGCGATGGTAGGAGGGCTCTGCTCGGTTGTCGGCGTGTTCGTCGTTCTACGAGGGCTCGCGTTTGTTGGGGCAGGGACAGCGCATGCGGCTTTTGCCGGTGTGGCGCTGGGGTATCTTATGGGCTGGCCGCCGCTGGTGCTGGCGATTCTTTTTGGTCTTGCCACGGTCTGGATCACGGGCTGGGTTGAAGAAAAAGGCCGGATGAAGCTGGACGTCTCGATCGGCATTCTCTACACAACGACAATGGCCTTAGCCATTCTCTTCATCGGCTTGATGAAAACCTACAATGCGGAAGTGTATGGCTATCTCTTCGGGAGCGTACTCTCGGTCACCAGCGAGGAGCTGCGCATCATCGGCGGGTTGAGTGTTCTCGTGCTCGGCCTCATCGTGCTGTTCTCGAAGGAGCTGTATTTTATTGCCTTCGATCAAGAAATGGCCGAAGCCTCTGGCGTTCCAGCGCGACGGATATTTTTTCTTCTGCTCACCCTGGTCGCCCTGACCGTCGTCGTCTCGCTGAAAACGGTCGGTGCCATTCTGGTCTTTGCCATGATCCTGATTCCTGCCTCAACGGCCTATCAACTGACCTCCAGCCTCAGGACACTCACCCTCTATTCCATCGTCATCGGTGTCACTACAGCCGTCGCTGGGGTGGTGATCTCCGCCACGTGGGATGTGCCGTCAGGCCCTGCGATTGTCCTCCTCGCCACCACTGTTTTTTTCATCTCGGTGCTTTTTTCTCCGAAGAGGATGAAGCGAGCAGTCCAGGCTCACGCACATTAGTCGGCTATGGCATCTCACTGTAGGGCCAAGCGTACAGTGACTGTGTCATTCATGATTCATTTCTCCACAATCGTAAGATCGAATAGCCAGTGCAGGGACTAACGTGATCTCAAAATAGAATGTCGTGGTTCCCATCTTAGTTCTGCGAAACCGATCAATATTGATCAGACTATGTTCGGCCTTCTCAGGCAACATTCACTCTCAAGGGAATAGAGGTGCCAATCTTGCATTACCATTTCGCGTGACTGTAACCGTTGCCTATTTACATCATTACACCATGGAGGGTTTATAAATATGGGTCTCAATTCGGCTCGTGTGGGTTTACTGGGGGTCCTGCTGACAAGCGTGTTCGTCTTTGGCAGCCAAGCGATGGCGGAAGAGTGGAAGATGGAACAGGGCGGCATAGAACCAGGAAAATTTGTGCTCGGTATGCGGGCAGGCTTTGCGCCCTTGACTCAATCGTTAACTGCTAATAGCTCAACAGACGTGGGCTCCTTGGTTAATTTCCAGGGGTTGTATAGTCTCAATAAATGGCTATTGGTTGGGATGATGCTAGAGTGGGAACGCCATGGCGTGGATCAAGAGCGGCCTTTTAGGGACTTGGGACATCAAGACACTGTGTCGGTACTCCCGACCGTCGAAGTTCGACCGGTGCGATTTGGGCCGATCAGTCCCTATGCCAACATGAGTTTCGGGGTGAATGTGAATAGTTTCGGTGAAAACAGCTCGACTCGTATTTCCCCGAGCAACACCTTCGCCTGGCGGCTTGGCTGGGGCGCCGACTACATGCTGACTAAACAGTTCGCACTGAACACCGAAATGGCCTATAAGCGGAACGACGGACATGCGACGGTGAACGGGAATCGTAATAACGACTGGAACGCGTCTTCGTTCGGCTTTCTCTTTGGTGCCAAGCTCTTTTTTTAGCGCCCGACTGCTGGAATGATTGTGGTGATGCGGAACCCTGCCTGCGGGGGTTCCACGTCGGCGAATCGGGTTACTCCGCTTGGCCTTGCTGTGATCGGCTCCAGACCATCCCGGTCTGCTCCTTCGAACTAAAGCCAAGCTTTTCGTAAAATTCAGGTTTACGGGTGCAGAGCCAGAAGAGTTCGACTTTCTTGAGGCGGGGGTGATTCAAGATACGCTGGACGATATCGGTGCCGATGCCTTGACCCTGGTAGGCTTTATCGACGATCACATCCCAGATGGTCGCCCGGTAGATATAATCCGTTAATACCCGTCCAAATCCGATGAGCACCTCACCTTCCCAGGCTGTCACGGCCACATCGGTGTGGCGCAACATCTCACGCGCGTCTGCAAGGGTCCGTCCTTTAGCCCAGGGCGCTTGCTGGTAGAGGCGGACGAGCTTGGCGGGGTCGAGGTCTTTCTTCTCGGCGAAGGTGATGGCGGGCTTGAGGGTTGGGGGCATCTTGTACTAGATTATCTCCCGGAGAGAGCTTTAAAAATCACGCGGAGTGTACGAGGAACATCATGACAACGCAAGTCCGTAGCTGCCCCAAGTGTGCTCAACTGATGTGGCTTACAGAAAATCAATATGAACTCCTCGATGAGGCGACTGTTCGAGCCAAATGTCCACATTGCGGGTCGAGCGTTCGCTTCTCCCTTGTTTCGCAGGGGGCCAATGCAGCTGGCCCCAAAATGGGCCACTGATTTAATAGCTGTCAGCATACAGCGATCAGCTCTCAGCCTTAGGATATTCGCTCCGACAGCCCTTCGCTGCAGAAGCGGACAGCTGATGGCTGAACGCTTCACGGCTTAATTACATTCCTCGCCCTGCGCCGTCTAACTCAGGCTTGTTGCCTGGAAGAATCTTGTTCAGCACCGAGCGATAATCGCCGGTTCGCTTTTCATCGATCCGCCCAATCTCGATTTCTTTATCTCGTTGCATCCGCTCGAGATGGTCGAGCACAGTCAAGAGCGGTTGGACGGAGCCGAGTAATCGACCCACTTCGAAGGCCTCCAGCGATTCGACAAACAAATCGTTCAAACCTTTATAGGCAGTACCAGAGCTCTGGTTACGGAAGCGAGAGACGATCTCCTCATATTCCTCAATGGCTTCAAACTTAGGTTTGACACCGGTCGGCACGGCCGACAGATGCACAATCGGCGGCAGCTTGGCGGCATATACTTTCAACTGAGCCACTAATCCACCTATTGCGTCGAGTACATCGGCTGTTTGCATGACATCATCCTTCGCGGGGGCATTGCTTACGCCAAGTTGAGAGGCCTGTCAAGATTTCTTGGCGCCCGGAGGAGGCGTGAGGGCATCGAGTGCCTGCACCACCTGCTCCATATCGGTGGGAAAAGGCTTTGTGTATTCGTGGAATTCTCCCGTAGAGGGATGACGGAATCCCAGGGTCCTGGCATGCAGCATCACCCGGGGGATCTCAATCCCTTCGACCTCGCAGACCTTCTTTCCCCCATAGGTCTGATCTCCCAGAATGGGATGGCCTAGAGAGGTGAGATGGACACGGAGTTGGTGCGTCCTGCCTGTGCGCGGGTACAAGAGCACATGAGCGGCCAGTTTGCCGAATCGGTGATCGACCTTGTATTCCGTCACGGACTCCTTGGGTCTCGCGGTGTGGGCGGAGAATTTTTTCCGCTCCTTCTTATCCCGACCGATGGCCAATTCGATCAACCCATGCCCTTTTTTCGGTACGCCTGTGATCAGTGCCTCGTACACCCGCGTGATTGTATGTAGTTTGAATTGAGCGGAAAGGGCGCGGTGGGCCTGGTCTGTTTTGGCAATGACCATTACTCCAGACGTATCCTTGTCCAGGCGATGGACCAGACCTGGTCTCTCTTTCCCACCGATCGTTGAGACTGTGCCGCCGGAGGTCTGAAAGTGGTGGAGGAGGGCATTCACCAATGTGCCTGCCCAATGCCCAGGCGCAGGATGAACGACGAGGCCGGATGGCTTATTCAGGAGCAACAGCACATCGTCCTCGTAGAGGATCTCCAGAGGGATGGCCTCACCTTTGAGTTCCAGAGGTTCTGCTTTTGGAATGTCGAACGCGATGTTGTCGCCTGGCTTGATCTTTTGGCTTGGTTTGACGACCTGACCGTTGATCCGCACCCGCCCTTGACCGATTAATCGTTGCAGGGCTGATCGCGATAAATTCGGCTCACGATTGACCAGGAAGACATCCAATCGTTTGGGTTGCTCACCGGCCGTTACGACAAATTCTGTGACCATTGGACGAATCGACCTCACCAGTAGGTTCAGGCCACGCTACTGTAGCGCGAGGCGAAATTGCAATCTGGAGGTTTACCGAACTGGTTGCTCCAAGAGGCGTGGGAGAGGAGCGAGTCTGAACGATGTGGAGCGGAGAGTTATACGTGAACCTTGCGGGCACGGTCGGCGATCTTTTTGCGGAGTCTGGCTTTTTCGAGACTGATTTCTGCTTCTTTCACTTCAGAGGGCAGACCGCCAGCCTTGAGCCGTTGTTCGGCCTTCACGAATGCCGCCTGAGCCCGCTCGACGTCAATGTCTTCTGCCTTCTCGGCGATCTCGGCCATGATAGTGACTTTGGTCGGTGTGACTTCTGCATAACCCCATAGAATCGCCATATGTGTGGTCTGGTCTCCGACACGATAGCGAAGCTCACCGATGCGTAAGGTCGAAAGAAAATGACAATGTCCCGGCAATACGCCGAATTCGCCCTCTGAACCTGGTGCGATGACCTCATCCACCTGTTGGCTCAAGAGCAACTTCTCCGGCGTCACCACTTCTAATAGAATCTTCCCTGCCATATCTCTCCTACGCGCGTATCAAAAGGTGTCAGTGGGCGGGATGCTCTGACGTGCGCGCATCGACCGAGCACTTGTTTCATCGTGCGCGGTCTGCGAGCACAAGAGCGCCCGTCCGCTTATACCTTCACTCCCATTTTCTCTGCCTTTGCGATCACTTCCTCGATCGGGCCGACCATGTAGAAGGCCTGCTCCGGGAGGTGGTCGTATTTGCCGGCGAGAATTTCCTTAAAGCTTCGCACGGTATCTTTGAGCTTCACATACTTGCCTGGTGAACCGGTAAAGGCTTCAGCGACGTGGAATGGCTGGGACAAGAAGCGCTGAATCTTCCGCGCCCTGGCCACCGCCATTTTGTCGTCTTCCGATAATTCGTCCATACCGAGAATGGCAATAATGTCTTGAAGGTCTTTGTACCGCTGCAACACGGACTGGACTCCTCGTGCGACTTTATAGTGATCGTCGCCGATGACTTGCGGATCGAGAATACGCGAGGTGGAGTCGAGCGGATCGACGGCTGGGTAGATACCCAGCTCAGCCAATTGCCGTGACAACACGGTGGTAGCGTCCAAGTGGGCGAAAGCCGTGGCCGGTGCCGGGTCGGTCAGATCGTCTGCCGGCACGTAGATGGCTTGCACGGATGTAATCGAACCACGCTTGGTCGAGGTGATGCGTTCTTGTAGTTGTCCCATCTCGGTCGAGAGGGTTGGCTGATAACCGACGGCGGATGGCATACGTCCGAGCAAGGCGGAGACTTCCGAACCGGCTTGGGTAAACCGGAAGATATTGTCCACGAAGAGCAATACGTCCTGGTTCTCTTCATCGCGGAAATATTCTGCGACGGAGAGTCCGGTCAGAGCGACGCGCAAGCGGGCTCCCGGTGGCTCGTTCATCTGTCCATAGACCAACGAGACTTTTGACTTGGAAAAGTCCGTGGGGTCGATGACTTTTGACTCCTGCATTTCGTGCCAGAGGTCGTTTCCTTCACGGGTCCGTTCACCGACGCCGGCGAACACCGAGAATCCACCATGGTGCAAGGCGATGTTGTTGATGAGCTCCATGATGATGACGGTCTTGCCGACTCCGGCGCCGCCGAAGAGACCGACCTTGCCGCCCTTGCTGTAGGGCTCCAGCAGATCGATGACTTTGATCCCGGTTTCGAGGACTTCGGTCTTGGTGTCTTGATCTTCGAGACGCGGCGCAGGCCGGTGGATCGGATAGGTCTTGGTCGTCTTGATCGGACCCATTTCGTCGACTGGTTCGCCCAATACGTTGATCAATCGTCCCAATGTTTCGCGGCCGACCGGCACAGAAATCGGTGCGCCAGTGTCATGGACATCCATCCCGCGCGTCAGACCGTCGGTCGTGGACATCGCGATCCCGCGCACGCGGTTTTCACCGAGATGCAGCGCGACTTCCAGCGTGATGCGGACGGCTGGCGTACCAGCGGCCTTATTCTCTTCCTGAATGACTTTCAGCGCGTTGTAAATGTTCGGCAGTTGTCCGGGAGGAAACTCCACGTCCACGACTGGTCCGATGACCTGAATGACTTTTCCAATGCTCACGGCTCACTCCTTCTTCAACGTGGCGGACTATTTCAGCGCTTCGGCACCGCCGACGATATCCATCAATTCTTTGGTAATGGCGGTCTGACGAGTCTTGTTGTAATGCAAGGTCACTTTCTTGATCAACTGGCCTGCGTTCCGAGTCGCACCGTCCATCGCCGCCATACGGGCGCCATGCTCCGCCGCGGCAGATTCCAAGAGGATACGAAACGTTTGTATCTGGAAATGTTTCGGAATAAAGACGTTCAACAGCTCGGATTCATCGGGCTCATAGAAATAGCTGCCGCCGGTCGTGCCTTCCGCTTGTGCTGTCCCAAACTCGGCTGCGGTATCGACCGGGAATAATTTTTCCACTATCACGCGCTGTTGAATGGCCGATTTAAATTCGTTGTAGACGATGTAGAGTTCGTCGAACGTGCCCTTGACGAAGTGGTCGGTGAGGTCGCCGCCGATGTCGATGGCATGTTCGAACGTGAGCTTATCGAAGATGCCGGTCCATTCCTGCCGGATGGGCCAGGTGCGACGCCGGAAATAGTCGCGGCCCTTACGTCCGACGATGCTTAAATTCACTTGCAACCCACGGGTTTCACATTCCCGTACGAACTCGGAAGTTTTTCTCGCAATATTGCCGTTGAAACCGCCGCACAATCCGCGGTCACTCGTGATGACCAGTACTTCGACCTTCTTGCCTTCACGTTTTTGCAGCAGGGGATGGGAGGATCGATTCACGCGCTGGCTTAAGTTGCTGACCACGGCCCTCATCTTCAGCGCATAGGGCCGCGCCGCCAAGATGCGATCCTGTGAACGTTTCAGCTTCGCCGCGGCCACCATCTTCATGGCCTTGGTAATCTTCTGCGTATTCTTAAACGCCGCAATTTTACGGCGCAGACTCTGTAAACTCGGCATGGTCTAGATCTCTTCTCTATCTGCCAGCAACTACTTAGCGCCGTATCCCATCTTCTGTTTAAAGGTCGAGATAATCTCTTTCAGTCTGGCGCCAACTTTATCGTCGATTTTCCCGATGCTCGCAATTTCCTTTTTCAGCTCCGCATGATTCTGCTGCACATAGTGCAGGAGGTCAGCTTCGAATTGCTGGACCTTGTCGACCGCGACATCGTCCAAATATCCGTTGACGCCGGCATAGATGGAGAGCACCTGGTCGGCAACGGGCATGGGCTTGTATTGTCCCTGCTTCAGCAATTCGACCATACGCACACCGCGCGCGAGCTGCATCTGGGTCGCTTTGTCGAGTTCGCTGCCGAACTGAGAGAAGGCGGCCATTTCTCGGTACTGAGCCAGGTCGAGCCGAAGGGTACCGGCCACCTGCTTCATGGTCTTGATTTGGGCCGAACCTCCGACGCGGGAGACCGACAGACCGACGTTAATGGCCGGACGAATACCGGAATAGAACAGATCGCTTCCAAGATAGATCTGGCCGTCGGTGATCGAGATGACGTTGGTTGGAATGTACGCGGACACGTCACCGGCTTGTGTTTCAATAATGGGCAAGGCCGTGAGGCTGCCCCCTCCGAGTTTATCGCTGAGCTTGGCTGCGCGCTCCAAGAGTCGGGAGTGGAGATAGAACACGTCGCCAGGATAGGCTTCGCGTCCTGGCGGCCGACGGAGCAACAGGGATAACTGACGATAGGCGACAGCATGTTTAGAGAGGTCGTCGTAGACGATCAAAGCATGCTTACCGTTATCTCGGAAATATTCTCCGATGGCTGCTCCCGAGAACGGCGCCAGGTACTGCATCGGTGCTGCGTCGCTCGCGGTGGCTGCCACGACGATGGTGTATTCCATTGCGTGGTTTTCTTCGAGCGTCTTGACGACGCGTGCCACGGTGGAGCGCTTCTGTCCGATGGCGACATAGATACAAAATACGTTGAGGCCCTTTTGATTGATGATCGTATCGACGGCAATGGCGGTTTTGCCGGTTTGCCGGTCGCCGATGATCAATTCACGCTGCCCACGGCCGATGGGGATCATGGCGTCGATGGCCTTGATGCCGGTCTGCAAGGGCTCGCGCACGGACTGACGTGTATTCACGCCGGGGGCGACCACTTCGATACGGGACGACAGCGTCGAGTTGATTGGACCTTTTCCGTCGATAGGCTGGCCAATCGCGTTGACCACACGACCGATCAAGGCTTCACCGACTGGAACCTCGGCAATACGTCCAGTCCGCTTGACCGGATCGCCTTCCTTCACGCCGACATCATCGCCCATCAGCACGGCGCCGACGTTATCCTCTTCAAGGTTGAGCGCAATGCCGTAGAGGCCGCCTGGGAATTCGAGCATTTCTCCGGCCATCGCACCGTCGAGACCGTAGACCTTGGCGATTCCGTCTCCGACTTGGATGACTGAGCCGGTTTCTTTGACGTCGACCTGTTTGTCGAAGCCTTTGATTTTTTCTTTGATGATCGAACTGATTTCTTCTGCCTTGATCTGCATGGCTACTCCTTAGTCAACAAACTCTGCATCGCTTGTAACCGCCCACGGACGGTGCTATCGACCACCGTGCTGCCGAGTTGAATCTGAACGCCGGCGAGATGGCGGGCATCCGTGTGAAAGGTCACGTCAACCTGACGTTTGAGCATCTCGCGCAGGCGAGTGCTGATTCGATCTTGTTCGGCTGGGGGCAACGCCGCCGTCGAAGACACGGTAATTTGTTGGGTGCCTTTTGACGCATCAGCTAGTTTCGCAAAGGCCTCAGCGATTTCCGGAAGAAAGCCGACACGATTCTTTTTTACGAGCTGTGCGAGAAATGTTTTTCCGACTGGAGGGCATCCGAGGCGTGCGCCGAGCTCTGCGAGGACGGCGATTTTTTCTTCGGCACCAAACGTTGGCGAGGCCACGACATGGCGCAGCGAGACGGAGTCTTTGATCGCCTCACCTAATCCCGTTAAGGCTGCGCGGGTGGACTCAATGGTGGATGCGTCTAGGAGCTCGAAGAGTGCCTGTGCATAACGTCGGGCAACTGCTGTCTTGATCACTATGCTGATCCGTTCGTTCTTCTTTTTGACAAAAGGAAAGCCTTCGTGCGTCTGCACGAAAAGAGGCGCGCCAAGTTAGCATTGGCGGATGAGGGCTGTCAATACGAGGGTATGGGGGATGAGACTAGACCGATTGGATGATTCCGCCGCCGAGGACTCGATCGTTTCGATAGAACACGGCAGACTGCCCCGGGCTCAATGCCCGCTGGGGCTCATGGAAATCTATTTGAATGGTGCCTTCCGATAGTGACTGGACGGTTGCGGTTCCGGCAGGAGTGGCATACCGCACCTTCACCTCTACCTCTGTGGTGCCTGTGAGTAATGACGGATCGAAGAGGTTCAAATCTCCGATATTACATTGGCTGCGACGCAAAGACTCTTCCGTCCCAAGGACGACTGTATTCGTGGCAGGCTGTACTTGTTGGACATAGAGTCTGCGGCCGGTCGCGATCCCGAGGCCTCGTCGTTGGCCTGGGGTATAGAACGCGATCCCTTCGTGATCTCCTAAGTACTGACCTGTGTCATCGACGAATGATCCTGACTTCTTCGCCTTCGGGGCTTCCTTCTCAATGAAGGTTCGATAATCGCCGTGACTGACAAAGCAGATTTCCTGACTTTCTTTCAATTCATCCGCAGGAAGGCCCAGGGCCTCTGCCTCCTGCCAGACCTCAGATTTTTGCATGGCTCCTACGGGAAAAAGAAGGCGTGAGAGCCATGATTGGCGTAGTCGATAGAGGAAATAGCTTTGATCTTTTTTGAGGTCGGCCGCTCGCTGAAGTGTTGGTAGTCCTTCGGACTCGCCAATGCGGACATAGTGGCCGGTGGCGACATAGTTGATCCCGCGTGCGTCGGCAAGTTCGATGAGTCCCCTCAGTTTGACTCGCTCATTGCAACGGACACAGGGATTTGGGGTGGTACCGTCGAGATAGCCTGCCAGAAAGTCGTCGATCACCCCAGTGCGAAAGGCTTGCTTGGTGTCGACCACTTCATGTGGAATTTTCAATGTCTGCGCGACGTATCGGGCAATGCCGATCTTACAGCATCCACGCTCTTCCCATTTCTTGGAAGCCGCGACGGTGTCATCTTCATGTTCCCAGACCTGGAGTGTAACGCCATGGACATCGTAGCCCTGGCGAACCAGAAGCGCTGCCGCCACGGAGCTGTCCACTCCACCGCTCATGCCAAGGAGAACTGTAGGGCGAGTCATAATGCGGCTATTGTACTGAAGTAGAGAGCGAAAGGGCTAGAGGGAGGGAACGCTACTAATGTGCAGAGGCTGTGGCAGGACCGTGAGGCGTTCTGACTGAAACGGCACGTTCTTCATTCCAATGATGAGCGCCCATATCGCACATGCCATGGAAATGGGAGCCTTCTTGAATCGCAATGACGGGGGTTCGAATATCACCGATGAGCGTGCCGGGCTTTAGAATCTCGATTTTCTCAGTGGCCGTGATGACTCCATTGATCTTGCCGCTATTCATGAGCACGCCGACTGATATGATGCCCTTGATCACGGCATGCTCTCCGACGATTAAGGTCCCGGTTGTATGGATTTCCCCTTCGACGCGACCATCTACCCGTACGGTGCCATCAAAACTGACGATCCCCTTAAAGTCCACTCCTTTACCCAGGAGTGTGAAATTCTCGCTATCTGATTCCGACTGCTGCTTTCGCTCTTTCATCGCCCACATCCTGGTCTCCTCCGACTCTTTCCTCACGCGCACATCTCGTCGCGTCCATATACAAAAATGTACTTACGTATTAATAAACAATCTAGCCGTTGACGCGTTTGATATCTGGCTGCGCGATGACTCCAACCGGCCGCAAGGGGACTTCCCGCGGAAGCTCACGCACGGTGTGAGCCATCTCGAGATCACCATTGAATAACACGCCGTCTTCCATTGAAAGGACAGGCGTCTTTACGCTGCCACTCACCACCGCCGGAGCGCGAAGCTTCACGCGTTCTTTCACCACAATATTTCCGGTGATTTTCCCTTTGCACACGACCGTTCCAGCCGTGATTTTTGCCTGGATGACGGCATCCTCACCGACCAAGAGTATGCCCTCAGTGTGAATTTCCCCATCGAGATATCCGTCTATTCTGACTGTTCCGCTATACGAGATGGTGCCTTTAAACTCGACACCTTTCCCGACGAAGGCGATAATGCCCTCCGTATTTTCGGCCGCCAGGCCATTGGTTATATCGCTGGTCTCTTCACGCTCTGGTTCGGTCTCGCTCGTCTCCGGCTGTTTCTCCTGACCCCACATGAGTACGCCTCCTCGAGTTCATCACATTACTTCGTCGTGACCGATGACGCAGTATGGTAAGTAGGTTATGAAGGAAGGGCTCAGTCACGCATTGAGCATGAGCAATAAATATGCCTCATGCTCTCGCGAGTTTACGAGTGAGAAAAACAGATGAGCTAATTCAGAAGTGTTTCAAGAATCCCGTCGAGCTCAGGGGGAGAGAAGTAGTGAATGAGAATTTTTCCGCCACGTCTTCCTTTTTGAATCGTGACTTTGGTCCCAAATCGTTTTTGCAAACGCTCTTCAACATCAGACCATGGTGTTCGGCGTAAGTCTTTTGTCACTCGTTTTTTCGCAACCGGTGATGATTCTACGAGTTTTTCAGTCTCTCTCACTGAGAGGGTCCCTGAGACCACGAGTTGGGCGATCCGAAGCTGTTCACTCTGGCCAGGAAGACCAAGAATCACTTTGGCATGACCCATGGAGAGCTGATTGGTTTCAATCAGCTGCTGAATCTCTAAGGGAAGATTGATAAGACGTGCGACATTCGCGATCGAGGATCTTTCGCAACCGACTTGTTGGGCAATTATGTCCTGAGTCAGTCCAAATTCGTTCATCATCCGATGATAGGCTCTTGCCATTTCCATAGGATTGAGGTCTGCTCGCTGGAGATTCTCTACGAGAGCAAGGACAATAGATTCTTCGTCTCCACAGTTACGAATGACGGCTTGAATTGTTTCTAGTCCCGCGTCTTTCGTTGCGCGCCACCGCCGTTCACCAGAGATGAGTTCGTAGATTCCGTCGCCCTTGCGGCGCACCAAAATTGGTTGCAGCAAACCATTTTGCTTCAAAGATTCCGTGAGTTCTGCCAGCTCATGAGGTGCAAACGTTTGTCTCGGCTGATATCGATTCGGCACAATGGCATCGACACGTAATCGTTGAACCTCTGCCGATTCAGGCATCGGTGCAGCCTTGACCGAGGGCAATAGTGCATCGAGCCCCCTACCCAGCGCTTTTTTCTCCATGACTGACAAACTCCTTGGCTAAAGACAGATAGGCTTGGGCTCCTGCTGATGCAACGTTATATAACATGGCCGGACGTCCGTAACTCGGAGCCTCAGCGAGTGTCACATTTCGAGGGATCACGGTGCTATAGACGGCATCTTTGAAATGCTCACGAACTTGCTCAACGACTTGGCGAGCCAACGTATTCCTCGCATCAAACATTGTCAAGACGATCCCCTCCAGCTTCAGGTCAGGGTTGAATGACTGACGAACGCGTTCGATGTTACCCACCAAGCGGCTCAACCCCTCCATGGCATAGTACTCACATTGAACAGGGACTAAAATGCTACGTGCCGCGACCAGTGCATTCACTGTCAGGATCCCCAATGTCGGTGGGCAGTCGAGAAAGATAACGTCGAATAGCGGCTCAACGTCTCGCAGATAACTTCGAAGAATCTTTTCACGTTCTTCAACGTTCACCAGCTCGACTTCTGCCCCTGACAAGTCAGCATTTGCCGGCAAAAGTGACAAACCGTTCACTTCTGTGACATGCACAGCATCATGAAACTTCACATAATTAATCAGGCAGTTGTAGACAGTTGTCTGTAGGGAGCGTGGGTCAACCCCTAGCCCGCTCGTGGCGTTTCCTTGTGGGTCCATATCCACAAGTAAGACGCGCTTACCGAGGAGTGCGACGCCAGCGGCAAGGTTCACGGCCGTTGTGGTCTTCCCTACACCGCCCTTTTGATTTGCGATCGCTACAATTTTTGCCATATATCAGGGTGAGCCAATAATTATTTCGTACACATCGATCATGTTCCACGTGGAACATTTCATATCACATTGATTATATTATCAATGCGCTATCTCTATCACTGAGATGACTCTTTTCCCAGATTTCTGCGGAAGGTCTAGGGCGGTTTCACTCACAAGATGAAACTTTCCATCTAATTCTTGATGCGTGATGGGCTCTGCTCGATATAAGACCACTTTTCCATTTGAGCTTAGTAATTTTGGGATGTGTTCTCTAATATCTTGAAATTTCAATGCTCTTACGACGATCATATCGATAACATGATCGAGCGGTCGTTTAGCGTACTGTTCTATGGTGCCATTAAACGTCGATACATCATGAAGCGTTAACAAGCCAATCATTGAGTTAAGAAAGGAACATTTTTTCTGAACGGGATCAATTAAGACCAGTCGTAAGTCAGGTCTTAGAATTTTAAGAGGAATGCCAGGAAACCCTCCTCCGGACCCCACATCAAGTACAGCGCCATTTTGCGGAAAATTTGTTGCGATAAGGGCAGCAAGTGAGTCAACGAAGTGTTTGATAATGATTTCTTTGTGATCGGTAATTGCGGTGAGATTAATAGTTTTATTCCATGTAATAAGATGAGCGAGATAACTCATGAACTGTTTGGCATGGCTATCTCCGATAATCAGACCAAGTTCCCGTACGGAATTAATTGTGAATTCGCGCAATTCTGGTTCATGTTCCACGTGGAACAATTACGTGAATCAACAGCTGAGGTCAAGACATTCCGAAGCGGATAGTAGTGGCTCTGTGTTTTGCCGTCTAGGATGAGATGTGCAGAAGGCTGTTTTGGCTAGATTCGCCCCTGTGTTTTTCAAGTGCTACAAGGAGGAGTGAAATTGCCGCTGGAGTGACACCTGAAATTCTTGAGGCTTGGCCAATGGAAGCAGGCCGAACTTTGTTGAGTTTTTCACGGACCTCTCGTGAAAAACCAGGCGTTCCATCGTAGCTAAATGCTATCGGAATGGGCTTTGATTCAAGCTTTTTGAATCGTCCGATCTGCTGGAGTTGTCGTTTGATATAACCAGCGTACTTGATTTGTAACTCTATTTCTTCATACGTTTCAAAGTCTTGGACTGATTCAATCTCAAGTGCTTCTAATAGAGTTTTATAGTCTGTTCCCTGACGTCGTAATAGTTGAGCCGCGGTGCAGGGCCCAGATATTTCTTCAATCTTGGCTATTGTCAGGCGCTTACGAACTGCTTCTGTGAGCCTGGGTCGAAACTCTTCGAGACGTATGAGTTCAGCTTCGATGGCTTTCTGCTTTACTTGAAAGCGTGCATAGATTTCGTCGCCAATCAATCCGACCTGCCGCCCAATGTCCGTTAACCGAAGATCCGCATTTCCATGGCGCAGCAAAAGACGATATTCGGCCCGTGAGGTAAACATGCGATAGGGCTCGCGAGCATCTTTTGTAATGAGATCGTCAATTAATACACCGATATAGGCCTGCGACCGATCTAGTACAAGCGGAGATGTCTCTTGAATTTTCAAGACGGCGTTGATTCCAGCCATCAGACCTTGAGCGGCCGCTTCTTCATATCCGGATGTCCCATTGATCTGTCCCGCATGGTAGAGGCCAGCGATATTTTTGGTCTCCAGAGTCGGGTGTAATTGTCGTGGAGGAAAGTAGTCGTACTCGATCGCATAGCCAGGTTTGAGCATGGTGGCATGCTCTAACCCAGGAATTGTCTTCAGTATTGCAGCCTGCACATCAACCGGCAGGCTCGTGGAGATCCCATTGGGATAAAACTCAGGCGTATCCAATCCTTCCGGTTCGATAAAGATCTGATGCCGTTCTTTATCCGCGAAGCGTACGACTTTATCTTCGATCGACGGACAGTACCGCGGCCCTATCGATTCAATGATGCCGCTGTAGAGCGGCGACCTGTCCAGATTCTGCTGGATTAACTCATGCGTGGCGCGATTGGTGTGGGTCAAATGACAGGGTAGCTGTCGATTGTCTATCCGATCGGTCCGATACGAAAATGGTGGCGGAGGATCATCCCCTGGCTGAGGCTCCATGACGGAAAAGTCGATAGTCGCCCCGTCCAAGCGAGGAGGTGTGCCGGTTTTGAGCCGGCCTAGTTCGAACCCTAGGTCGCGCATACAATCAGACAGGTGCTCGGCGGATGCTTCCCCAGCTCGTCCTGCCGGAAAATGATTCAAGCCGATATGGATAAGCCCCTTAAGGAATGTGCCTGAAGTCAAGATGACGGCCTTTGCCAGAATGTGATCGCCGTGACCTGTCACCACACCTGTGATGGAACCGGCACGCGTCAGCAAGCGATCGACTGTTCCTTCACCGATCGTCAGGCCCGCTTGCAGGCGGAGCGTTCGTTGCATGGCGTTTCGATAGAGTTTCTTGTCGCATTGAACGCGGAGGGCTCGCACTGCCGGGCCTTTACTCGTATTGATGAAGCGGAATTGAATGCCCGCTTGATCGGTGTTCCGCGCCATCTCTCCGCCCAGTGCATCGATTTCCTTGACCAGATGTCCTTTGGCAATTCCCCCGATCGCAGGGTTGCACGACATTTGGGCAATGCGGTCGTGATCCATCGTGAGCAGCAAGGTTCGCGCACCCATGCGCGCCGCAGCCAGAGCGGCTTCACAGCCGGCATGGCCTCCCCCCACTACAATGACGTCAACGACCTGTCCCACGTTCACCTCACTCCTACTTGCCGATACAAAACTTTGAAAAAATCTGACCCAGAATTTCGTCGGTTGTAATGGCGCCGGTAATTTCCCCAAGTGCGTCGGCTGCGGTACGCACATCGATCGAGACCAGCTCCCCGGGCATCCCACATTGCACGGACTCAAGAGCCTGGCCTAAGGATTCAACCGCCCGGCGTAATGCGTCACGATGTCGGACGTTCGTGACCGTGGCGGTTTCCGCCGATTCAAAGCCCCCGGATATGAGCTGAGTACGAAGGGCTGACTTCACCGTCTCAATCCCCGAGCCAGTTTTTGCCGATATACGGTATGCCACATGGTCTGCGAATGCTGCGTCTATTTCCAAGGTATCGGTTAGGTCCGACTTGTTCAGCACCACGATATGTTTACGATCTCTGACGAGATGCAATAGCTCTCGGTCATCGCTCGTGAGGGGTACCGTTCCATCCAGCACGACCAACAAAAGATCCGCCTCATCCTGTGCAATCCGTGTACGTTTTATACCTTCCCGTTCAACGACATCATCCGTATCCCGCATGCCGGCCGTATCAACCAAACGAATCATCACTCCATCAAGATCGATGGACTCCTCAATCACGTCCCTCGTTGTACCAGCGATGGCGGTGACAATCGCCCGCTCTTCCTTTAACAGACGGTTTAAGAGACTGGACTTGCCGACATTGGGGCGCCCAAGGATAACGACATAGGCTCCTTCCCGCAAGATCCGCCCTTCCTGTGCCGTCGATTCCAGCTTCTGAGCGACGGCACAGGCCTCGCTGACAATGTGCACGAGTTCCTCACGCTGAAGAAATGAAATGTCTTCGCCCACAAAATCGATTCCTGCCTCTACATGGGCCAATACCGTCAAGAGAGAGGCTCGAGTCTGTTCCACTTCACGCGCAAGATCGCCTCGCAGATGGCGCTGAGCGATGTTCAGACCGGCCGTCGATGTCGCCCTGATGGTGTCGAGCACCGCTTCTGCTTGTGAGAGGTCTAATCGTCCGTTGAGAAAGGCTCGCTTCGTAAATTCGCCAGGCTCCGCCATCCTTGCACCGGACTCTACGCAGACCTTGCAGACCAGCCCGAGTACCAATGCGCCGCCATGAGACTGGATTTCTACGACATCTTCTGCGGTAAAGGACCGCGGAGCCTTCATATAGACTACGAGTGCTTCGTCGAGGAGGTTTATTGCGGTCGTCCGTACCTGACCGAGTCTGAGGTCTTTCCGTTCGACCGTTGCAGGGATCACAAGATCGGCAAGATGAAGCGCATGAGAGGAAACCGATGAGAGGGGATGACCGGAACGTAATTGAACAATTCGAGAGGCTACGTGGAGGGCTTGAGGACCACTGAGGCGAACGATCCCTATGCCGCCTTCTCCTGCGGGAGTTGCAATGGCACAGATGGTATCCTCGAGTCCTCCCTGCATGGCGACTCTTTCAAAGTGTGACCGCTCCTACGCCGCGGCCCGTGGTGAGGATGTTATGTTAGGACTTTGTCCCGCTGCTCAGCTCCGGGCCTGTCGTAATGAGTGTCTTATTACGAAATAAAAACCGATCCGTGAATACTTGCTGGGAGATGGTCAGGACATTGTTTGTCAGCCAATACAACACAAGGCCGGCAGGAAAGTTCACGAACAGAAAAGTCATAAACACCGGGAGCACCAACATGATCTTCGCCTGTGTCGGGTCCATCGTGGTGGGCGTAATCTTCTGTTGAATGACCATCGTCACTCCCATGATTACCGGCAGCACATAGTAGGGATCCTGCACCGACAAATCGGTAATCCAAAGCACGAAAGGGGCTTGGCGCAAATCGATCGTCATATAGAGAATGTTAAACAGCGCCACGAAGACAGGCATCTGTAAAATCATCGGCAGACAGCCGCCAACAGGATTTACCTTCTGGTCTCGATAGAGCTTGATCAACTCTTTGTTCAGTCGGTCTCGGTCGTCTTTGTATTTTTCCTGCACGGCAGCGACCTTTGGTTGGATCAGCTGCATCATTTTCATCGACTTGTAGCTCTTGTACTGTAACGGGACAAACAACAGTTTAATCGCCATCGTCAGCAGGATGATGGTGACCCCATAGTTGTAGGTATAGTCATGGATGAATCGCAGCACGTAGAAGATCGGTTTGGCGACGGACTTCACAACCGTCCAACTGCCGAAGATGAACCATCCGAAATCGATGGTATCTTCCAAACCCACATTTAAGGACCGAAGGGTGTCGTATTCCTTGGGGCCCGCATAGAGCTGAAGCGCGATCGAGGATCCTGCGCTTGGCGCCGGCATCCGGACACCGGCTGAGACAACCTTATCGCCTTCCTTCTTGGCCAAGGCAGATGTCGCCTGTTTTGGCATCAATACGGAAAGGAAGTACTTATCCTGTAATGCGACCCACTGTACTGAGCCTTTCCGTTCAAGCTCCGTATCCGGAGTTTCTTTTTCTGCTTTGTCGTCAACCAGCGAAGCCGACCCGATCAAACCGATGAACCCTTCGCCCCATTCCACGATGCCGAAGTTCGTCCCCAATCCCACATCGTAGGATTCGGTCACGCCCTCCAGGGCAACCGAGATATCCACGACGTAACTATCGTGATGAAAGGTCAACCGCTTCTCTACGCCGAGATGAGTGACGAGGTCGTGAAACTGCATCGTGACATGCCCGACGGGATGTGAGGCATCAAGGAGGGTGAAATCCTTTTCGATAGAATAGAGGCCTTCTCGAATCGTCTTTTCAATGTCCGCGTTCGCAACAGTAATGGAGAGAGGGCCTCTGAACTTCCCCACTTGATACACGAGTTGTACCGGCTTCTCTTCAGGCGCTGCGGTATGGTACCGCTTCAGTTCCCAGCTTCGAATGACGCCACCACGATTTGATAGACCGACTCGGACCAGGTCCGTTTCCACCGTGACCGTCTGTTCAGATGTAGCGAGCACCGCATCTGACGAAGTAGCACCAGGTTTTTGGCCTGATTGGGGTGGGACACTCACGTCGACCGAGTTGTTGCCCTGTCCCGTCGCGGGAGTTGATTCTGTTTCGATGGAAGACGAGGAACCCCGAACGGAAGAGTTCTGAATAGGAGGCGGCTCAGGGAGCCATCCCATCTGCTTGAGAAGCAGATCGTAACCCAAGATGATCGCTAACGACAGGACGAGAAAGATGACGACGCGTTTTTCCATGACCAATTAGTATCCGATGTGAACGACCAAGATCCTGTTACTTCACAGGATCCATTCCTCCGGGATGAAACGGGTGGCACTTCAGCAGACGGCAGGCCGCAAGCTTGAGGCCACGGAGCACTCCGTATCGACCGATCGCAGTAGTCGCATATTCAGAACAGGTTGGATCGAAGCGGCAGGCAGGACCCAGGAACGGCGAGACCCAATAGCGGTACCCAGCGAGCAGAGTCAGGCAGCACTGGCGCACACTAGTTCTCATGGGTCCGCAGCAGCCGTTGGCGTTGGAGTGTCGACAGCCATGCTTCTTTCAACACAGCAAATGGCTGCACAATCGAATCCCGCTTTGGGAAAACCACAAGAGCTTGTCCCTGAAGCAATTGACCTTGCACCTGGCGCGTGAGTTCTCGAAACAGGCGCTTGACCCGATTCCGGCTCACGGCTCCCCCAAATCGCTTCCCCACCACAATACCGACACGACTCCCACTGACATCAGTCGGGCAAATCATCATGTTAAAGAAGGCGGTCGAAATCCGACGACCGTTCTTCTTGGCATACTCGATGTCGCGGCTGCGTTTCAGGAATAGAGCCCTGTCACCTCCACCCTGTAACATCACGATCATCCTGGGAGAAGGCCACGGTGCACAAGAATTCCCTTTCGAGACCAGATCTCCGGACTCGATCATGACCGCCTACCGTCATCCTGTAGCGGGAACGTCAGTGTTGGGACACGTACCGAGGGGCAAGATTCCTCGCAAAGCCGAGCTGGAGCTCTAGTCAACCTATACGGTTAAGCGGGCTCGACCCTTCGCGCGACGACGAGCAATGACTCTACGGCCATTTTTTGTGCTCATCCGTTTACGGAATCCATGCTCACGTTTTCTTTTGAGGTTCGATGGCTGCGCAGATGTAAATGACATAACGATCACTCCTTGCCTAAGAAGACTCACAGATGAACGGGGCATTATAGAGATGGGGTTGCACCCTGTCAAACTCCTTGCCTATCAGAAACTGACGATTTTTTATCAAACCATAAATGAGGGCATGCGATCTCATTAAAAGGAAGCGTTGCCTTCCCCTTGTGTATTCGGGAGCTACATATTTTAACTGAGGCACTTTTGTTGAAGTACGGGCTAGACCGCCCCATAATTCGGCAATGATCTAACCATGTCATGTATAAGTCATTGTAAGAAATGAGCTTTTCAATATCTCTCTTCGCGACTTCACTGGCATTACCCTTGCGATTTCAACAAGGTTCTCAGCATCTTGTAGGCAAAGACCTAGACCGCAATCGAACATCATATGACCGCTGGCTATCAGTCGGCAATTTGAGGAGGAGAAAAACCATGAATTCACGATCCACGATGGTACCAGTCCTGTGCGCCCTTCTGATGCTCACGGCCTGTGCGAAGCCGCCGACGGAACAGATCGCGGCAGCAGAAAAAGCCGTGTCAGAGGCGCAACAGAGTGGCGCCTCAACCTATGTCGCCGACGAATATGCCAAAGTTCAAGGCACGCTCGCCGCGCTCAAGAAAGAAGTAAGCGATCAAGACGGCAAACTCGCAATATTCCGAGACTATGGCAAAGTCGAACAGCTTGCCGTGGCAGCGAAGAGCGATGCGGAACGACTCAAAGCGGAGGCGACGCAGAAAAAGGACGAGGCCAAAGCCGCTGCACTTCAGGCACAGCAAGTCGCCCAAGAGGCCGTCGCGGCCACACTCGCGTTAGTTGCCAAAGCGCCTACGGGAAAAGATCGCGCTGCATTGGAATCAATCAAGGCCGATGCTGAGGCTCTTAAGGCATCCCTCAATCAGGTGCAAATGGCCATCGACACCGCAGACTATCCGGTCGCACAAACGAAGGCGGTCGCCATTCACGAGAAGAGTCAGGCTGTCTCGCACGAAATCGAGGCGGCGCTTGCCAAGATTGGAAAAGGAAAGCCCTCTGCGGCGAAGAAGAAATAAGTTAGACTGATCATATGCCTGGTTACGGTCTGCGAATAACATCGATCGTCTTGGGGTGGGGAGCACTGGCATTAGCCGGTTCGCTTCCCGGCTGCGTAGAGGCCGTGCCCCAAGACGCGATCGAGGCGGTTGAAAATATTGATCGAGACTTAATGCAGCTGCGGGCGGCTGAGTTTTCGCCGAACGACTATGCTCAGTTTGCGCACCAATGGATGGCGCTAAAAAGTCGGGTTCAGGCCGACGAAGATCTGATCCGCTGGCCTTGGGAGCCCAATGACTTAGAAATTGCTCTTCGTCGGCTACAAGAAGAAGGGGCCCACACGGTTACTCGCCTCACAAAAGAGCGCGAAACATTGCGTCATTCAGCTGAAAACAAGATTGCTCAGGTTGAGGACCGGTCACGGATGATGACCATGCAGGTCAGCGGCATTGATAGCCGGCTCGTTCTGGGACAAAAACCCGTCGAAACCGATCTGCTTATGAAACAGGCCCATGCCTTCTATGAGCAAGGGCAATACGATCGCTCCCTCGACGCAGCGGACCGGGCTGCTCAGAATTTGGCTACCCAAGCGGTTTTGCTGAGCCATGAATTAGGGCGATATGCCAATCGAGATCAAATCGTTGGCTGGCAGCAGATGGCCAAGGACACCATCACCTGGTCACGCATCCATCGAACCTCGGCTATTGTGGTGAGCAAGGCCGATCGAGTCTTGACCCTCTACAGAAACGGGCAAAAAATCGTATCCTACCCAGTCCGCCTTGGATTTAATGGTATTCGAGAGAAACGATACCAGGGCGACGGTGCCACCCCGGAAGGTCGGTATCGGGTCAGCAGCAAGCGTGGACAGGGGCAGACACAGTTTTATCGCGCCTTGGTGCTCGACTATCCCAACGAAGAGGATCGACGCCGTTACCGGCTCGAACGGAAGACGGGACAGATCCCGGCATCGCGAGCTATCGGAGGGCAAATCGAAATCCACGGAGTCGAGAACGAATTGATGGCCCAAACTCTGGGGTGCGTCATGCTCGACAATCCGCAGATGGTTCTGCTCTTTGATCGGGTCGAGAAGGGAACGCCGGTGACCATCGTCGGTGCCTTACAGGAGCAGAACTCTGTGGCTCAAACCTTAGAGATGCTCGGTGTTCAAAGAAAAGAAACCTGAGGCAGATCCATGAAGCGCGTCCTCCTGTCTCTGTGGTATGTCGTGATGAGCCTCTTCCTCGTCACCCTTGTGCAGAGCAGTGGCCTGCCGCAGTCGGATGCGGTAACCATTCAACCCACCGCGGTAGATCATGCTGGATCTCAGGCACTCCACGCGCGCTATAAGTCGCTGGTCAAACAACTGACTCAGCTGATGCCGACGCAACCCTATATTCTTGTCGATACGGCCCGGAATCATCTCTACATCAAACGGGGTGATCAGGTGCTGCTGGATGCAGTGGCTTCCACCGGCAGCGGTACGATTCTCGATAAGCCTGGCGATTCAAAAGGACAGTGGATCTTCGATACCCCGCGGGGAGAATTTACCGTACAATTCAGATTGACCAATCCCGTCTGGGTGAAGCCGGACTGGGCTTTTATTGAAGAAGGGCTCGAGGTCCCCAAGAGTCAAGCCGACCGTCTCGAATCGGGAGTGCTCGGCGAATATGCTCTCGGATTCGGGAAGGGCTATTTTATCCACGGTACGCTCTATACCCGCCTCCTTGGTAAAAATGTGACGCATGGCTGTATCCGACTCAACGACGAGGATCTAAAAAGTGTGTATCGGCTTGCCAAGGTCGGCACACCGATCTTGATTTTCTAACCGGCCTCGCACTGGCGCAGTCCCCCTATGATTTTTCTCTGCGCAGTACTCTCCATTTTCCTCTCCCTTACGTCGGTAAGCTGGGCTGCTGAACCAGACGTAATCCCTACAGTAGACATAACCGATCCCGTCGCGCTCCAAGAAGCCACCCGCGTGTTAGAAGAAGAGATCAAGCTTGCGGCCCGGCCACAGACCTATGTGTTCATTGACCTCGCGTCCAACGTTATCCTGATCAAGGGCCGGGGCGTCGAACTCCACCGCATTCCAATCGAAAGTTGGTCGGCCTCACACCTCGATCAATTTATGACCGCATACCGACTACGCGAACGTCCTCCGGTGAATCGTCGAAAAATTGATCCCGCGGCCGGAGCGGAACAGGAGCCCATCTCACTTGGGGATATACCGACAACGTTTACACTGCTGTTCTCACCCCCGCTGAGGATCCTCGTGTTCTCGAATACCGATGGCGATCCCTGGCAATGGACCATGCAACGAGGGCGCGCATGGTGGCGGAGGCTCACAGTATGGGGAAACATGCTGAGGACGGGAGACCCAACTCTGTCTCCCCCGTCCCTTGACCTCACGGTGTCTCACGAGCATGCACAATCTCTCGCCTGGACGGTCGTAGAAGGCATGCCCTTTCTTATCCGTCGATCCACGACGCCATAGGTGAGGTCTTATGTTTGTGTTTCACTCATCCGATATCTAAGATGTACGGAAGGGTTATCATGAAGGTTAAGACTGATCGATCGTTTTCCTTGGAGCTGCTATCCCTGGTTGCCGCGGCACAGGTACGGCTCACTGCCGGCCATGCGGTCGAGCGGCTATGGGCGCGAGACCATCGACTATGGAAACAAGACCCTACCGACATCACCAATCGTCTCGGCTGGCTGACCGTCATCGACGATATGAAAGATCGAACCGAGGAATTGCGGGCCTTCGCAACCTCGGTGAAGAATCGCGGCATCCGCGATGTCGTCCTGCTGGGAATGGGCGGCAGCAGTTTGGGACCGGAAGTGCTGCGGGCTTCGTTTGGATCAGGCCGTGGCTTCCCGCGCCTGTGGGTCCTCGACTCCACGGTCCCGGGATGGGTTGGACAGGTCACGAAGGCGATCGACCCTGCTCGAAGTCTGTTCATCCTCGCGAGCAAGTCCGGCGGAACCATCGAGGTCATGTCCCTCTTCGCCCACTTTTGGGATCTTGTGCAGAACACCACAGGCCATCAAGGCGGGAAACAATTTATCGCCATTACCGATCCGGGCACGGGGTTAGAAACACTCGCAACGGAGCATCAGTTCTTGCGCATCTTTACCAGCCCTCCGGACATCGGTGGGAGGTACTCGGTTCTGTCCTATTTCGGATTAGTCCCGGCGGCGTTGATGGGTATCGATGTGGCAGAGTTGCTGGCACGCGCTGCAATGATGGCTCGAGTCTGCCATGTTCAGTCTCCGCTCGAACACAACCCCGGCGCCGACCTTGGCGCGACGATGGCCGCACTCGCCCAAGCGGGACGAAACAAAATCACACTCATTACCTCACCTCAGATCTCGGCATTTGGTTTGTGGGCGGAGCAGCTTCTCGCAGAAAGCACAGGCAAGGAAGGAACCGGCCTGATCCCCGTCGCACATGAACCAATCGTCTCGCCGACCGCCTATGGCACCGACCGGCTCTTTGTGTATCTCCGGCTCAAAAACGATCTCAATCGGCCGCTCGACCACCAGGTCGCCAAACTCGCGCGACAGGGACATCCGGTCCTGACCTTCACGCTCAAAGACCGCTACGATCTCGCGACAGAATTTTTCCGGTGGGAAGTTGCTACAGCCGTCGCAGGCCATCTGTTGGGAATTCACCCGTTCGATCAACCGAACGTCCAGGAAAGCAAAGACAACACCGCCCGCGTGCTGAAAACAATTGAGTCTACCGGCACGTTACCAAAACAGGTCACCGTCACTCCGGCGAAAGCTGCGGTACAGCTGCAGCGACAATGCCGTCCCGGTGTCTATGTCGCGATCTTGGCCTATACGACGCCTTCCCTCAAGATGGAGCAGGCCATTCGTTCGCTGCGGAGAATGCTTGTCTCCCGTCACCATGTGACCACGACGGCCGGTTATGGACCGCGCTATCTCCATTCGACAGGCCAGCTCCATAAAGGAGGCCCGAGTAGCGGAGTATTTCTGCAGCTCCTGGACCAGATGAGTCCCGATATGGCTATCCCGGGAGCAGCCGTGACCTTTGGCACCCTCGCTCGCGCGCAAGCAGCCGGCGACATACAGGCTCTACATGCGCACGATCGACAAGCCATCGTCCTGCCCCTGGGCAAGAACCCGATTGCCACGATACAGGCGCTTACGAAATCCCTTGCGCCTCATGCTCCAACAGGTCGTTCCGCCACGACCCGTACCGGAACCGGCCGCGCCCGTCAGAACTAGGATGCATGCCGTCCCCGACATCCGCATCTCACAGAACAACCACACCTGGGCTGTCGCAGCAGCAGAGTTTGTGCAGGCGGTGGGTCACGAGGCTATTCGCGCGAAGGGACAATTCCTCATCGCGCTCTCCGGCGGCAAGACGCCGGAAATTCTGTACCGGGCGCTTACCTCCCCTTCTTACGCCGGGCGATTCGATTGGTCCAGAACCGTATTTTTCTTTAGCGACGAACGGTGCGTCCTTCCAGATGACCCTCGGAGTAACTACGCGCTTGCGTACAACACGCTGTTCACTCCTCTGCACATTGCGCCCTCACAGGTCTATCGTATGGCAGGGGAATCACCTGACCCGCGGGCGGCGGCCTTTGAATATGAACAGCAGTTGAGGCGCGCTACCAAGACGACAGCCCTGACTCAGCCACGTCTGGATCTTATCCTCTTAGGGTTGGGAGAGGATGGCCATACGGCTTCCCTCTTTCCCGGAACACCACCTCTGCAGGACCGTCAATGTGCAATTGCAGTCACCCAATCTCCGAAAGATCCACCGACCAGATTAACCATGACCCTAGGTGTGATCAACCGGGCGAGTGTGATACTGTTTCTCGTCGCGGGAGTCGGCAAAGCCGGAGCCGTGAGAGCCATACTCGATCCGAAGACCGAGGCTGAACGACAGCTCCCGGCTGCGTTGGTCAGACCAGAGGACGGGCGCCTTGTCTGGCTTCTCGATCAAGCGGCTGCCGCGGAGCTTCCGATGGATCGATAGTGGACGATTCCACATGAGGACTCGATGATTGTTGCCGGTGATATTGGGGGCACGAAAACTCACTTAGCGCTGTACGACTGGAAGAAGGACCGCGTCGACCCTGTCCGACTAGAGTCGTTTCACAGTGCCGACTACACCTCCCTTGAGGACATGCTCACGGAATTTCTTGTCCCGCCGAAACCTCCGACACCGATCGACGAATACGAAGCCGGGAAGGACGGCGCTGCCGAACCAGAAGAAGAGCGTCCAGCGGAGGTCCCGCTGAAGATCGAGGCGGCCTGTTTCGGTATTGCCGGCCCCGTCATTCAGAACCATTGCCAAACGACCAACCTCCCTTGGGTAGTCGATGGCGCAGTGCTGGCGAAACGTTTCGAGATCCCGAACGTGCGGCTCCTCAACGATCTCGAAGCTATGGCCCACGGCATCTTGCTACTCCGAGCGGACGAAGTCGAAGTGCTGAATGCCGGAACTCCTCCGCCGCACAATCAGGCGCTTGCCCTGATTGCAGCGGGAACCGGATTGGGTGAAGCTATCCTCTTCTGGAACGGCTCCCGCTATCAACCGATGCCGTCGGAAGGCGGGCATGCGGACTTTGCGCCGAACAACGATAACGAGATCGGACTCTTGCATCATTTGCGTGGCCATTATATGCACGTCAGTTACGAGCGGGTGCTGTCAGGTCCAGGCCTGCATGCCATCTATGACTATGTTCGTGACAGCAGGAAGAATGAGCCCACCTGGCTTTCAGAGCAAATCAAAGCCGGTGACCCGGCGGCGGTGATTGCAGAAGCCGGGCTCAAAGGCCAGGCGGAGATCGCTAAGCAGGCACTCGATCTGTTTGCCTCTATCTACGGCGCCGAAGCCGGCAATCTTGCGTTGAAAGCGATGTCACTCAACGGCGTCTATCTGGGCGGCGGCATCGCACCGAAGCTGCTCGCGAAACTCAAGGACGGTACGTTTATGAAGTCGTTTACCAATAAGGGCCGCTACAAGCGTTTGATGAGTTCAATCCCGGTCAAGGTCGTGATGAACCAACATACTGCCTTGCTCGGCGCCGCCGCATTTGCAGCCCACCTTGCACGGCAGACCTCATAATGGCCACAGATCTCGATTCGCTGAAACGGGCGGCGGCGTTAGCTGCCGTTGAATATGTTCGTGATGGGATGGTCGTGGGACTCGGGACCGGTTCAACGGCAAAACATATGATCGTCGCGCTGGGGGCCAAGGTTCGTTCTGGCATGAGACTCCGCGGAGTGCCCACGTCCAAGGAAACGGCTACGCTCGCCAAGCAACAGGGGATTACGCTCATCGATGCCGATAATGCCTGGGTGATCGATGTGGCGATCGACGGGGCGGACCAGGTCGACCCCGGCTTCAATCTCATCAAGGGCGGCGGCGGCGCGCTCCTGAAAGAAAAGATCGTGGCGGCTTCGGCTAAACAGTTCATCGTTCTGGTCGATCAGACCAAACGAGTGCCGGTACTGGGGGGATCATTTCCTCTTCCGGTCGAGGTGATCCCCTTCGGCTGGGGCAGTACGGCCAGAGAAATCGAAGCCCTGACGAAGAGTCCGGTGGTACTCCGTGAACGGGACGGATCGCCCTTCAACACGGAAGCAGGCCACGTGATTCTGGATGTCCATCTCCCACGGATCGACAATCCGCGAGAACTGGAGATCGCCTTGAACCTCATTCCAGGCGTCGTTGAGACCGGTCTCTTTGTCGGACGAACAGACCTGCTCATCGTGGGCACCGCCAACGGAGTTGAAACATATCCTGCAACGAGGACATGACCGAGCCGCTCAGCAGACGGCAACCGTACAGCGCCTCACCGCACATGTCAGATTCATTCTGGCCCTTCCACTCGCACCATTCTTCAGCTCGTGCTTCTAGAGTCCCTTTGCGAATACGATGACCGAACGACCGAAAGGTGAAACGATGAACCAGGCCTCTTCTCCAGGCGTGCTTGATCCATACCGGCTTCCCAGGCATGTGGTCCCGACTCGATACGATTTGAGATTGGAGCCAGACCTGGCGACCGCGAGATTTGCTGGTCAAGAAACCATTACCGTCACGGTCCATCGGCCGACCTCTGACATCGTCCTCAATGCCATAGACCTGGACATCGCTTCGGCGAAGATTGAAGGAGAATCAGGTCCAGCGAGAGGGGCGACGATTGCCTTGGATGCAACGCTCCAACGCTGCCATCTCACGTTCGCCGAGCCACTCTCGCCAGGTAGATGGAGACTGACAATTAGTTTCTCAGGCACCCTCAACGACAAACTCCGAGGTTTCTATCGCAGCACCTACAAAGATGAGAATGGGGTGACACGCAATATGGCGGCGACACAGTTCGAGGCCACTGATGCCCGCCGAGCCTTTCCCTGTTGGGATGAACCGGACTTTAAAGCCGTCTTTGCGACCACGTTGGTTATCGACCCAACCTTGACCGCTGTTTCCAACAGCACGATCGCATCTGAAACGCGTGAGGGTGGGAAGAAGACGGTGCGGTTTGCGGACACCATGAAAATGTCGACGTACCTGGTTGCCTTCATCGTGGGGAAGATCGAGCCGACTGAACCGACTATGGTAGGCCAGACTCCGCTTCGCCTCTGGGCCGTTCCCGGCAAGGGGCATCTTGCGCGATTTGGGCAAGACATTGCGGCAGCGTCGCTCTCATTTTTTGAGCAATATTATGGAATCCCTTATCCAGGGGACAAGTTGGATCTGCTCGCCATTCCTGACTTTGCCTCCGGTGCCATGGAAAACCTTGGGGCTATCACCTATCGTGAAACGGCTTTACTGGTCGATCGACAGAGCGCCACGCATAGCGAACTGGAACGTGTGGCCGATGTGGTGGCCCATGAAAACGCGCATATGTGGTTCGGAGACTTGGTTACCATGTCCTGGTGGAACGGTCTGTGGCTGAACGAAGCCTTTGCCACATTTATGGAAATGCTGGCCGTGGATGCCTGGAAGCCGGAATGGAAACGATGGGACAGCTTTGGCGTCTCGCGCGCCGCGGCGTTTTCTGTCGACGGATTGCATAGCACCAGACCGATCGAATATCCGGTGCAAGCGCCCAAGGACGCCGACGCCATGTTCGACGTGTTGACCTATGAAAAGGGCGCGTCGGTACTGCGCATGTTGGAGCAACATATCGGTCCAACGGTCTTCCGCGACGGGGTCCGGGATTACTTGCACGCACATGCCTACGGGAATGCGGACACGAACGATCTCTGGGTTTCGCTGGGCAAGATCGCCAAACAGCCGGTGCCGGAACTCATGAACGGATGGATTTTCCAGCCAGGGTTTCCGCTCGTGACCGCCCACGTGAGTCCGTCGTCCAAATTGACCATCACCCAACAACGGTTCAGCTATCTGGGCGATGAGCCATCCAGTCCATCATCGGGCCAGCGGTGGCAGATTCCCCTCCAGCTGCGCATTACAATCGGCGGTAAGAGCCGTACCACCCGCATGCTTCTGACGGAGAAAGACATGACCATTCCCCTCCCGAAAGACTGGGAATCTGTGCTGCTGAATGAGGGGGGCCATGGGTTCTATCGAGTGTGCTATGCGCCGGATCTGCTCAGTCGTCTTCTGAACGGTGGCATGGATCAGCTTGCCGCTACCGAGCGGTTCAATCTGATCAACGACGCCTGGGCCACGACCGTCGCAGGTCTCATGCCCCTCACGGAATATCTGGATCTGACCGCCCGTTTCACTGCGGAGCGGGACAAGAATGTCTGGGCTGTCTTGTTAGACTCCTTTTCATCTCTCAACAAGGTCATTGCAGGGGAGGATCGACCAGCCCTGGAAGCGTTTGTTCGTGCGCGCCTCGGTCCCGCCGTGGCAGAGTTGGGGTGGGTCCCTCGGAGCGGCGAGAGCGAAGGGACGAAGCAATTACGGGGTGAGTTGATCGGGGCGCTAGGAAAACTTGGCAACGATGCCGCGATTCAAGCTCGCGCAGCAGAGCTGTATGTGACTTACAGGCAGGATGCGGCAGCAGTCGATCCCAATGTCGTGCCCGCGCTTGTTGCGATCCTCGCGCATAGAGGCGATGCAACCAGGTACGAGGAATTTAACGCATGCTTTCTTAGCGCCTCTACACCTCAGGAAGAACGGCGCTATCTCTTCTCGCTCGCGGCATTCCAGTCTCCGGCATTGCTTGAACGCACACTCGCCCGCACCATTAGCGGAGAAATCCGCACACAAGATGCGCCGTTCCTCGTCAGCGCCATCCTAGGCAACGTGTATGGCAGAGAATTGGCCTGGGACTTTGTGAAAATGAACTGGGAGAAGATGGACCAGTTATTCCCCAAGCAAGGTTTGCGTCGCATGTGTGGGGGGATTGTCAACCTGGCAACCCTAACACTCGAACGAGATGTGCGAGAGTTCTTTGCCTCACGGAAGATCGATCTCGGTGGGAAAACCTTGGAACAGTACCTGGAGCAGCTACGGGTTACGGTAAACGTGCGGGAACGGGATGGGGTCGTGCTACGTCAGTATCTCAAGGCCGTTGATGAACGATCGTAAAAGGCGAGGGGGCAGGGGCAGCTGTGACCCATTCACAATAGGGCTGACAGGACGTAGGCTGATGTCCACCTTCGCCTCACGCCCCCCCTGAATGAGGGCTTGTTGTGTGGCAGAAGGTGTCGGTACACTATCTCCTCTGTTGAATGGACTGACATCGTCTCTCAACGGCGAATCACGGGAGTGTTGACCGACCATGCGCACTGCGAACTGTCCGAAGTGCGGGACCGCGAAAACAAAATTGGCCCCTCGATCAGGAGTCACAGAGCGACTCCTTAGCACCTTGACCATCTACCCCTTTCGCTGTCAGCTCTGTGCCCATCGGTTTACCACCTTCCTCGGCAAGCTCACAACGAACCCTCGTCGAAACTATGAGCGTGTGCCTGTTCAGTATCCAGCACAGGTTCGGCCCGTTCACGATCCGACCCAACGGGTCGTGGTTGAAGGGACCATGGTGAATTTGTCGCTGCGAGGATGCCGTATCAGAACGAATCAACGACTCCCGATGGGATGCCACGTGATGCTGGAGCTTCAGTCTGGTGAGTATGATCTCCCCATCATGATCGATGAGGCGATCGTGCGGGCCCGCTTTACCGACGGTGTTGGTCTCAGGTTTTCAGGATTTCTCCATTCAGAGGAACGCCGTATTCGCCGTATTCTCGACCTGCGCTTGCCAGATTACGCAGTCTGATTGCCTGCCCGTTTTCTTCACACGAGCCAATCGGTCCGCTGGCTCGCCCTACGCATGCACGAACAACAGGGACATGCCCTTGGGTGCACCTTACTCATGTCGAAGTACGGCGAGCGGCCGTTGGCCTAGAATCCGATATGTGCTGGCAAACCCTACGACCAGCGTCAATAACATGGTCAGGAAGAGCCCGATGCCAAGCACCCGTGGATGCAGGCTCCAGGGGAGATCGAACAGATATCGCAACACCGCCCATGACAAGACTGTCCCGAGCGACAGACCAATGAGCCCCGCCACGGTGCCTAACAAGACATACTCGATGGCAAACGCACGCCCTATCAGACCGCGAGTGGCGCCGAGCGCTTTCAGGATCACCGATTCATAGAGGCGCCGATATCGTGTTGCGGCGAGCGCCGCTGCCATGACCAACCCGCCGGCCACGACGCAAAATAATGCGACTGCCCTGATTGCCAGAGACAGGCGATCGAGTACCCGCGCAAAACTATCGAGTACGTCGCCGATATGAATCGCGCTGACGTTGGGAAATAAGGCGACCACGGCCTGTTGCAGCGGCACTTCTTGATCCGGCGAGACCCGCACGGTCGCCACATAGGTAAACGGCGCCCCTTCGAGCGCTCCGGGAGAGAAGATCATGTAGAAGTTTGTCGAGAAATTCCCCCACTCGACTTTCCGGATACTGCTCACTTCTGCCGACAGGGTGGTCCCCTGAATATCGAGCTCCACGAGTGAACCGATCTCGAGACCCAAGTGCATGGCGGCCTCTTCCTCTACTGAGACGTGAGGGGTTGAGAAGACCTGCCCAGGTTTCCACCATTCCCCTTTGACGAGCCGATTATCTTTCGGGAGCTGTTCGAGAAAGGTCAACACATATTCCCGGGTGAGGTACCATTGTTTCCCCCGTTCTTCTTTTCCCTCTGATCGCTTCTCGTCCTTCTGAATTCCCTCTTCTGCGGTGACGATGTGCCCATTGATTGCATGGAGACGTGAACGCACCAGTGGCGTCAGTTCAGGAATTACCTGTCCGATCTGGCGACGTACCAGCGATACGAACTCCTGTGCTTGATCAGGCTGAATATCGATAAAGAAGAAGGTTGGGGCATCCGCCGGTCGACTCTCCTGCACTTGGTGAAGCAACGCCTGCTCCACCAACGTCACCGTGACAATCATCATGGCGCCGATACCGATGGCGACCATGATGCCGGCTGCCTGCCCTCCTGGCCGCACGACATTGCCAACGGCATAGCGAAGGCTCAAGACGCGAGGCAACGGCATCCAGCCCAGCAATCGCATGAACATCCGCGCGCAGACGAAGAGGAGGACGATGGCGAAAGACAATGCTCCGAGAAACAGGAACCCGATCGACCATGAGCCGGCTTGCCATACCGAAAGCGCGCAGAGCCCGAGGATGATTCCTGCGGCCGTGCCAACATTTAAGCGATCGGTCAGCCCCCATCTCACCCACCATTGTAAAGGAGCGGTCTGCTGCTTGACCGCCGCCTGTTCAGCATCACGCCGAAAGATTGCACCAGGGTGAATGTCTCGAGTTTTCAAGAGAGGCCAGAGGGTAAATAGTAGCGTCGACAACAGTCCCAGCGCTGCCCCTTTCATCAAGGGCCACATCGAGGACCACGATAGTTCTGAGGAGACGCCCAATTGGTCGAGGAGGTCGGACGAAAATAGACCGGTCATAAGGGGAGGGAGTATCCGTTGAAGCCCGATCCCCAAGAGGATTCCCGCGAAGCTTCCCACTGATCCTAAGATGATTGTTTGCACCACATAAGTCGAGACGACCATGGTCGAATCGGTGCCAAGCGCTTTCAAGATCGCGATCGTTCGCAGTTTGTCACGCAAGAACGCGTGAATCGAGGTCCCGACCCCCAGTCCGCCGATGAATAGTGCCGTGAGACCAATCAGCCCGAGGTAACGGGAGAGCTGGTCGAGAAATTGTCTCAGCTGTGGCTGGGCCGTGCGATAGCTGGATATGCGCACGGAGTCTGTCGCCAGCCGACCACGCAGTTCAGTGAGGAGCGGTTCCAGCGGTATGCCGGGCGGTATCTTCACGAGATACCGCTCTCGTACCCGGCTCCCCGGCTTGATCAGCTCCGCTGCCCGTAGCCCCTCCTGGGCAATCATCACCCGTGGGCCTAAGCTGAACGCATTGGCCATTCGATCCGGCTCGGTCCTGACTATACCGGCAATTAAAAATCTCACGTGACCGATCTTGAAATCATCTCCCACGGAGAGGCCCATCCGGATCAGCAGCGACTCCTGCACCACGGCCCCAAAGCAGGCCTGTCCGCCACAGCGATGTTCATCCGGGTGGAGTAGGACATCGAGCGATTGCGCCATGTCGAGCCGGATCGCCCCGTACAGGGGATAGGCCGATTCGATTGCTTTGAGTTCGATGATCTGAGTCGATTGGGCTTCGGAGGGCTGTTGAGTGGTGCGCGCAGCCATGGCGATGAGTTCGCTCACATGGGTGAAGACGATGTTTCGCTCGCCCAGCGAGTCCAGGACCGTCTGGCCGGCAAGACTCAGGGGATGTGTCAGACGAATTTCGAGATCGCCGCCTAATAGGCCGCGCGCTTCTTTCGTGACGGCGCGATCTACGTTCAAGCTAAACAGCGATACCCCGACCAAGGCTCCGACGCCGATCGCAATGCAAGCGAAGAAATACAGAAAGTGGCGCCACGCGCCTCTGGTTTCCCGCCAGGCCATTTTGAAGATGAAGGGGTTCACCGTGGTGACTCTACGACCGGAGGCTCTGAGTCATTGAGGCTATCGGATTCGATGCGACCGTCGCGCAACGCAATGATTCGTTCCATCGAAGAGGCCATGGCTCGATCGTGCGTGACGAGGACGAGGGTGGTGCCGAAATCGCGATGAAGCGACAGAAGCAGACTCATGATGTGTTGCCCTGTGGCCGAATCCAAATTGCCGGTTGGTTCGTCCGCTAACAGGATCGGTGGGCGACAGGCGAAGGCTCTGGCCACAGCCACCCGCTGCTGTTCGCCTCCCGACAGTTGGACGGGATAATGGGACAAGCGACCAGCAAGACCAACAGCCCCTAACAGGTCCGTGGCACGAGCCTGCGCTCCATGTATCCCAGCCAACTCTAATGGCACCAGGACATTTTCCAGGGCCGTGAGGGTGGGAATGAGGTGAAAGGATTGGAAGATATAGCCGATGTGATCGCGGCGATATCGCGCCAAGGCGTTCTCTCGCATTGTAGAGATCTCGACTCCGTCTATCGTGATGGATCCAGACGTTGGCTGATCCAGCCCCGCGATGAGGCCTAGCAAGGTGGACTTGCCGCTTCCCGATGGACCGACGATGGCCACGCGTTGCTTGTCAGGGATTGCGACGGTGATATCATCAAGGATCGTGATCTGATGCCCGCCGCCGGCCAAGCGCATCGTGAGGTGATCGAGTGTGATCATGTTCGTCAGGCTCCTACCATATCGTCTGCGTGAAGCCTGTATTATACTCAACAAATATGCGTCACTTATGGCTACTCACAAAACTATTATTCTGCCTGTCCCTCATCGTCTTCTACGGGTGTGACCGTGCCAATGCACCCTCTTCTCCCTCTTCAAGTGCTCATCGTGAAGGCGTTGGGCAACAGCTGGGAACCGACGTCACGGCACAGCCGGGTCGATCGAAGGCCCAAGTCTCTGCCGGCCGCCCACGGATTGTCGCCTTCGGCAACAGTCTGACGGCCGGCTTAGGTGTGGCACAGCATGAATCCTACCCCGCCCAACTACAGCAGAAGCTCGACGTGGTCGGCTATTCCTATCGGGTCATCAATGCGGGAGTCAGTGGTGAGACGACGGCCGGTGGACTGAGGAGGGTACCATGGGTCCTGAATAGTAAGCCTTCGATCGTCATTGTAGAGTTAGGCGGCAATGACGGGCTTCGTGGCCTCAGTCTTCAAGAGACGAAGGGCAACCTTGAGCGGATCATTCAGCAATTTCAACAGTCGTCGGTCACGGTTGTCTTAGCCGGGATGAAACTCCCCCCTAATTATGGTACGGAGTATACCGCCGGATTTGAGGCGCTCTATCGCGCGTTGGCGAACCAATATCATCTCACGATGATTCCATTTTTTCTCGATGGTGTGGCGGGCTCCTCTCTGCTCAATCAAGCAGACGGTATTCATCCGACGGGAGAGGGCTATCGCGTAATTGTTGAAAAGATCTTCCCAGCGCTTGAGCCATTGCTCCAGCGGAACCGGTGACCGGGGCTCATGAAGAGGAAAGCAGGGGGGAGAAAGTCCCTGCCCAATACAAACGACATCGGGCAGGGACCGAACTCAATTGATCTGTGTATGGCCTAGGACTTCTTGAGGAAGGAGTCGTAGAAGCCGTAGGCAAGAATCAACCCGATCAATGTGTAATATATGGTGGAGATCCCGCTATAGTCTGGCGCGCCTTCACCCTTCGTTTCATTCGCCAGAACATAGGTGACGCCAGTCAACAGGACCATGCCAGCCGCTGCGAGAACCTCTGCGCCGATCTTTTTCATCACTCGACCCTCCCTTCATCAATAGACGAACAAGGGCCGCATTATACTGAAATTGACTGGCAATTCGCAATGGTTTTGGTTACGAGGGTAGAGAACCGGAGAGGGTGCGAACGGTATGGGCTAGGAGGTGCCGGAGGGCTTGGTCAGCGCCTTCAATGCCGTTGAGACTTCCCTGAATGAATTGGCAAGCTTGTCGAGCTGTGCCCCTTTTGATAAGACCTCACCTGCCAGAGACTTCAGCTGACTGTCATAACTCCCGACCTCGGACGCCACCTCAGAAACCTTCGCCAGCATCTCCTTGCAAGCTGATAGTTCTTGCTGCAGGCTCTGAGTGCTGGCTTGGGTGGCCTTGATCTCTTCCATGGAGGCTTGCAGCTGTTGCGTCAAGCGGCCGACATAGGCCTCTCGGTCCCGCATATCGGATTCCAAGTTGATCCGCACATCTTCGCTCTCGCGGCGGCGTTCCTCTAAATTGCGAATGGCTTGAGTCCAGGGAGCCAGTTCGCCACCGAGTTTTGGCGAATCAGGCAACGGTTGGCCTCGCTCCAACGCTTTGATCGTAGGTTGTAGCCATTCGATGAAGGCCATCACCTCGCCCAGCTTGAAGTCTGTTGTCGTCGCGAAATTTGGTGTGGTCGCACCATTGCTATGCGGAGGGGCCTGTGCCGACTGCGGGGCTGCGGATGGCTTCGTCTTCTTTTGTTGACCGTTCCTTGGCTGTGCCCACCGATGATACTCCAGCAGAACTGCGATGCAATGGCGGCACATGGGCTCTTCGGGCAGTGAGCAACTGCACTTGGAGATGAGATGCCCCTCCTTGAGACGGATCGTCTGTTCGTAGAGGCCGGAATTCCCAATGACGGCGGACGAAATCTGCGCGTCATCGGCCTCGACAATCCGAACGCGATTCTCGGAGAGGTACTGACTGCCAATGTGAAAGGCATTGCGATCGACCACTGCCTGGATCATGGGAGGGTCCAGGAGGCTTAACCGCTCAGCAGAGCAGGGGATCTTATTTCGCATGCGCTGTGTTCCCAATCGCGAATGACTCCAACTGATGTTCCCGCGTAGTCTGAGACGGGTCGACTAAACTGTCAAGAGTTCGTCGGTTTTTCACCGGCAGTCATGATGCCTCGAGATTCTCCGTCGTTATCAACGTGCCATCCTCAGAAATCAGATAGTGCAGTCTCACGTCAGACGAAGGGCGATTCGTTAGATCTTCGAGTGGGAGCCGTCGCAGAAAGGCGGCTTCTTCGTGTGTTTACAGCCACAAAGTGAGACTTGTTTTTTTTCTTCGAAATGGACTTCCATCGGTGAGAACTCAGTCCCCGTATGGGATCCATCGCAAAACGGTTGTGTCTTCGAGCGACCACATCGACACCAATAGACGGTTCCCGGACCAACTTCTAACGTGCAGGGAGTTCGCTGGGCAATCACTGGTTTTTCAGACATCACTTCTCCTTATATTATATGTGAGAGGCGACCCCCACGAAGTGCTCGGTGCCACTTACGACTCATGTTTCTATCGGCATCGGCGTGGCGGCCCCTGTGCACTGACAGGAGTCAGCCAGAGATAATCTGCAATTTTTTCACGGATCATCTCTTGTAGTTCCTCGATACGCCCCACCTCGAACGACGTCATATAGACGCTCATTTGGCGGACTGGATCAGTCAGGCGGCGGATCACTCGCTTTGGAACCGGAAGGTTATGCTGAATATGTCCGCCTCCGGTGTAGCTCACCAGCGGTCCGGCCATCAGATCAGTTCCCGAGCGAATCCGGTTGAGGCGATTGACTAAGGTCTTGGCCATTCCTTCGTCTCGGACCATGGAGGCTTCATACATTGTCTGATAGAGGCTATCATTCCCGCCGCCATGACAGGCCTGGAGTTGTTCGAGAATGCGGGCTCGGTAGACCGGATCATCGACGATGGCTTCGTCCTTCATGCCCCATTCCGACATGACCGAATCAGACTGTGCCTGAGCCAATCCATGTTGGGCGACGCTTCGGATCAACGCCTTTGGGGGATTCATGGCGCTAACCGTCCAATGTTGCTCCTTTGCCAACAGGACCAACGGCTCATAGTCCTCGTAAGAACCTCCCCAGTTTTGTGTCCAGCGGACGGCCTCGAGGAATTCCTGTCGGGCCGGTACGGAACCGGAAAGATACAAATCCAATGCTGCTTGGCCGTCCCAGCCGAACATTTCCATGGCCAAGACCGGTGTGCGCCCCTCCGTCTTCAACCTCCGGAGCAGCGTTATTGCTGCATCAATGTGAAATCGATTGTGATGCTCCTCGCCCAGATAGATGATGTCCTGCTGCAGTAACAGCGAGTTCCACTGGTCGAGAGATACCGGTTGACCCGTCGCCGTGTCGATGATTTGCCATTCCTGGAACGGAGTACGGTGGTTATCTTGCGAGGAGACAGAAGATATGCTTCCGTCTCCACTCGCGCAGGCCACGGAGCCCCACAAGACCCCAACGACCAATAGCAGTTGGCACATAGCAAAGATCGCGTGCCTCGCGAACGGTACAGCAGTGTTAGGCATGATCTCTACCTAACATAGGTCTCGCGATGCGGCAAGACGTGATCCTTGACGCTCATGGTTCAGGTCGTTATGCTGACAGACATTCGCCAGCTGAACATCGACTGATCTACCAACACGAACCTCGCACCAACCAACTCATGAATTCCACCGCACAGGTCCTTGCAGACTTCCGTTCACAGGTCACACAGCTCTTGCAGGAACGAGAGAAGGAGTGGGAGGCCTCACGCAAACTTGTTGAGGCGAGTCGGCTCACTGCGACGTTGAAACGGTTGATTGAGGAAGCTCATCGTGCCGATCTGTCTGTCACTATCCGCGATGCCATTACCGTGGCGCTGGGAAATGCAGAAGCCGCACGGATTCAGGATCTTCCCGGCCCCCGACTGAAGGAACTCACAGGCCTACCCCCGACAAAAGCCGTGCGGGCTTTGTGTGTATGGCTCGGTGTTGTTGAGGGTCCGACGTCCCAATGGCCAATGACCTCTCTGCGGAGCGAAGAGATTGATGCATTCGCTCATTCCCACGAAAATCCTTTTGACTTGTTGCTCGATGCGGATGTGGCGTCCCTGCTCGATGTGGGTGCTGGCGACCTCTCGTTTGCCACTGAACTGGTCGAGCAATATGTGGCTCCCCTTCAACAGCGACAGCGCGAGTTGATTCTCCATGCACTTGATCGCCTTCAGCCAGGCTCACAGCTGGGCGGCCCACTCCATCCGGAACGGGAGCGACTCAACGGCTTGCGGTCCCGGACCGGGCTCTCGTTTCAATTCTTTGGAAACCACGACATGTTTGATCTGGGTAACCTGGATCAAGCCGGGAAGCTTGCACCACGCTATACAATCGCAACCTGCTGGGCTCCTGCGACCCCCACATTTGCCTACGAACCGACCAGATTATCCGATCAGACCATCACGCAAGAGCTCCATCGAACCAAAGGCACGTTCCGGCAAACCCATTACGTAGGAGAGCCGGCCCTGGAGGTTCAGCATGGGGACCGTGCATTGCTCTTTCCTCCCTGGAAGTTTGAGATTCGAGGTCCCCTGGCCCTGCTCGACTTGTTGTCGCGCCGCGGCCTCCTCTGTGTCCTTGGAGCCGTGGATACCCAGGTCTTCTGGGAAGTCCTCGCACAACTTCTCGACGAGGCCCGCTATCGACCGGACAATCAGCCGTTCACAGCAGCGAATCTCCCGACGATTTTCGGCGTGATCTTCGAGCGACTCTCGAGCCTTGCGCAAGGCGAGACCCTGAACCTCTCAGATTGCAGCCCCTTACGAAGGCAGATTCCACGCGTGCTCCCCCTTCTCCCGATGCAGAGCCCGACCTATCGTTTCCGCTCCGTTCATATTCGCCGTGGAGCCGTCTTCCCAGGCATCCCTTCCAGTAGTACCGCCCGGCGGTTTTCTGACATGGTCGAGGAGACCCCTCCTTGGATGCTGATCCTCGTGCCGGAATAGACCGAGAATAGAATCGTCCCACCATCGCAAACCCTTATGCGTCACCGTCTCCAGACTGGTCGATGCAAAAACTCACGTGAAAATTGACCGTCTCCAGACCCTTTGTTAGACTTCGATCGTGTCAGATCACCATGCACGCCTGAATCACCAGGACCACTAATCTCAACATGAGTTCAGCTCACACCATCCGGGCAATCCAGGACAATATTGGGCTGGTCATCAAGGGGAAGACCCATGTGATTGAAATGGCGGTGGTCTGCCTTCTGGCCCGTGGCCATCTTCTGCTCGAAGATGTGCCGGGGGTCGGTAAAACCACGTTGGCACACAGCTTGGCTAGGTCACTCGACTGTTCGTTCAAGCGCATTCAATTCACCAGCGATCTCTTGCCCTCCGACATCGTCGGCGTCTCCATGTTCAATCGGCAAAAACAGGGGTTCGAGTTCATACCGGGTCCAATCTTTGCCAATGTTGTACTGGCCGACGAGATCAATCGCACCACGCCGAAGACTCAGAGCAGTCTTCTGGAAGCGATGAGCGAGGCACAGATTTCCGTCGATAATCAGACCCATCCGCTTGAGCAGCCCTTTATGGTCATCGCGACGCAGAACCCCGCCGAATATCATGGGACATTTCCCCTTCCGGAATCTCAACTTGACCGGTTTCTGATGCGCCTCTCTATCGGGTACCCCTCACTTGAGGAAGAGCGAAAGGTCCTCGACCGTCCGCATTCGTTGCATCCGGCTGAAGCATTGGAAGCGGTATTGACGGCTCACGAAGTATTGGCATTACAGGCCCGCGTCGATCGGGTACATATGGAAGAGAGCTTGACTGATTATCTGCTCGCGATTGTGCAAGCAACCCGTCAGAGTGAACTTCTTTCTCTGGGCGTCAGCACCCGAGGGGCACTAGCCCTGAGCAAGGCTGCCAAGGCATTGGCGGTCGTCCGGGGACGCGACTATTGCCTTCCTGACGACATCAAGGAGCTGGCGCCGATCGTGCTGTCCCACCGTGTCATGCTGAATCGGACCCACGGGATGCGGACCCAGAGCTTCGAACAGGCCGAACGCATGGTCCTCGATATTGTTGAGACAGTTTCCGTCCCCGTATAGCCTGTCACGGATGGACGCCTCGGCCAACTGGATGAAGTCCCGCGTGAAGCATCCACTTCTCACCCTCCGTGTCTTTTCGGTCTTCTCGTCCCTGCGAGGTCTGTCCCGTCGGCGGTCGATTCGACTTACGTCTGAAGGGACCAGGTTTCTTCTATTTACATTCGGGATCGGGCTTGCCGCCATTAACACCGGGAACAATCTATTTTATTTACTGCTGGCGATGATGCTCAGCCTCATCGTGATATCCGGACTGCTCTCCGAGCATTGTCTCCGCCGATTGGAAATCCGCCGGCATGTGCCCGATCTCATCATGGCCAATGAGCCGGCCACCCTCACGCTCTCAGTCGCCAACCGGCATCGGCACCTGCCCAGCTTTTCCCTGCGTTTGCTCGATGTTGTCGAAGGCCAGGATGTCGACCGAGGACTCGCCATTCACCTCCTCCCTGCACAGAGCTCGATGCTCTTGTCCTATCCATTCCTGGCGACAAAACGGGGCTGGATTCGGTTTGAAGGCATCCGGGCGCAGACGCTATTTCCATTTGGGTTATTTCTCAAGAAAGGGTTTTACGCAACGGAAGCTCATCTGCTTGTCAGTCCTCCCATCAAGCCACTCGCCCTGCGATTCATGGATGAATTGGTCAGCGAAGGACAAGGCGAGTCCCTCTCACGACGAGGACATGGGACCCAACTCTACAACTTACGTCTGTATAAACCGGGCGATGACTCGCGATCCATTCATTGGATGACAACGGCCCGCACATCCCAGCTCATTGTGCGGGAAACCGAAGCAGAAGATCAGCGTCGCATCCTGGTCATTCTTTCGATCGTGGCTCCCGACGAAAGCGAACCGCTATTCGAACGAAGTGTGACATTCGTCGCATCGCTCCTCTGGCAACTGACAGAACGGGCTTACCCCGTGCGACTGATCGTTGGGAGGGAGGACTCGGGGCTCGGATCGGGATCCGCCCATCTCTTTGCGATGCTACGCCTGTTGGCGCTTTGCGAACGGCATCCACCTGAAACGAGTGAGGCCAACCAAGGCGGCGAGCACCTATTGCTCCCCCACGAAGCCGATCGAGGTCACACTGTGGCGGTTGTCCCCTGGTCGGAGCAGGCGGCATCTACAAACACGGCACAGGCCGATCGAGTGCTCCACGCGGCGCAACTCGAAGAATTAACCCATGCCTTTTGATCAAGCCTTTAAGCTCAGCTCCGTCCTCCTCGCCATCATCGCATTCAGCGGACTGGTGTTTGCGCAAAGTGTCCCCTTCTGGATCGCCCTTCCGACGGCGATCATCCTCATCGTCACGTTGTGTGATGCGGGAGGGATTTCTTTTGTTCGGCGGGCGATGGCACGGGTCACTGTCTCCCCAGCCATTTGGAACGTTCTGTTGATCGGCGCCTTTGTCATATTTCTGATCGATCTGACGGTGGTATCACAAGATCTTCTCCCGGCTGGTATCCATTTCTTGGTCATGTTACTGGGCATCAAGTTGCTCACCCTTCAACAGCGGTGTGATTATCGGCACCTCTATGCCATCGGCCTCATGGCAATCCTGGCCTCTGCCGCACTCACAACCGATGCGTGGTATCTGCCGATTTTTCTGCTGTATCTGCTCGGGGCGGTCTGGACACTCTTGCTGTATCACTTGACCCAGGAAACGGTCGAAGCCTCTGCCGTCGTCACACCCACGAGCACGTCAGCCTGTCACGCAACATTCCCGAGCAGGATCACTCACCGCTTCTTTTGGTTGACGAACGGAACCGCCGTCATGACGGTTGGTCTGACGCTTACCATCTTCTTTGTGATCCCTCGTATCGGGGCCGGCGTGTTACAAAAAACACATGGAGAAGCTCTGCGGACGACGGGGTTTTCCGATCGGGTTGACCTGGGGACGATTGGGTCTGTCAAACAGGATCCTCAGATCGTCATGCGGGTTGAATTGCCTGACCAACCCACTGTTGAGAAAGATCGCCTCTACCTGAGAGGCCTCGCCTACGATCAATACAATGGACGATCATGGAGCCACAGCGGAACCCGTCGCCGTTCATTGAGTCTCGTGGCGGAGGGGGTGTTCCTTGCTCGTCCAGCTGGCAGCCGTCTCCCGGACAGCCTGTCCGTGCCGATCCGCCAAGATATTCTGCTGGAAACGCTCGATACCCCAGTCCTGTTTGCCGCTCCATTCGCGGAACTTGTGAGCGGCGATTTTCTTGCCGTACAGGTTGATGCCATGAGTGGCCTCCACTTGCCGCTCCCTCCTTCTTCTCGTGCCCGATACTCCGTCACCTCTCAGGTCCCGCAGCTCGTCGCAGGCGACCGGGCCGCGATGGCTCTGGCCTATCCAGACTCAATTCGTTCCCGCTACCTCCAAGTTCCCGTAGAATCACAGCAGGTTGCTGGCCTAGCGCATCGGGTCGTTCAGCAGGTCTCGACCCCATTTGGACAAACGCTCGCGATCCAGCAGCATCTTTTGGAAAACTATCGGTACAGCCTTGAGGCCGATACGGCGACACTGAGTCATCCGCTCGATGAATTTCTATTCGTACGTAAGACGGGATACTGCGAGCATTACGCAACGGCGATGGTCATGATGCTACGCACGATAGGGATTCCTGCGCGACTGGTGACAGGATTCCTGGCCACAGAATGGAACGAGTTTGGAGGGTATTTCACTGTGCGTCAGCGGGACGCGCATGCCTGGGTTGAGGTCTACTTCCCGCAATCAGGCTGGATCACGATGGATCCCACACCCAGCGTCAGTGCAGCGGTCGGAACCTCTCGATGGGAGTCTATCCGAAGATTTGGGGAATCCTTTCGATTACAGTGGGATCGTCTGTTCGTGCGTTATAGCGGGAAGGATCAATTGGCAGTTGTTCACGGAGTTCGAGAAGGCAGTGATGCATTGCGTGAGAGAGTGAGTGTCTGGGTTTCGGCGTTGAGCGTCCCAATAGGCCATGTACTCAATCGGCTGGCGCGCATGTCCCGAATCGTCCAGCCGGGGGTGTTGGACCTTATTACGGGAATGGTGGTGGTCGGCTTGGCCTTGCTCACACTTATGCTCCGGGACAGGATAGGCCTCTGGGCCAGTATGCATCTCTCGATTGCGCCCTCACAGCATGCGATCGTACAGCTCTATGCCCGCATGCTTCGTACGTTGGAGAAGAAGGGTATGGCCAAGCTTCCAGCCGCTACTGCCGCTGAATTTTCCAGACAGGTGGAGCGGAAATGGGGGGCGGCCGGGCCTGTGGTGGCGGACGTGACCGCCCTCTATTGTCAGGGACGATTTAGTCGCGTCCCTCTCCTACCGGAAGAGCTTTCCCGCGCAGCCGAACAAGTAGGACGACTGCAATCCCTCCTGCGTACAATTCACTAACAAGCCAAACTACTAGACTGATTTTCACGACTTTGATTAAGCATGGCTAGGACCGTGTGTCCATTACACGTTCCCTCCCGGTAAGTACCCTGCCCGCCTGCTGGACGTCCTGCGCTTCCTCATCTGGGATGACCTCACAGTACATCAGTAAAATAGCGAAGCGGTACCTGTGTCGGCAGGCTGTTGAATAGTTTCGACGGAGAGTTAGGTCTATCAGAGAATTGTGAAAAAGAAGGGGTGTTGAGGCCTGAGCATTTGTTGATGGAATATCTTTGAGGAAGTATCTAAAACGTGACCGACAGTAAAATTGGAGCGGGAAACGAGATTTGAACTCGCGACCCTCGCCTTGGCAAGGCGATGCTCTACCACTGAGCTATTCCCGCCCAATCACAGTCGGTGCAAGGGGTGGGATTCTACTGAGTAGGAACGAGCCTGTCAAGCGACCAGAACAACATCGTTCTTCCTCCGTTACCTTCGTTACAATCACTCTGAAGTGCTACCGAAAGGTAACGCTCGATTTATTCATGCAAAGCATTGATTTATTAGGAATTGGTAAATGTCGGTAGCTCGTGGTTGAGAATGTGATACGGCAAGTACCCACATGCGAATATCCGTCGCGATTTAAATAGCTAATAAAATGTAATATTTATATTATTTTCCATCAACTTATACTGATTTTCTTCAGACGGATTGTTTTCAGGGTTTGGTGCGAATATTGCGAACTTAGGAGGCCCATGATGCCTGGCATTCATAATAAATCGACAAGTTCGGCCGATACGTCGTTCGAAAACTATTCGATTATTCTGTTTTCTTGCATCGCTCTGAAGGAAGGGGGGTGGTCTGAACTTTCCGCTGTGCGTCAGTGAAGTCGCGTGGGCTTATTGAAGCCCTCAACTCTTAGGAGGTGTCACCAATGTTTTTGTCACGTAGGCAGTTCTTAAAAGTCTCCGTGGGAACCGTCGCCGCCGTCGCGGTCGCGGACAAAGTCCTGGCGTTGACCGCGCTTCAGCCGGTCATCGAAGTGGGCAATCCCTTGGGAGATTATCCGGATCGGTCGTGGGAGCGTGTCTATCACGACCAGTACCGATACGATTCGTCGTTTACCTGGTGTTGTTCTCCGAACGACACGCACGCCTGCCGCATCCGGGCCTTCGTCCGGAACGGTGTGGTCATGCGGGTCGAGCAGAACTATGACCACCAGACCTATGAAGATCTCTATGGCAACCGCGGGACGTTCGCGCACAACCCGCGCATGTGCTTGAAGGGGTTTACCTTCCATCGCCGCGTCTATGGCCCCTATCGCTTGAAGGGTCCCTTGATGCGGAAGGGCTGGAAGGAATGGATGGATGCTGGCTCACCGGAGCTGACGCCGGAAACGAAGCGGAAGTACAAGTTCGATAGCCGCTTCCTGGACGACATGCTGCGTGTGTCTTGGGACACGGCCTTCACCTATGCCGCCAAGGCGATGATCATCATTGCCACGCGGTACAGCGGTGAAGCCGGTGCCCGTCGTCTGCGCGAGCAGGGCTATGCGCCGGAAATGATCGAAATGATGAAGGGTGCGGGAACCCGGACCTTCAAGCATCGTGCGGGTATGCCGGTCCTCGGCATCATCGGCAAGATGGGCAACACCCGGATGAACGGCGGCGTCAACGCGTTGCTGGACACCTGGATTCGCAAAGTCAGTCCGGATCAGGCACAGGGCGGCCGTTATTGGTCGAACTACACCTGGCACGGCGACCAGAACCCCGCCCACCCCTGGTGGTGCGGTGCCCAGGGTTCCGACATCGACCTCTCCGACATGCGCTTCTCCAAGCTGAACACCAGTTGGGGAAAGAACTTCGTCGAAAACAAGATGCCGGAAGCGCACTGGAAGTTGGAATGTATCGAACGGGGCGCCCGGGTCGTGGTCATCACGCCTGAGTATAACCCCACCGCCTATCGTGCCGACTACTGGATGCCGTTACGGCCCGCGTCGGACGGCGCCATTTTCTTGGGTGCCATGAAGATCATCGTCGATGAGAATATGCACGACGTGGACTTCTTGAAGGGGTATACCGATTCGCCGGTGCTCGTTCGTACGGACACCCTGCAGTTCCTCGATCCGCGCGATGTGGTGGCGGATTACAAGTTCCCGGACTTCTCGAAGAGCTATTCGGGCCGAGTCCAGTCATTGAAGCCAGAGCAGGTTGAGCGGCTCGGCGGCATGATGGTCTGGGACCTGAACAAGAAGGCAGCTGTTCCGCTCCATCGTGAGCAGGTTGGCTGGCATTATCAGAACAGCGGTATTGACGCGGCCCTCACCGGGACCTACCGGGTGAAGTTGCTCAATGGCCGTGAAATTGACGCGATGCCGGTCTGGCAGATGTACTTGGTACACTTCCAGGATTACGATCTGGACACCTGTCATCAGATCTGCCGGACGCCGAAGGACCTCCTGGTCCGTTGGGCGCGTGACTCAGGTTCGATCAAGCCTGCCGCCATCCATAACGGCGAAGGTACGAACCACTATTTCCATCAGACCATCAATTCCCGCGGCGCCGCGATGGTGCTCATCGTCACCGGCAACGTCGGGAAGTTCGGTACCGGGCAGCATACCTGGGCCGGTAACTACAAGGCTGGAACCTGGACGGCCACGCCTTGGTCCGGTGCTGGTATTGCCGTGCACACGGGTGAGGATCCATTCAACATCACGTTGGATCCGAACGCGCACGGGAAGGAAATCAAAACCAAGTCGTATTACTACGGCGAGGAAGTCGGTTACTGGAACCACGGCGACACCGCCCTGATCGTCAGCACCCCGAAGTACGGGCGCAAGGTGTTCACGGGTAAGACGCACATGCCGACCCCGAGCAAGTTCCGTTGGGTGGTCAACGTGAACGTGCTCAACAACGCCAAACACCATTATGACATGGTGCGTAACGTCGATCCGAACATCGAGACCCTGATCACTCAGGACATTGAGATGACCTCGGACGTGAACCACAACGATATCGCCTTCGCGGCGAACTCGTGGATGGAGTTCACCTATCCGGAAATGACCGTCACGGTTTCCAATCCGTGGGTGCAGATCTGGAAGGGCGGCATCCGGCCCTTGTACGACACGCGTAACGACCTCGATACCTTCGCAGGCGTGGCGGCCAAGTTGTCGGACATGACCGGTGACAAGCGTATGCGCGATTACTTCAAGTTCGTTTACGAGAACCGCGTGGACGTCTATGCGCAGCGCATGCTCGATGCCTCCAGCACCTTCTACGGCTACAGCGCAGACGTCATGCTGAAGTCGGAAAAGGGCTGGATGGTCATGGTGCGGACCTATCCGCGCACCCCATTCTGGGAAGAGACCAACGAGTCGAAGCCCATGTGGACGCGGACCGGCCGGTACGAAAATTACCGGACTGAGCCAGAGGCGATCGAATACGGCGAAAACTTCATCTCTCACCGTGAGGGCACGGAAGCGACACCGTATCTGCCGAACGCCATCATGACGAGCAACCCGTACGTCCGTCCGGACGACTACGGTATTCCGATCACGGCGCAGCACCATGACGACAAAACGGTGCGGAACATCAAGTTGCCGTGGCAGGAAATCAAGCGGCACAGCAACCCGTTGTGGGAGAAGGGGTACCAGTTCTACTGCGTCACTCCGAAGACCCGGCATCGGGTGCACAGCCAATGGTCGGTGAATGACTGGGTTCAGATTTACGAGTCGAACTTCGGCGATCCGTACCGCATGGACAAGCGGACGCCTGGTGTCGGCGAACACCAGTTGCACATCAACCCGCAGGCAGCGAAAGACCGCGGCATCAACGACGGCGACTACGTCTACGTAGACGGTAATCCGGTGGACCGGCCCTATCGAGGCTGGAAGCCTTCGGATCCGTACTATAAGGTGGCGCGCCTCATGATCCGCGCTAAGTACAACCCGGCCTATCCGTACCACGTGACGATGTCGAAGCACGCACCGTACGTGGCCACGCCGAAGTCGGTCAAAGGCCACGAGACGCGCCCAGACGGACGCGCCATCGCGGTGGACACCGGTTATCAGTCCAACTTCCGGTACGGGGCCCAACAGTCCTTTACCAGAAACTGGTTGATGCCGATGCACCAGACTGACTCGTTGCCGGGCAAGCATGCCATCGCTTGGAAGTTCAAGTGGGGCTATCAGGTCGACCACCATGCGATCAACACGGTGCCGAAGGAATGTCTCATCCGCATCACCAAGGCGGAAGACGGCGGCATCGGAGCTCGTGGTCCATGGGAGCCGGTCCGGACCGGATTTACACCGGGCCAAGAGAACGAGTTCATGATCAAGTGGCTCAAAGGCGAACACATCAAGATCAAGGTGTAAGGGTCGCACAACTTTCACCGTGACGATGATGTATAGCTGATGAGATTCACGAATTAACTGATCATGACTACAAGGAGGATTGACAATGCCTGAAGTGTATAACTGGCAACTGGGACGAAAGATGCTGTATCCCTACGAGGAACGGCATCCGAAGTGGCAGTTTGCCTTTGTGTTCAACATCAACCGGTGCTTGGCCTGTCAGACCTGTTCGATGGCAGACAAGTCCACCTGGCTCTTCTCGAAGGGTCAGGAATACATGTGGTGGAACAACGTGGAAACCAAGCCGTACGGCGGGTACCCACAGTTCTACGATGTGAAGATCACCCAGCTCATCGAGCAGGTGAATCCGGGCGGCCAGGTGTGGAACGTCCGTGTCGGACGCAAGCACCATGCGCCGTACGGCGTGTTCGAAGGCATGACCATTTTCGACGCGGGCGCCAAAGTGGGCCAGGCGGCGATCGGGTACATTCCGACGGACCAAGAATGGCGGTTCGTGAATATCTATGAAGACACGGCGACCTCGATGCGCGCCCTCGTGGAAGGCATCGACAAGACCGGGTTCTCACGGGACGAACCGTGGAAGATGACGGGCAGCAGTCTGCCGGAGCATGAAACGTTCTTTTTCTATCTCCAGCGGATTTGCAACCACTGCACGTATCCTGGCTGCTTGGCAGCCTGCCCGCGGAAGGCGATCTACAAGAGACCCGAAGACGGGATCGTGCTGATCGACCAGAACCGGTGCCGCGGGTACAAGAAGTGCGTGGAGCAGTGCCCATTCAAGAAGCCGATGTATCGTGGAACCACACGCGTGTCTGAAAAGTGCATCGCATGTTATCCGCGCATCGAAGGTAAAGACCCGTTGACGGGCGGCGAGCCGATGGAAACGCGTTGTATGGCAGCCTGCGTCGGAAAGATCCGGATGCAGAGCCTGATGCGCATCGGCGAAGACGGCCTGTGGGCGGAAGACCGGTGGCACCCGCTCTACTACGCGATTCGCGTGGAGCAGGTGGCGCTTCCACTGTACCCACAGTGGGGCACCGAGCCCAACGGCTTCTACATCCCACCGCGGCACAGCCCTCGTGGCTATGCACGGCAGATGTTTGGCCCGGGCGTCGACAATGCCATCGAGAAGTATCTCGTGCCCAGCCGTGAGCTGTTGGCGGTCCTCCAGTTGTGGAGAGCCAGCCAGCAGATCATCTTCCGGTACGATGTCATTCCTGGTCCGAAAGTGTTTGAGACCCAGATCCACGGGAAGCGTTTCGAGATGTACAACGATACCGTGTTGGGCTTCAACAAGTCGGGCAAGGAAGTGGCGCGTATTCAGGTCGAAGAGCCGATCTACATTCGGCCGGCCGAGCGCGTAACCTGGCTGTAAGTCACAGCTAGGGTCTCGTGTCAGCAAGGGGGGCGGAGTGCCAAACGGCACTTCGCCCCTTCTGTTTGAACAGGCCCCTTGAATCGTCGACGGCCTTTCGGCTCAGGCCTTGAATGCTCCTTTTGCGCACTTGACGCGCCATAGGTGGTCCAGTAGAGTTATAAAAGTATTTGAACGGTCTTTCATTACAAGCTAGGATACCATCGGCGTGACCTCTCCTCAGCAGCAATCAACTCCATTTGCTGCGCAAGCCATACCCTTCGGCGAGTTTCTGGCTTCAGGAAAACTCCCGGATGGCTACCTCGCCAGCGAATATATCGCTCAGCAATTTGTCGAGCGCCTCGTCCACTATGTCCTCAGTGTCCCGACCGGCAGTTACACCATGGCTCAATTGAGCCATCTACTGGAACAGTTGGACCCGCGCGCACAGGTGTTTTTCTTCAAGCGTCTTAAGGAAACCAGCCCCGAGAGTCTGAAAGATTTCGCCCCCCTCTATTACGGTTTCATGAATGAGTTTCATTCCCTCCTGTTTACCTAGTGCTATAACTTTTTCCTTGTCGCCTGAGCTTTCTCATGTATAATCGAGTGGTTAATAACTTGCGCAAAGGAGCGACATGAATCCTACCCTACAGCGAGCCGTGACCAGCTTTTACAATTTGATTTACGAGGCCCAGACATTTGCGACCACGATGTCACGGATTGACACGGGTGAGCAGGAGCATTATTCCGGACGCATCGAAGGGTTGAACTGGGTCCTTGATCGCTGCCAAGAGCTCGAAGACATGGATGCGAATTTGACCCCCTCTTCCCTTCAGCGGGTGCTCACAGAGGTCAAGTCAGACCTCGATCACGAATTGTCAGTCCAGCGCCGAGAAAAGGGGCGTCGGGCAGATGGCCGGGAGGAAGCCCTCAACTTTGTTGCCGATTATCTGTCGAGCCTGATTACAGCAACTGAGATAGAGTCGGCCAAGACGCCAGCGGTATAACGCTGGTGCGTTCGATACTGGTCCCGCGTGCCAGTTTCACTCCTCGCTTCCCATGACACCTGGGCAATCATTACAATGATGCGAGAATGGATTGTTTTCGCACTGTGCATGGGGATCGGGGGTCATATCGCTCTCGGTGTTGTGTTGCACGCTCCAGACCTCTGGCCATGGAGTACGGCCTGGTTCTACGGCTTGCTAAGCGGGGTTGCCGTGTATGGGCTGGTGCAAGGAGGACGGGGAATCTGGAGGCTGCTTCGGCCCTGTCCTAAGCTTCCGTCGAAGAACAGCCCCAACGCCTCCTGGTGAATCCGCCGCTTAACATTCGCGCTCTCGTTATTGACCTCCATAGGCCTACCCGAATACAATTCCTTCATGCAAGGACCTCCGCGTAAATCAATCGGTCAAGCTTGGCCGCCAGGCATGTCCCCCAGGATGACTCGGCCTAAACAAGGCGTTCCTCAACAGGTAGACCAGTTCAAATCGCTCAACGCTTCCCTGCTCTACTGCCCTCAGTGCCGCGTGGCTACTCCAACACGCGAACGACTCCTCCTTGTTCTCCCGACCGGCAACCTATACGAGTATCTGTGTCAGCATTGTGGTGCGTCGACCGGATCCAAAACCGACCATCAATAGATAGCTGTGGGTATAGTCGTGGGTCGGCATCGACGATCAAGGTCGCGAGGAGATCCTTCCCCTTATTACCAGGGGAAAATATAGTGTAGAAAAGTGAGAATACTGTCGTGCAGAAGAAGGAGTTTGTGAAACAACCTGGCTAGATCACTCCCTCCAGAGGAATGCCTTCTTCGATGAGCATGACCGGGATGTCTTCTCGGATAGGATACAGGATCTTCCTGTCGCCTCTGACTAAACCCCCGTCGAGTGGTTCGGTGACCGGTTTACTTGCCTTATTTTTTAATTGCCCACGGGTGACGGCCTCATTTAACTTGGCAATCAGGGCGTCATCAGCCAAGCTCACATCCTGCTTCGTGTCCGGGCAACAGAGAATGGCGAGAAGATCCTTGTCGATGTTGACCGGACGCCTTGCTTCCGCATGATCTGCCATAACGCACCCCTCTTGTGTGGCTCAAGTGAATCCTATATTTTTACAATAGATCACCGATATCGAAGAGATCAAGTCCTGTGTACGTCGCACTGTGGTCATACGGATTCTGTTAGGCTAGTATCTTGCTGAACGTCTGTGAGGGAGCCAGCGGCGATGTCGAAGACTATATGGCAGTATTCCATAGCTGGCCTGCTGGTCCTTGTGCCGGCCTGGGCAACGCTCATCATATTTTCCACATTATTCCATACTCTTAATGAATTGATTCATGATCTTCCCTGGCATATCGGCGAGGTCCAGACCCCCGGATTCAGCGTAGTCTTGTTTCTGTTCCTCGTTGTGGTGATTGGGATGATCGCCACCCATGTCGTTGGGCGGCGTGTAATCACCAAGACAGAGCGATGGATCGAGCAGATTCCCCTGGTCCGTAGTGTCTATGTCACCCTCAAAGGGATGACCGATCTGCTTCATTTCCGTTCTCGCTTTGGGCGTAGCACCGTCGTGGTGTTCCCATTTCCTCGAGACGGTCTCTGGGCAATCGGTTTTGTCATCGGGGCTGCACCGTTGGCGCTCCAAGTGGCGCCAGCCAGTTTACTCATGGTCTTTGTGCCCACGGCGATTCATCCCTTCACCGGTTTTCTCGCGTTTATCCCGCAGCCGCAGCTTCGACCCATTCATCTATCAGCGGAAGATGCCATTAAAATGGAGTTCACGGCTGGACTATACAAGCCGGAAGCTGGATGGCTCCAAGCTCCGAAGACGAGGGCCTAATCCCATGTCAATCGTTGACCACCTGAACGTCCGCCTTGCCACACGAGGAGATGCAGAAAAAATTGCGTCCTTCAGTGCCGCTATGGCCTTTGAGACCGAAGGCCGCCGCCTCGATCTTGAGCGGCTATCAGAGGGAACGAGGGCCCTCCTGGAATCTCCTGATCGAGGATTTTTCATGGTCGCCGAGCTGGAAGAAAGTGAGAACCGCCAGCTGCTGGGCCAGCTCATGATCACTTATGAATGGAGCGATTGGCGGAACGGCTCGTTCTGGTGGATACAGAGCCTGTATGTGGACCCCGCCTGGCGTCGCCAAAATGTGTTTCGCCGGATGCATGAAGCCGTCATGGCTAGGGCCAAGACAAGCCCGAATGTGTGCGGAGTTCGTCTCTACGTCGAGGAGAGCAACAGCTTGGCCCAGGCCGTGTACCGTCGAGTGGGGCTCACTCCATCATCCTATGCCATCTTTGAAACCGACTTTGTTCTGGCAGGCCACAAAGGATTAGAGGATCGTCCTCACGAAGCTTAACCAAGGAGTACTCGTGGTATCGTTCAAGCCAATGATTGGTATCATCATCGTCCTCGTGATGACCCTCACCCAAGGTTGTGTCGTGACCAGGGGGACAATAGGCGAGCCGCTTCAAGAAGACGCCATTTCTCGCATCAAAAAAGGCACGACGACTATGGCAGAAGTTGTCTCAATGATCGGCGCGCCAGATCGCATTGTCCGGGGCTACGAACGCGAGATCTTTCACTACTATTACTACGATGGGAAATCGCCCGCGATGTTACTCATATTACTCAATTTCATTCGGATGGATATCAAGAGCGATAACCTCTATGTGTTTTTCAACCGAAATGGGATCGCCGAGGAAGTGGTCTACGGAAAACGAACTGGCCGCACACAGTTCCGATTGTGGCCCTTTGGTGACTAACGTGGCAGCATGCTTCCCCTCCATCAGGCTCGTCATCGGCATGCTGTCTGTCCTTCTCCTCTGTGCCGGATGTAGCGTCCGCCGAGTGGTCTTCAACGACGTTGTGACTTCAGAACAGGTCAATTTTATCCGTATCGGAGAGACGACGATGCTCGAGCTGGCTGACCATATCGGAGCTCCGGATGAAGTTGCAGAATCTGAATTCGGCGTCGTGGCGCTCTACAATTGGAGCGATACCAAGTCCGCAGCAGTCGACTTCGGTGCCCTCGCCCGTCTCATTTTGCCGTATGCTCCAACGATGACCCTAAACAAGACTGGAATCACTCCCGAACAATTCCAGGTGATATTCGATCCTCAGTGGGCCGTGCGCGCCTACGGATTTTCACGACGAACCACGGATGAGCCAATCGTGTGGTTTTGGCCCTTCTAGGCCAGCGCCTCGCATCATGAATTGCCGGACGTCTATGCGCCAGCTATAATCGCCCTCATGAGTCTTCTATCTGGTTCAGATTCAAGCACCCCCGACCCCTCCTATATTCCAGCCGATCGCGATTCAGAGTTTCTCCAGCGGGAAGAACTCCGTTCCGTCCGCATTGGGCTGGAACTCCTAAAGCCCGAGTTGATCCAACGTGAAGAGGGCATACAATCGACCATCGTCGTGTTCGGCAGCGCAAGACTGCAAGAACCGACTGCGGCGAATGATGCACTCGAGGCAGCAGAGAGGGATGCGGCTCAAGCCCCGAACGACTCGACACAGCAGCAACGGGTCGCCATCGCGCGACGACAACTCACACTCTCCAAATACTATGACATGGCTCGTGAGTTCGGGCGCCTGGTCTCATCAACCTGCCAAGTCGATGGCCGCTGCGACTATGTGATTGTGACCGGCGGAGGGCCCGGCATCATGGAGGCCGCCAATCGTGGCGCGGCAGACGTGGGAGCCAAATCAATCGGTTTGAACATCACCCTCCCGCATGAACAACGCCCGAATCCCTACATTACGCCAGGGCTGAATTTTCAGTTTCGGTATTTTGCGATCAGGAAAATGCACTTCTTGATCCGTGCCAAGGCGCTCGTTGCCTTTCCAGGAGGATTCGGCACGCTCGATGAGTTATTCGAAACGCTGACACTCATCCAAACCGGCAAGACGAACAGCGTCATGGTCGTGCTAGTCGGGCGCGACTTTTGGGAGCGCGCGATCAACTGGCAATGGCTTGTCGACAACGGACTCATCGCACAACAAGATCTTCACCTATTCCACTATGCTGAAACCGCCCAGGAAGCCTGGGATCTGATCGGACGTCATAATGGCGTGACACCATCATGAAGCTCTCCTTTCACGGCGCAGCGAGATCCGTCACGGGCAGTCGCCACCTCGTGGAACTCCCCGGACGACGGCTCTTGCTCGATTGTGGGCTATTTCAGGGACGCCGAGAAGAGGCATTTGAACAGAATCGAGACTTGGGTTTCGATCCCAAGTCAGTCAATGCCGTCTTGCTGTCTCATGCCCATGTCGACCATTCCGGCGCCCTCCCGGTTCTTCCACAACATGGATTTTCGGGGAAAGTCTTCCTCACCAGAGCCACCGCCGACTTAACGCAACTCATGCTGGAAGACTCAGCGCACGTGCAAGTGAGTGACTGCAGCTACGTCAACAAGAAGGAGCACCGGAAGGGAAGAGCCTCTGTCCGGCCACTCTACAATACCGACGACGTTCGCAAGCTGGTCCGCCGTTTCGAAGGCATGCGGTACGGAGATCTGCTCAAGATCTCTCCACGTGTGACCGCAAGCTTTCATGACGCAGGCCATATCTTAGGGTCGGCAGCCATTCGAGTGAAATATACGGCGCGGGGCAATACAACCACCCTGCTCTTTAGCGGAGATCTGGGCCGCTCCAACATGCCGATTCTCCGTGATCCTGAACCACCGCCGCCATGCGACATCTTAATACTGGAGTCGACCTACGGCGATCGCCTGCACGAAACCGACCGTGAGCTCATGAAACAGAAGGCGCTAGACCTTCTCACCCATGCCAAAACCCACAAGAGCAAGATTATCGTCCCGGCATTCGCCGTTGGACGGACTCAGGACTTGGTCATGCGAATCAAGGAACTCGTCAGTGAGGGTCGCCTCGATCCCATTCCGATCTATATCGACTCACCTCTGGCCTCGCGAGCCACGGAGGTCTTTCGTCGCCACCCGGAATGTTACGACGAAGAAACGACCAAAACGTTCACCTCCTCTGGAGACCTCTTCGCGTCCCGCTATATCCATTTTGTCTCCTCGCCGGAAGAGAGCATTCGCCTGAATAAGATGAAGGGCCCTTGCGTCATTATCTCCGCCTCCGGCATGTGCGAGGGCGGTCGTGTCGTGCACCATCTCAAGCATGCGATTCAAGACGAAGCCAACGTGATCGTCTTCGTAGGCTTTCAAGCCGAGCATACCCTCGGACGCAAACTCGTTGAAGGGTGGGATGTCGTGCCGATTTTCGGCGTCCCCACTCCACGTCGAGCGCAGATCGTCACATTCAACGGGCTCTCGGCCCATGCTGACCGCAACGATCTTCTGGCCTATGTCCGGGCCATCAATCCATTACCGGCCAAGGTCTTCATCGTGCATGGCGAAGAGAAACAGGCGTTGTCACTTGGCACAGCCATTCAAACCGAACATCCTGGCATTGACGTCCAGATTCCCCATCGAGGATCCACCCATGACATATAGCCGCAACATGATAGCGGTCCTGGCCTCTGTGTCCATGTTGTGTGGATGTTTGTCGGCAAGCGCAGCCGATGGTCCTGAGCCGCGTCAGCGAGTCCGTGACCTAGGAATAGTCATCGGGCAATATTCGACCGGAGCACAGAACGCCATCACCGATGTCGCAGGGGTCAAAGTCGGACAGGCCACGCTCGTGGTCGGCGAAGGTGCGCTTGTGCCGGGCCATGGTCCGGTACGCACCGGCGTGACAGTCGTCATCCCCCGCGATGACGTCTGGCACAAGAAAGTGTCGGCCGGTTCGTTCATTCTCAATGGAACCGGTGAGATGACCGGCCTTGCCTGGGTCAGCGAATCCGGTTTTCTCGAATATCCAATCGCCCTCACCAATACATTGAACGTGCCGCGAGTCGCCAACGGGGTCATGAACTGGATGATTGCGCGTTATCCGGAGGTCGGCATTACCGACGATACGCTGACGCCGGTCGTCGCTGAATGCGACGATGGACGGCTGAACGACATTCAAGGGCGCCATGTTTCGGAAGCAGACGTGGTCAAGGCGATCGACAGTGCCTCATCCGGAGCGGTACAGGAGGGCACGGTTGGCGCTGGAACAGGGATGGTGTCCTACGGATTCAAAGGGGGCATCGGGACCTCGTCCCGGCGAGTATCAGAGACCGAGGGCGGGTATACGGTTGGTGTGCTCGTCAATGCGAACCATGGCCGCAGGCCCGAGCTCGTCGTAGGCGGCGTTCCAGTCGGCCGGCTCTATGAGGCGGTACCTCCCGTCGCACAGGCTCTGTCACCAGGGCAAAGCGAAGGCTCGATCATCGTCATCATCGCCACCGATGCTCCACTCGATGGCCGTCAGCTCACGCGGCTGGCGAAACGTGCGGCACTGGGGCTGGCACGCACCGGCTCCACCGCGCGGCATGGCAGCGGCGACTTCATGCTGGCCTTCTCGACGGCCAACGTTATCCCGCATTATCCGACAGATCGAACCTACAGTTTGACTCAGTTGGCAGACACCCATATGAACCCGCTGATCACCGCAACCGTTGAAGCGACGGAGGAGGCAATCCTCAATGCCCTTACGATGGCCAGCACCGTTGTGGGGCGCGACGGCCATCGTGTCGAAGCCATCTCCCTCGCCAAGCTTCGTACCATTCTCGATCGACAGCCCAAGTAACTTGCGAAACATGGTCCTGCAAGGCCAGCGGATTCTCTGACTTGCATTTCCCTCTCGCCCCTCGCTATCCTCTTTCGACGCTCTTGCGACTGGAGGAATGGCATGAACGAATATCAACTCGGTGGCGGTTTGAATCTCTTGACTGCATTGGGGAAAACCAATGCGTTCACTGAGTTTTTGAAAACCCGCATGGCCCATGCCTTGGAATCAGAAGATCCCACGGAGCTGCATTACCTCCTGGCGCAACTCGATGACTACCATTCCTACATGTGGCGCTACTACAACAAGCTGGCTAAGGACCGCCCTGAACGGATGGACCCAGGGGTCTAGCTGATCGACGACCATCGGAAAGCCATTCGTAACATGATGATATTGCCCACGAGCACGACTATTCCCTCCACGCTTCAGTTCGCAACCGCAGTCTCGCGCAAGACCGATACGGAAGCTGCCACTCGAGATCTTGCCGATGCCATCTTGATGCAAGTCGGCACGGCCCCTATCGATCTGGCGTTCGTGTTTTTCTCCTCTCATCATGCAGCCAAAACCTCCATGATCTCTGCCATGTTGCAGAAGGACTTGCGGGCAAAGGTCTGTCTGGGCTGTTCCGGCGAAGGGGTGATTGCCGGCGCCGAAGAGATTGAAGCCGCGGCAGCCATGACCATCTGGGTGGCCTGCCTTCCAGGGGTTACCGTGACCCCGCTCCAGCTCTCCGTCTCTCAACTGCAGGACCAAATCCGCATGCCAGGGTGGCCGGAACCGGGACTCGAGGCGTCGACGTTTCTTCTTCTCGCTGATCCCTTCTCGACACCGATGCAGGAAGTCCTTTCCCTCATGACCGACCGGTATCCTCAGGGCAAAGTTGTCGGGGGCCTCGCCGGGGGAGGTCGGGATGCAGGAGAGAATCGGCTCCTCCTCAACGATCAGGTGTTCGACGGGGGCATGGTGGGGGCGCAACTCACGGGACCGATCGCGGTGCGAACCGTGACCTCGCAAGGCTGCAGGCCGATCGGTGAACGGTTTGTCGTCACGAGGGCTGAAGGCAATCTGATCCATGAACTCGGCGGGGTCTCAGCCTTAAAACGGCTCCAGGACGTCTTCGAGTCTCTGGGAGGAGCCCAACGCCGTGATGCCCATCGCGCATTACACCTTGGCATCGTCATCGATGAGCACAAGAGTCATTTCGAGCGGGGCGACTTCCTCGTTCGTAACCTCATCGGAGCGGATCAACAGGCCGGGGCCGTCGCTATCGGAGACGTGGTTCAGGAAGGCCAGACCGTACAATTTCATCTCCGCGATGCAAAATCGGCCAGCGACGACTTGCACTTTCTCCTGGCTGCGGATCGAGCGAAGCACCAGAATCCCCCGCTCGGAGCCCTCTTGTTCAGTTGTTGCGGGCGTGGAGAGGGACTCTTTGGCCAGCCCCATCACGATAGTGGAGTCGTGCAAGAGCGCCTCGGGTCTCTCCCGACGGCTGGTTTTTTCGCGCAAGGAGAGATTGGTCCGGTCGGGGGGCGCAATTTCCTGCACGGCTACACGGCCAGCGTGGTCATTTTCTCTGAACCGGACTCCCGTACGCCACATCCGTGAGCGTCGTGCCTTGAGCGCTCGACCGAGATTGCCGGCCTAGCTGCCGGCAGGAGAGTCTACGCATCGCACTCTATGAGTCTATTGCCGTCCACCTGAATGTTCGGGTGGACAACGATCACGAAAGGAGTAGGTATGCCGCATCAAGAAGCAGGCGCTGAAGGGAATGAAGTGACGACGTCATCGGGGTTGCAGTATGTCGATCTCACGGTCGGAACCGGAGCCACGGCAGAGGCGGGACAGACGGTCATCGTGCATTACACCGGCTGGTTGGAAAACGGGAAGAAGTTCGATAGTTCCGTGGATCGGGGTCAGCCCTTCTCTTTCCCCTTGGGAGCCGGGCGAGTCATCAAAGGCTGGGACGAAGGTGTGAAGGGCATGAAAGTGGGCGGCAAGCGAAAGCTGACCATTCCGTCAAAGCTTGGGTATGGCGCACAGGGGGCGGGCGGCCTGATTCCTCCACATGCCACGTTGATTTTCGACGTCGAACTGCTGGGTCTGTGAGCCACGTCATGCAACGTACCCCACTGATCACGCATCATCAAGCCTGCGGCGCTAAACTCGTCGATTTTGCCGGATGGGAGATGCCGATTCAGTACAGCGGTGTTGTGGACGAGTACCACACCGTCCGCTTCCATGTCGGCCTCTTCGATGTGAGCCATATGGGGCGCCTGCGGGTCGCCGGCTCCGGCGCCATCCCGTTCCTCCAGCGAGTCACGACGAACGACGTCGACAAGATCGCGGTTTCGCAAGCTCAATATTCCATGGTCTGTAACGAACACGCGGGCATCAAAGACGACATCTTTGTCTATCGGCTCGGGTCGGATGAATTTCTTTTGTGCGTGAATGCCTCGAACCGCGAGAAGATCCTGTCGTGGCTCCAAGCACAGCTTGGCCAGGATAAGACGGTTCGGCTCGAAGATCGGTCGGTTGAATTGGCTCAGGTGGCCGTCCAGGGTCCCAAGTCTCGCGAGCTACTCATGAGTCTTGGCGGGACGGCTCTTGAAGGGCTTAAGCTCCATCACACCTGTGAGGGTGCGATCGGCGGCCTGTCTTGCTTGCTGGCCCGAACAGGCTACAGTGGTGAGTTGGGCTATGAGATTTATATCGACGCAGACAAGGTCGGTCGCCTCTGGGACCTGCTCATCGACAAGGGAAAGGCCTGGGGGCTCAAACCGGCAGGGCTCGGCGCAAGAGATCTTCTCCGATTGGAAATGGGCTATCTGCTCTATGGCAACGACATGGGTGAAGACACGACGCCACTCGAAGCCAATGCGGATTGGACTGTCAGCTTCCAGAAAGGCCCATTCATCGGCAGCCAGACGCTCTTGGCGCAGAAGCAGGCCGGGGTCGCTCGTCGTTTCGTGGCGTTCGAACTGGTTGAGAAGGCCGTGCCACGCCACGGATTCAAAATCCTCGACCCCGCAACGTCCCAACCGATCGGCGAGGTGACCAGCGGCAACCTTTCGCCACTCCTTCAAAAGGGCATCGGGTTGGGGTACGTGCCTCTGCGCTATGCGGAACCAGGCACGTCCATCCTGATCGAAATTCGCAGCAAGAACGTTCTCGCACAGATCGTCAAGCCACCGTTCTACAAAAAGCGCAAGGCGTAGTCATGCTCAGGTACGAGGCAATGGGCGAGAGGCGAAAGGAACCGAGATGATGTCGAGCATTTACTTGCATCTAATTCTTCGCCCCTTGCCTCTCGCCTCAAGCCTCTAGCCATGCCTATACAGACCAAACGCATGTACACCGGCATCATCGTGAACGTGAACGTCGACACCGTTACGTTGCCGAACGGTCTCACGGTCGACTTAGAGGTGGTTCGCCATCCCGGAGCAGCCGCGGTGGTGCCGCTGAAAGACGATGGCACGGTCGTCTTGATTCGGCAGTTCCGCCAGGCGGCGGGAGGGTTCATCTACGAAATTCCAGCGGGAAAACTTCACCCTGGTGAAGACCCGATGGCCTGCGCAGCACGAGAACTAGAAGAAGAAATAGGCTACCGGGCCGGCAAGCTGGAGCTTCTTTCCAGTATCTTGACCGCACCAGGGTTCACCGACGAGGTGATCCACGTCTACAAGGGAACCGGGTTGACGGCGGGGAAGCAACAGCTCGATCTGGATGAAGTTCTTGAAGTGATCGAACTGCCCCTACTGGACGCAATCAGCATGATTGAGACTGGTGCGATCAGGGATGCGAAATCGATCGTGGGATTGCAGGCGGTCTATCTTCGGGAGAAGAGCAGGTCAGGTAGGGAAGAAGACACGAAGGGTCTCCCGCTTTAGGCAGGAGACCCCTCAAGACAACTAGCCTCGCCAGAGAAAAGGGATTACTTGCCCTTCTCGTCTTTCTTCTTCTCGTCTTTCTTGTCATCGCCGAACGTATCGGCGTGGCCGCCCTTCTTTTCGTCCTTCTTGTCCTTCTTCTCTTCGCCGTACACGAGGACGTGGCCGCCCTTCTTCTCATCCTTCTTGTCCTTCTTCTCTTCGCCGGCGAAGGAAGGCGCGCTGAACGACACTGCCACTGCCACTGCCATGATTGCCATCAACATGCTCTTCATAGTATGTGACCCCCTGTTAGTGATTGAATATGGTGCCATGATCGGCACTCGCTGGTACTGTTCAGCAAGCTTAGTGCCGGAACTGAAAAAGCTACAACTTTATAACTTTATCAATACTTTATGAACAATCTACAGATTGGAGCCGAAGGGCCACACCTTCGCTTTTCTGTGGCAGGATGGCTGAACAACGGCTAAACCGCCCCAAAACAAGAAAGGCACATCCTGGTCGAACTTGAGATGGAATGAACCAGCGATTTGACCGAAACGATGATCCGCACAGCTGTACATCAACGACCCAAAACTCACCTCCATAAGGGGCTCTCAGACTATATTCAGCCTGGGGTCAGGATCCTCTTCGTCGGCATCAATCCAGGACTTCGCTCAGCAGCCATGGGTCATCATTTTGCCGGTCACTCGAATCGGTTCTGGAAACTCTTGTATGAGTCGAAGCTCGTCTCTGAGCCATTGACCTACCAAGACGATTGGCGCCTGCCAGAGATGGGTCTCGGTTTGACCAACATCATCCAACGACCCAGCGCAGGAATTGATGAGCTCAAACCGATTGAATATGCCACTGGACGAAAGAGGCTTGTTGCTACCGTACAACGCTATCGCCCACAGATCGTCGCCCTGCTGGGGGTGACTATTTACAGGACGCTCTTTCCCGTCACCAGGGGGCAACGAGTGAACTTGGGACTCCAGCTTGCACAATTGGCCGATGTCCCGGTCTTCGTCCTTCCAAATCCCAGTGGACGAAACGCGCATTATTCATACAACGTCATGCTTGGCGCATTCCAAGCCCTCTGTAAGGAAGCTGATTCACTCTGACCGCAAATCGTGCTATCTTCACTTTTCGGAGCGAAGAGGTAGCTCGACTCTCACCATTCTTGTAGGAGTGCCAGATGTTATTAGACGGCAAAACAGGACTGATCATCGGGGTCGCAAACAAGCACAGCATCGCCTGGGCTATCGCGCAATCGGCGGCCAGCCAGGGCGCCAAGTTGTTCTTTAATTATCAGGGCGAGCGGCTACGGGAGAATGTCGAAGAGCTGGTCGCCACGATGCCAGGCGCAAAAGCCTTTCCTTGCGACGTGGGAGACGATGCACAAATTGCCGCCTTGATGCAGAATGTCGGGAAGGAAACTCCGAAGATCGACTTCCTCGTCCATTCGGTCGCCTTTGCTCCGCGGGAAGAACTAACTGGTCAGTTTGTGAATACCACGAGGCAAGGATTCGCGACAGCCCTCGACGTGAGTGCCTATTCGCTCGTTGCCGTTACCAAGGCGGCGCTGCCCCTCATGACCGACGGTGGTTCCGTCGTCACGCTCACCTATCTTGGCGCGGAACGGGTCGTGCCCCATTACAATGTGATGGGTGTCGCCAAGGCCGCCCTCGAAGCCACCGTCCGTTACCTGGCCCACGATCTCGGCCCCAAGAACATTCGGGTGAATGCCATTTCCGCCGGTCCGATCAAGACCCTTGCGGCTCGCGGAGTCTCCGGCATCAGTAAAATGGTGGACCACCACAGAGAATTTGCCCCGCTACGCCGTGCAACCGAGCAAGGCGAAGTTGGCGACACGGCCTTGTTCTTGGTCAGCTCGCTAGGGCGTGGGATTACCGGAGAAGTGATCTACGTCGATGGCGGGTATCATATTCTTGGGTCGCTTGCGTCACCGGACTAACGTGAAGCGTCATTCGTATCTCGTCCGAAGAAAAGAGCGTATAGCGTATGGCTAGGAGTCAGAGCTGGAACTGCCGAAACCAATGATCAACTCTTCTTCACGAGAGACGGTGCTTTTTCCGAGCCATCAGCTATAAGCCATACGCTATCAGCTCCGTCCTCACACGAGATACGCTTCACGGCTTTCACTCCGGTTACTCCAGCGTTCGCCTGAGGGTCTTTAACTTTCCTCGTTTTGTCTTGCTCTCCAACCGCCGCTGCTTCGACCCCTTCGTCGGTTTCGTCGCTCTGCGCTTCTTGCGCGGAATCGCCACGCTCTGAATGAGCTCTTGCAGTCGCGTGAGCGCATCCTCTCGATTCTGCTCCTGACTCCGATGTTGCTGGGCTTTGATCGTAATCAGCCCCCCCTCTGAGATGCGATGATCTTTGAGCTTCAGCAGTTCTTCTTTATAGAAGGGGGGCAGTGAGGAGGCAGCAATATCGAACTGTAAATGAATCGCGGACGACACTTTATTGACGTTCTGGCCGCCAGCACCCTGCGACCGCATCGCATGGATGTCGATTTCGTTATCGGGGATGATGACGTGTGAAGAGATTTGCAGCATCAGGAATATTAGATGTTCAGCCCAGATATTTTATCTAGCGCGCTTAGCGTGCTGAGAATCTAGGTGTGTGAATCAGGTCAAAAGATGCTCTCACTCCCAGACCTTACAAGTGCCGTGGTACTGGCTTGGTATGGGTGAGCCGAGGCCACCCATGTGGCGAGAGTGCACAACCACGAAATCACGCGTTCCCTTTGCATAATCAGAGAACACAGTGGTTACCGCAATATTCCCAAAGCCTGTTTCTTCGATAAAAGTCACTCCTGCGGATGTCACTAACGCGGCGACATCAGAAGCTCCCTGATTACCGATTAGGCGAGCTTTCTTGGCCTTAAAATCGATTGAATCAAATTGCAGAACCACATCAAATTTATCTTCTTTCATAAATGGCTTGCCACTCTTCCAGTCCACGCTTGCGCCAGGCCCCAACGTACATTGAAGACTTCGGGAGCCAACGAGTCGTGAAAATGTATCCTCGGAGGCAGTTGCCAATGACGCGAAGCTTGTAGCAAGGACACACACAACAGCAAATAGTTTCATGAATACCTAGCTTGGTAATTTGTTTGCGATATGCCTCTTTCCGAGAAAGACAGCCTCTACCTGTCCACTGACGAGCAAGTCTACTGCAAAGCTCAACATCTATCCAGCGATGGAGCTCCCCAATGATTGGGAGGTTGACTGTCGACCTTATCCAGTGAACGGGAACTCGCCGAGGGTTTGGAAGGTAGGAAGGCGGAAACTAACCGCTTCCGCGAGGGGGAATTCGAAGAATTCCCCCTCGCATGACCAGGAAAATCGGTCCGAGGGGAACGGAGGCGGATAGCCTCTGCCTGATTGACGTCGGTGAGTTTATCGTTACCGGCAGTCTAGAGGCATGTGCCTATAACGGGATCTAACGAAAAATAAAGCTGAGCAGAAATTTAAGAAAGTTCCGGAAGACGATTGATAATTTTTAACCGCACTTCATCTCCCACCTGCATTTGCACCATCTTGGTTGCGAGGTTCTCGCGAACGCGATGGGCATCTTCCAGTTTGAACTGCACCTGACCGCCGTTTTGTTCAACGAGGTGATACAGCAACAGGGTGGTCAGGTGTTTGAGATCTTCGTCGGTCGTGTGGGCACTCAGATTCAAGATATTCGACATGGAATAGGCCTCACCGTGAGAATTGGTCAGGCTCCTTTATCGCTGACTGGCCGGTCGTATCACAATGCCCCAAAGGAGGGGGAATTGCTCTGGCAGGGGGTTCCATGAACGGGATCGGGAGAAGACTAGCGGGTTATCAAGAAATTACCGCGCCGCGAGAACGCCGTTGGCGGCCTTTATCAATAGCATGCTAGCTGGAATAGGCCTCTATCGGTGGACAGGTACAGATCAAGTTCCGGTCTCCATAGGCTTCGTCGATCCGGCTGACGCTGGGCCAGAACTTATGGTCGCGGACCCAGGAAGCGGGGAACGCGGCCTGCTCACGGCTATAGGGCCTGGCCCATTCATTACCCGTCACCACCTGCGCCGTATGTGGGGCGTTCTTCAGCAGATTGTTCGTGCGGGGCTGGCGGCCCTCGACGATGTCTTGGATCTCGGCATGGATCAACATCATCGCCTCGCAGAACCGGTCCAGCTCGGCTCTGGATTCGCTTTCAGTCGGCTCGATCATGAGTGTCCCGGCAACCGGAAACGAGACCGTGGGAGCATGGAACCCGTAATCCATCAATCGCTTCGCCACGTCCATCGCTTCGACTCCCGCAGTCTCCTTGAACTGACGAAGGTCGAGAATGAACTCGTGCGCGACGAACCCGGACGTTCCCCTGTACAAAATGGGGTAATATTTTTCCAGCCGCTTGGCCATGTAATTCGCGTTCAAGATGGCCACCTGCGTCGCCTTGGTCAATCCGTCCCGTCCCATCAGGGCGATGTAGACCCAGGAAATCGTGACGATGCTGGGGCTGCCATAGGGCGCCGCCGATACCGGTCCGATGGATTCTTGGCCGCCTAACTTCGTGACCGGATGGCCGGGAAGAAATGGGGCCAGATGGCGAGCCACACCGATCGGCCCCATCCCGGGACCGCCCCCTCCATGGGGGATACAGAACGTCTTATGCAGGTTGAGGTGGCACACATCTGCGCCGATGTCGCCAGGGCGGCAGAGTCCCACCTGGGCATTCATGTTGGCGCCATCCATATACACTTGCCCGCCATGGGTATGAACGATCTGGCAGATGCGGCGCACGCCTGCTTCAAAGACGCCATGGGTCGAAGGATAGGTCAGCATGAGGGCCGAGAGCCGATCTCGATACTGGGCCGCCTTCGCTTCAAGATCGGCTAAATCCACATTGCCCTGACGATCGCAGGCAACGACGACCACCGTCATGCCAGCCATGGCCGCACTGGCCGGATTCGTGCCGTGCGCGGATACGGGAATCAAGCAGACGTCTCGATGTGTTTCACCCTGGCTCCGGTGATAGGCCCTGATCACCATCAGTCCCGCATATTCGCCCTGCGAACCTGCGTTCGGCTGCAAGGAGACGGCGGAAAACCCCGTGATCTCCACCAACCAGGACTCTAATTGACGGAACAGTTCCTGATACCCCTTGGTCTGGTCAGCTGGGGCAAAAGGATGTAGCCGTGAAAACTCCGGCCAGGTCACCGGTAACATCTCGGACGTCGCATTCAGCTTCATGGTGCAGGATCCCAACGGGATCATCGAATGGACGAGCGACAGATCTTTCGCTACGAGGCGATGGATATATCGCAGCATCTCATGTTCGGTGTGGTAACGATTGAAGACCTCATGGGTCAGGTACGTGCTGGTGCGGGCGAGATGCGCTGGGAAACCGGTGGTGACGTTCTGGCACAAGTCTCTTACCTGAAACGGCAGACGGTCATGGCCGACGAAGATTTCCATCAGGCGTTGGATTTCGTCCTCCGAGCTCAGTTCATCCAGGGCAATCCCGATCGAGTGGTCCTCATGTCGGCGAAGATTGATGCCGGCTTCGTTGGCCCTGAGCAAAATGGGCTCAGACTGCATCTTCGTCAGTCGAACCCGAATCGTATCGAAGTACTCTTCCGCTCCGACATCGAATCCGAGCTGACGCAGCCCCGCCGACAGGAGCACGGCCAAGCCATGCACGCGCTCGGCAATCCGCCGCAAGCCCTCCGGCCCATGGTAGACCGCATACATACTGGCCATAATGGCCAAGAGGACCTGCGCCGTACAAATGTTGCTCGTCGCCTTCTCACGCCGGATATGTTGTTCGCGGGTCTGCAGCGAGAGTCGGGCGGCCGGTTTCCCCGTGACGTCTTTGGACACTCCGACGATGCGTCCAGGCATCTGCCGTTTGAAAGTCTCAGCCGTTGAAAGGAATGCGGCATGGGGGCCGCCGAATCCGATCGGGACTCCGAATCGCTGGCTGGAGCCTATGGCGATATCGGCCCCGAATTCTCCCGGCGCCTTCAACAGGGTTAAGGCCAATAGGTCGGTGGCCACCACCACCAGCACTCCGGCCGCGTGGGCCCGGGATACGAGCGCACTGTAGTCTCCAACATAGCCGTCGGTGGCCGGGTACTGGAGTAGAATGCCGGCCAGCTGAGGATTGGAGAAGTCGATGGCCTGCGTCCGCCCTATGCGCAGCGTCATACCGAGGGGCTCCGCCCGCGTTTGCATCACCGCAATGGTTTGCGGATGACAATCCTGTGAGGCGAAGAACTCTGTCCGCTCAAGGCCGGACGAACGGGAGACGGCGAGACACATCGCCATGGCCTCTGCCGCAGCCGTGGCTTCATCCAGGAGCGACGCATTGGCTAAGGGCAAGCCAGTGAGGTCGGCCACCACGGTTTGAAAATTCACGAGGGCTTCCAAGCGGCCTTGGGCGATCTCCGCCTGGTAGGGCGTGTACTGGGTGTACCAGGCCGGGTTTTCGAAAATGTTGCGTTGGATGACGCCGGGTGTGAGGCAGTCGTGATAACCCATGCCGATCAACGATCGGTAAAGCCGGTTTTTTGCAGCGATGGAGCGGATGTCTTGCAGCACGGCCTGCTCGCCGCGGTGCAGCGGTAGGTCCAATTCGTTTCGCAGGCGAATATCCGCAGGCACAATGGCCTCGCTCAGCTCCTCCAGCGACTGCAGGTCGAGCGTCGCCAGCATGTGATGAACCTCTGCGTCGGTGGAACCGAGATGGCGATGGATGAAGGTGTCGGTGGGGCTGAGGAAGTCCGGTGTGGCCATGGCGTTCGTCTTGTCCTTCGGAGTAAGTGGCGTCTGTGGAGCGCGCTGGTCTATGGCCGGCCCCCTTTGCGGCCAGCAGAGTATCATGCTCTCCCCCTATTCTCCAAGGGTCGGATCAAGTGTTCCAGACTTGCCTTCAAGCTGAGAGTCACGTATGAGTGCAGGCTATAAGTAGGATAAGGGGCTCGTCGGGCCATCAGAGGACAAGGTATATGAATAAGAGATCGATAGCCTGTACGTCCGAGATAAGAATGGAACGGCCACGAAGGATGCTCAAAAAGTTCGTCAGCAAGGCCGCAGCCGATGAAAGCACCGGAGGCGTAGCCTCGTGGCTACGTTGAGGATGCTTTCGAGGCGAGAACGACGCTGGCGAGCTTTTTCAGCATTCTGCTGGACGTGCAGACACCATGAAACTACACGACATTCTGATTATCGGAGCCGGTCTGGCAGGGATGAGGGCGGCGGTGGCCGCATCGCCAGACCTCGACGTCGCCGTGATGTCGAAGGTCCATCCGGTCCGGAGCCATTCCGTGGCCGCCCAAGGGGGCATCAACGCGGCACTGGGAGAAGACGACTCCTGGGAAGCCCATGCGTATGACACGACCAAGGGAGGGCTCTATCTCGGCGATCAGGATGCCATCGAGGCCATGTGCCGCGAAGCGCCTGAGGATATTCTCGAATTAGAACGCCTCGGGGTCATTTTCAGTCGAAACGAAGAGGGACGTATCGCCCAGCGACCGTTCGGTGGAGCGGGTTTTCCCCGGACCTGTTACGCCGCCGACCGTACGGGGCATGCCATCCTGCATGCGATGTACGAACAGCTGCTCAAGCGGCGTATCGCGGTGTATGAAGAATGGTACGTCACGACCTTGATCGTGGAAGACGGTGTTTGCCGGGGTGTCGTGGCCTGGGACCTGATCCATGGGGGGCTGCATGCGATCAGAGCCAAAGCGGTCATCTTGGCCACAGGAGGCAGCGGACGTGTCTTCCTGACGAGCACGAACGCCGTGATCAATACCGGAGACGGTATGGCGCTCGCGTACCGTGCCGGTGCCCCATTAGCGGATATGGAATTTGTCCAATTCCACCCCACCACCCTGAAGGGTACGGGCATCCTCATCACCGAAGGGGCTCGCGGGGAAGGTGGTTACCTCCTGAATACCCTGGGCGAACGGTTCATGAAAGTCTATGCCCCGCAGCAGATGGAATTGGCGACTCGCTCCACCGTTTCGTTGGCGATCGGGCAAGAAATCCTCGAAGGCCGCGGGGTCGACGGCTGCGTGTTATTGGACTTACGGCACCTTGGCCGCCAGCGTATTCTCGAACGGCTTCCCCAGATCAGGGCACTTGCCATGGAATTCGCCGGTCTCGATCCGATCGAGACCCCCATTCCCGTTCGCCCCGGTGCGCATTATCAGATGGGCGGCGTCCGCACCAACCAATGGACCGAAACGGGCATCGCCGGGCTCTATGCGGCCGGCGAATGTGCCTGTGTCAGTGTACACGGCGCCAACCGGCTCGGAGGCAACTCACTTCTTGAAACAATTGTGTTCGGTCGGCGCGCTGGGGTTCGAGCCGGAGAGTATGTCCGCACCGTTGCGCCACAGGCACTCAAAAATGACCAGCTCATTACTGAGCAGGCTCGCGTTCAGCGTCTGTTGGCACAGGAGGGATCGGTCCGAGCCTGGCAGCTTCGCGAGGAACTCGGTCAGACGATGAGTCTCAATCTGGGCCTCGTCAGGACTCAGGAGTCCATGTCTGCCGCGATCTCGGCCATCTCGGTATTGACCCACCGCGCTTCCTCCATGACGGTGCAAGACAAAGGGCAGGTGTTTAATACGGACCTTGTGCAGGCCTTGGAACTCGAATGCCTGCTCGACGTCGCGGAGACCATCGTTACCAGTGCGCTCGCGAGGCAGGAAAGCCGTGGGGCCCATTACCGGTCGGATTACCCCGTCCGCGACGATCAACATTGGTTGAAACATAGCCTCATCCGTCGGACCCCCGAAGGAACGGCGCTGACCCACGAACCTGTGACCGTCACGCGCTTTCCGCCGACGTAAGCTGCAGGCGATTAGTCGACGGAGCTCTGGTATAATCACGCGGCGAATACTATGCGTATCCTCGTTATTGAAGACGAAACGAAAGTCGGCTGTTTCATCAAGCGCGCGCTTGATGAGGAGAGTTACGCCGTCGATCTCTGTGAAGATGGGGCGAAGGGCCTTCAGATGGCCTTTGCCACGAACTACGACCTTCTGATCGTCGACTTGATGCTGCCGTCATTGCCCGGCCTGGATGTGCTGAAGGGAGTCCGTCAGGCCAAGATTCAAACCCCCATCCTGATTCTGACCGCCCAATCCCAAGTCGATCAGCGAGTCAAGGGTCTTGACGCCGGCGCAGACGATTACCTCACCAAGCCCTTTGCCATCGACGAACTGCTCGCCCGTATTCGCGCCCTGCTTCGCCGCGGCGCGACCGAGGGTTCCGGCGTCCTCCAGATCGACGATCTGGTCTTGAACCCGGCCACGCGAGAGGTGACCAGAGACGGCCAACGGATCGACCTCACCTCGAAGGAATATGCGCTGCTCGAATATCTGATGCGTCATACGGGGCGTGTCTTGACCCGTCCCATGATTTCAGAACATGTGTGGAATCAGGACTTCGACACGTTTACCAATGTCATCGATGTCTACGTGAATTATCTCCGGAACAAGATTGACCGGGGACGCTCGAAGAAGCTGATTCATACGATTCGCGGAAGCGGATATATGCTGAAGGCCGACTGATGCCGCTTCGCGTCCGCCTCACTCTGTGGTATGGCACTGCCCTCGCGCTCATCCTCATCATCTTTTCAACCATCTTGTATGTCATTACCGCGCGAAGCCTCCGCGATGCGGTCGATCAATCGCTGGAGGAAACCGCGGCGGCGGCTGTGCGGTCGCTAGAAGAGCGCGGGTTCCTCCCGCTCATCGACGAAACCGAACTAATGTCCCAGTTCCCCGAACTGGCGCGCATCGACAAGTTCTTTCAGATTTTCAGTCCTTCCGGCACCATCACCATTCGTTCGCCGAACGTCAAACAACAGGAGATGCCGTTGAGCCGCCAGGCGTTGGAAGTGGCTTACTCAGGCCACACGCTGTTCGAATCCGCGAAGTATCCCAAGGAACCACCCTTACGCCTCATTTCTGTTCCCATCATCTATCGGGGCAGTCTGCTCTATATTGTCCAGGTCGGCACCACGATGGACTCGGTCGAGCATACGTTGAACCGCCTCCTGTTAGTCCTATTAGTGAGTATGCCTGTCGCGCTGGCCGTGTCGCTCGCCGGCGGCTGGTTCATGGCGGGCCGTGCCCTTCGCCCCGTCGATGCCATTACGCTGGCTGCGCAACGCATTGCCGGAGGTGATCTGACTCAACGGCTGACGGCCCCGGCCTCCGCCGATGAAATCGGCCGTCTCACGAATACATTCAATGACATGATCGACCGGCTGGAAACCTCCTTTCGGCAGATCCGCCAGTTCAGCAGCGATGCCTCGCACGAACTGCGCACACCGTTGACGGTCATGAAGGGGGAAACGGAACTCGCGCTTCGACGTCCCCGCGAAACGGACGACTACAAAATCGTTCTGGAGAGTAACCTCGAAGAGATCGACCGCATGACGCGGATTGTAGACGAGTTGCTCTTTCTCTCACGAGCGGACATGGGCGAAGTGAAGATGGAGCATCTGCCGGTTCAATTGGATCTGCTCATCGAAGACGTCCATCGGCAAGCCTCCCTGCTAGGGCAGGAACGGGACATTCAGGTCGTGCTCAGCGCTACGACGTCAGCCGTGGTCTTGGGAGACGAACTTCGCTTGCGCGAGCTTTTCCTGAATCTGCTCGATAATGCCGTCAAGTACTCTCGTCCCAGCGGCACCGTCGATATCGCGTTGACGATCTACCAAGGACAGGCGCGAGTGTCGGTGACCGATCACGGCATCGGGATCGCGCAGGAAGATCAGCCACAGATTTTTGACCGCTTCTATCGTACCGATGATGCGCGAGCCCATACCAAGAAGGGCACGGGACTTGGCCTGTCTATTTGCGCCTGGATTGCCGAATCCCATCGAGGACAGATCGAGGTTCAGAGCCAGGTTGGCGAAGGTTCTACCTTTACCGTGATGCTCCCTTTGGTTTCTCCATCGGCATAAGCCACACTATTCATGACGCTTCTGCTGCAAGCGCGGAGACGCGGCTGCGACAGGCAGTCTCGCGGCTCAGCCCTTCGACATACTGCACGAGTATGCCTCAGGGCTTCACCGCTCCGAGTGCCCGTCTCGCTGTGCGTCCGCACGCTTTCGCGACGAACCTTCATGAATAGTGCGGCTTAACCACTTCTAATCCCCTCCTAATCGTCCTCTCATTGCCGACTGATACCTTGTTCAGAGTATCGAACATCGTCATCGGTCTTTATCCCGGTCGATCAATCGCAAGGAGGGAATTATGAGACAGCCTGTTCGTCAGACCCTTGGAACCGCCGCAGCGGTCGCAACATTGAGCGCGCTGTTGATCTGGGGAGGCCAATCGCTCGCTCCTTCCCATGCATCGAGTCCCGCTGTGTCGACGGCGACGCCGGTGGCTCTCACGATGAGCTCCGCGCCATCGAATGGCTTTACAGAAGTGGCGAAAGCCGTCACACCGGCTGTGGTGAACATTACAACCGTCACCGTCGAGAAGATGTCGGATAGTCGAGGCATACCAGACGAATTGCGGGAACGCATGGAAGAGTTCTTTGGCGGACCGGGGGGACCGTCCGGTCCTCGTGGATTCCGCGGGCCGCAAGGTCCTGGTCCTGGCGAGCCACGGGAGCATCGGGGCGGTGGGCAGGGGTCCGGCGTGATCGTTTCACCGGATGGGTACATCCTCACCAACAACCATGTGATTGACGGAGCACGGACCGTCACGATCACGTTGCCGGACAAGAGGGAATTCACGGGGAAGATTATTGGCGCCGATCCCAAAACGGATCTGGCCGTCGTGAAGATCGAGGGACAGAACCTTCCTACGGTCTCCTGGGGTGATGCGACTAAACTGCAGGTTGGTGAATATGTCTTGGCAGTCGGAAATCCCTTCGGGTTGAATTCGACCGTGACACTCGGGATCGTGAGCGCGTTGGGCCGCGGTCGTATGGGCATTACTCAGTATGAAGACTTCATCCAAACCGATGCAGCCATCAATCCTGGGAATTCTGGCGGCGCCTTGGTGAATACCAGGGGTGAACTGGTGGGCATCAACACCGCCATCTTTTCTCAGACCGGTGGGTATCAGGGTGTAGGCTTCGCTGTCCCAACCAGTATGAGCAAGCCGATCTATGAAAGCCTGGTGAAGAATGGGAAGGTGGTACGAGGATTCCTGGGAGTCTCCATTCAGGATCTCAACCAGGAACTGGCCAAATCGTTCAGCCTCAAAGACGCGAAAGGGGCTCTCGTCAGCGACGTGAAGGACGACGGCCCTGCAGGGCAAGCAGGTCTGAAGCAAGGCGATATCATCATCGCCTATCAAGGTTCGCCAGTGGAAGACGCGGTGTCGCTCCAACGGCAGGTGACCAAGACGGCGGTGGGCACGAAAGTCACTATCCGGGTGATCCGTGATGGCCATGAGAAAGACGTGACCGTGACGATCGGCGAGCAACCGGACAGCACAAAAGTCGCCAAGGTTGAGAGCGGCGAGACCGACTATGCTTTCGCTGGAGTGGCGGTGCAGGACCTCGATCGGGAAACAGCCAAGGAACTAGGCGTGAAGGGCAAGGCCCAGGGGGTCGTCGTCACCGCGGTTGAACCGGAGAGCAGCGCAGAAAAGGCCGGAGTGATGCGGGGTGACGTGATTCGTGAAATCAACCGGCAGCCAGTGAAGTCGGTGAAGGAATTTGAGAAAGTTTCGTCAGGACTGAAGAAGGGAGAGAATGTCTTGATCCTGATCGACCGGCGAGGCAACGCATTGTTCCTCAGCGCGAAGGTCTGACGATTATCAGAACGATGGGGCAGCATTCTGCTGCCCCATCGCCCCTGCTTTGATCTTACTGGATCTAGCAAGCCCACTGAGCAGGATACTCAAAAAGTCCGTCCAACAAGGCCGCAGCCGATGAAAGCACCGGAGGCGTAGCCTCAGGGCTACGTCGAGGATGCTTTCGAGGCGAGAACGAAGCTGGCGGGATTTTTCAGTATCCTGCTAGTCGAAGACGACGGTTTTCCTGCCATACACCAACACCCGTCGTTCGACGTGGCGGCGCACCGCGCGGGCCAGCACAATCTCCTCCAGATCCCGTCCCTTCCTCACCAGGTCGTCAACGGTGTCCCTGTGGCCCACATGCATGACATCTTGCTCGATGATCGGACCTTCATCCAGATCTTCTGTAGCATAATGTGCCGTGGCTCCGATGATTTTCACGCCACGGTCATAGGCCTGCCGATAGGGGTTCGCGCCCATAAACGCAGGCAGGAAGGAGTGATGGATATTGATGACCGGGCAGCCGACCTGTGCAAGAAAGCTGGCGCTGAGGATTTGCATGTAGCGGGCCATGACCACAAGCTCGATATTATGGTCCTTCAGGAGGGAGAGTACGGCTTGCTCCTGCTGGGGTTTCGTTTCCTTGGTCACAGGACAGACAGAGAAGGGAATCTTGAAGAGTTCAGCCCAGCTTGCGCAGGTGTCGTGATTGGAGATAATCACGGGGACATCGATGTGCAACTCATCGCGTTTGTGCCGTTGGAGCAAGTCCGCCAGGCAGTGATCCTGTTTCGAGACCAACATCGCGACTCTTGTTCGGCGGCTTGAGGGACGAACCTCGTAGCGCATCTCGAAGGTCTTCGCGACCGGAGCGAACGCGGTTGCGATTTCATCGACCGGAATCTGCAGGCCCTCTGTGGCAAACTCCATGCGCATGAGAAACTCGTTGGTCTCTTCATCTGTATGGTGCTCCGAGTCGAGGATATTCCCGCCGAAGTCGTGAATGAAACCAGAGACCCGGGCCACAATGCCCCTTCGATCCTTGCAATGAATCAGAAGAACAACAGATTCTTTTCGCTGTGCCATTGTAGGGCAATGCTCCCAAATAGAGTGGTTAGTTCAGGCGTCTTAGACAGGGAGCGATCCAGCCAGTCGTGCAAACAGGCTGCTCAAAAAGGCCATCCAGCAAGGCCGTAGCCGATGGAAGCACCGGAGGCGTAGCCCCTGGCTACGTTGAGGATGCTTTCGAGGCGAGAACGACGCGGGTGGGCTTTTTCAGCAGCCTGCTAAGGGACGATGTGGCCTACCAGGTCATACAGCGCCGCATCGGTGATCTCGACCTTGACGACGTCCCCTGCCGCGGCTGCCCCGTCATTGATATAGACGACGCCGTCGATCTCCGGAGCCAGACCTTCATGGCGGCCCTCGAGCAACAATTCCGTCTCTTCTGAAACCCCTTCGACCAGAACCTCCATGATGGAGCCGATACGGGCCTGGCCCCGGGCCGCCGCAATCTCTTCTTGCACAGCCAGAAGTTCGTTCCGCCGTTCGTCCATGACCGACCGTTCGATCTTGTCGTCTAACCCAAGGGCCGGCGTATCTTCTTCATCCGAATACAAAAACACCGCCACGCGATCGAACTCGGCCTCTGCCACGTAGCTTCGTAGTTCGTCGAACGCCTGTTCCGTCTCCCCTGGAAATCCCACGATGAAGGCTGTGCGAAACGTAACCGCGGGAATGCGCGTCCGGATTCGCTCAACGAGAGAGGTGATGGTGTTCCGATCACCCAGCCGGTGCATCCGCTTGAGCATGCGATCGTTGATGTGCTGCAGCGGCATGTCGATGTACTTAGTGATCTTTTCTTCTCCCGCGTACAGATCCAACAAGTCGTCCGATACTTGTTGCGGGTAGAGATAGAACGGCCTGATCCAATGGAGGTCTTTCACCTTCACCAACTCGCGAAGCAGTGTGGTGAGGCCTTGGCGCAATCCAAGATCGACGCCGTAATTCACGGTGTCTTGGGAAATGAGGTTGATTTCCTTCACGCCTTCTGCTGCGAGACGCGTGGCTTCGGCGACGATCGATTCCACGGGTCGGCTTCGCTGTTTGCCCCTCATCAAGGGAATCGCGCAGAACGCACAGTTCCGGTTACAGCCTTCGGCGATTTTCACATAGGCGCTATGGGCTTTCCCGAGACGGAGCCGTGGCGCATCTGCGTCATAGAGATAGGGAGGCTCGCTGATCCAGAGCCGTTGTTGCCGTTTTTTCGGCGCCAAGAGATCCCGGCAAATTTCCGCGATCTTTCCGAACTCACCGGTTCCCACCACTCCATCTAGTTCCGGCAACTGCTTGAGGAGATCTCCCTGATACCGCTGTGCCAGACAGCCGGCGGCAATCAACACGCGACAGGATCCATTGTCTTTGAGTTTGCCGTGCGCAATGATCGTATCGATCGACTCCTGCTTGGCTTCTTCGATGAAGCCACACGTATTAATGATCACCACTTCGGCTTTCTTCGGATCGGCGGTTAGGGCAAACCCGTCTGCCACCAAGGTGCCTAACATGACTTCGGAATCGACCTGGTTTTTTGAACAACCCAGGTTGACGAAGCCGATGGTGGTTTTCTTTTTGCTCGGGCGAGAGGGCGTGATCAATCGTGTAGCCATGGGGCTAGTCTACGGGACGCTTGAAAAGCCTGTCAATCAACCGCCTCTTGCAGGTCAGGGGACGATTCCCCTACAGTAGCCTATGATCCGCACTTTTCAGGGCATCAAACCCATTGTCCCGACCTCCTGTTTTATCGAAGAGACCGGGATCGTCATCGGGGATGTCGTGTTGGGCGAACAGTGCAGCGTCTGGTTCCATGCTGTCATTCGCGGGGATGTACATTATATCCGGATCGGTGACCGGACCAACGTGCAGGACCTCTGCATGTTGCATGTCTCCCACGACACCCATCCGCTCATCATCGGCAATGAGGTGACCATCGGCCATGGCGTGATCCTCCACGGTTGCACGATTCACGATCGCGTGCTGATCGGCATGGGCGCCATCATTATGGATGGCGCTGTGATCGGAGAAGATTCTGTCGTCGGGGCTGGTGCCTTGATCACAGAACAGACCATCGTTCCACCCAATAGCCTAGTCCTTGGATCACCGGCAAAGGTCAAACGGTCGGTCACAGCGGAAGAGCTTGCCTGGATTAAGTCGTCAGCGGAGAACTATGTGAAGTACGCCAGCCAGTATTTAGACAATACGTCAAAATCAAAACCAGGCTTCAGAATTTAGCAGCCGCTAGTTTTTCTTGCCGATTTGAATGAAGCAAATCGGATCTCCTACCAGCGCAGTCGGATAGTAGCGCTTCCCAACTGTATAGGGAATTCGGTGCTTGTGGCACCACTCGGCAATCCAAATCACTTCTTCTGTGGTCGTCGTGACCAAGCCAGGGAGTGCAAGCTTGCCCATACAGAGGGAAACCAAAGCCCGTACGATGCGGCGCTCTTTCTCAAACTTCACAGGGTCGAGGGTGAGCGCATCGCCTCGTCCATAGGAGAGAGGCGACAGATTGGGGAATCGCTCAGGGTCGTTCAAGACGCTGACCATCCAGAGATGATCGAATCGGCCCGTCGCTTTTGCGGCATCGACCGCACGGAATGCCAGAGGAATCGAGTGGCAGGCAGGGTTGAGGGCCGAGACCTCGGCTTTCCGGAGATTGTAGGGTTCTACGGTTCGATCCAGCTCCAGCATTTCCATCATCAATGCAGGAAGTTCTGCCACTCCGGCTCCGACATAGAGGCTGCGGCCACCCCGTCGCAGTTTTCGCCTCAAGACCACGGCGACGCGACTCCCGAGACGCTCACAGGGCCCCCGCTTCGCCAGCCAAAACTCATCTCCGCCTTCATAACAATAGACCGGTCCCAGCGCGCCATAGTCGAGGCGATGATAGACCTCGGTCACGAGACGACGAGTCGTGGGAGCCAGTTTGGTCCGGCTGGTCTTCATGGTCGTGCTCCGGCGATGTGAAGGACAGTAGCGGTGACGGTTGCTGCTACGTTGGAGAGAAACTCAAGATTCAAAGTGTCCATGGTATCGGTCTCACGATGGTAATGCGGATTTCTAAAATTTGCCGTATCGGTCAACATCACAGCCGGATAGCCGGCATCCCAGAACGAGGCATGGTCGCTGCGTCTGGTATGAGGGATGTCCTCTCCTCGCCCTGGCACGAGCAATGACAGGGTCTTGAGCCGGGGCTCCTGTTGCCGGGCATCCTGTTCAAGTTGGAGCACCAACGCCTTGGATGCCTCGTTGCCTACCATGGCCAGAAAATCTCCCTGGGTCGGTACTGCGATCGGGACTCCTGGTGGAGCCTGCTGCGTCTCAGCCTCGGTTCTGGCAAACCCGACACATTCCAGGATAATGGCACCGGCCAATTCACGGCCTTCCTCTTTCAGGCGGGACGCAAAGGCCTGACTCCCCAACCGATCTTGTTCTTCGAGACAGAAGGCGACGAGCCAGACCGGTCGCGCAAGAGGTGTCTGGCTGAGCCATGAAGCCACTTCGAGAAGGACCACGAGTCCGCTGGCATTATCGTCCGCGCCTGGTGATCCGGATACAGTATCGTAGTGGGCTCCAATCAGGAGTGGGGCTAACGCCTCTCCCTGTCTCGGTCGTCTAGGATATTTCGTCGCCACAACATTGCGATAGGTCTTGCCCCAGGCATTGACGAACTGGCTGCTGGTGGACCATTGAGACTTGGAAAATTGCGTGGCTAGATAATGCGCCGCCCTTCGAAGCGCGCGAGGGCTCGTCTCAGGATGACGCTCGCCCACGAGGGCTTCAAGATGGCGGGTGATTCGAACGTGCTGGTTCGCCACAACAAGAGACTGACCGGATGAATCGACTACGCTGTGATCTCGGTCCCAATACCTTTACGCGTGAATACTTCGAGGAGAATGGCATGGGATATTCGACCGTCGATGATATGGGCTTTGCCGACGCCGCCACCCAGCGCATCCAGGCAGGCATGCACCTTGGGCAACATCCCTTCGCTGATCGTGCCTTTCTTCACCATCCGCTGCACGTCTTTGCGTGAGACCGTGGAGAGATGGCGTCCATTTGCATCGCGAATACCCTTCACATCGGTCATCATCACCAGCTTTTCCGCACCGAGCGCGGCGGCCATCGCTCCTGCCACGAGATCGGCATTAATGTTGTAGGTGTTCCCTTCACGGTTGGTGCCGATTGGCGCGATGACGGGAATGTAGTGATCCTGCTGGAGCTTCCGTACCAACGTGGGATCGATAGACTGGACTTCTCCGACACAGCCAAAATCCTCGTCCCCATCGCCGTCATCGAGATCTTTTTCCAGACTCGCTGCCCAGGCTTTGGCCGTGAGTGGCCGAGACAGGATGAGTCCGCCGTCCTTTCCGCTCAAACCGACTGCGAGGCCGCCATGGCGATTCAGGAGGTCCACGATTTCCATATTGATCTTACCGGCCAACACCATCTCCACGATTTCCATTGTGGCATCATCGGTAACCCGCACCCCATGGCGAAACTTGGCTTCAATGCCCAAGCGGTGGAGCATCTTGTCGATCTGGGGCCCCCCGCCATGCACGATGACCGGATTGAGGCCCACATATTTCAAGAGCACGACATCCTGGGCGAAGCGCTCTTTTAGGACCGCATCGGTCATGGCATGACCGCCATATTTAATCACGATGGTTTTGCCTTTGAATGTCCGAATGTAGGGCAACGCTTCGATCAGCACGTCCGCTTTCTTGATGAGTTTATTCATGCGTGGCTCCCGTTACGCGAAAATCTCGCGGCTGGCGTCCATGCCGGCCGCTGCAGCCCAATTCCGATCATGCCTCGTCGTCTTTTATAACACGACCGCTGGCCGAACGACCGGCTCGCGGATGTGTCTTGTCGTATACGGCGAGGAGCTGATCCGTCGCCAGGTGCGTATATTTCTGTGTTGTGCTTAATGACACATGCCCCAGCATTTCTTGAATCGACCGCAGATCGGCCCCTTCATCGAGGAGATGGGTGGCAAAGGAATGCCGCAGCGTGTGGGGGCTCACGGAGCCGCCGGCAAGCCGGTTCGAATAACAGGCTACGATACGAGCCACACTCCGAGTCGTCAGCCGGCCCCCTCGCACATTCAAAAAGACAGGGTCCGATGGTTGAGAGCTGAGGGCTGATGGTTTCAAGGACGCACGATAGCTGTGGATGGCCTTGAGGGCCACAGCTCCGATCGGTACGATGCGTTCTTTCCGGCCTTTCCCTCGCAGGTGGACCAGTCCCTCGGACAGCCGCAGATCTTCAAGGTTGATCCCCACGAGCTCACTCACGCGCGCCCCGGTCGAATAGAGCGTCTCCAGCAGCGCACAGTCCCGGAGGGACGATCCTGTTTGGCCGGCAGGAAAGTCCATCAGTGCAGCGGCGTCGTCCTTAGTCAACACACGCGGAAGATGTTTCGGCTGTTTCGGCGTCCTGATGGTCTCGGCAGGATTGAGGACGACGATGGCCTCTCGTTGGAGAAAGCGATAGAAGCTGCGGAGAGCCGCAAGCTTTCGGGCTATCGACGTGCTCTTTTCATGTTTGCGGTCCAACCAGTGAAGATAGGCCCGAACAGACTCTGTGGTTACCGTAGAGGGAATGAGCGTAGAGAGGCCGGGACGTTCCGCCTTCATGAACGTGTGAAACTGTCGGAGATCCGACCCATAGTTGCGGACGGTTTCAGGCGATGCGTGACGTTCCAGGTTCAGGAAGGTCATGAAATTTCGGATTGCGTCATCCATGCCGTCAAGTCCTCAAGCGCCCGTTGCCCTGTGAGCCGTCGCTTACTCTCTTTATCTCTCGTCGCAGTGGCAAGGGGAGGAAAGAGCCCGAAATTCGTATTCATCGGCTGAAAATGACGAGGGTCTGCGGTGGTAATGTAGGTCGTCAAGCAGCCATGCGCCGTGGTGGGTGGAGGGGTGACCAATGGCAACCCTGCCAAACCGCGAGCCGCATTGATGCCGGCCAACCCTCCCATCGCGGCGGAGTCCACATAGCCCTCGACTCCGACCAGCTGTCCGGCAAAGAAGAGGGTGCCTCGCGCCTTGAACTGGAGGGTATTGCGCAGCAAAGAGGGAGAATTGATGAAGGTATTGCGATGGAGGCTGCCGTAGCGGAGAAACTCCGCTTGTTCGAGGCCTGGAATCATTCGAAACACCCGCTTCTGCTCCCCATAGGTTAGCTTCGTCTGGAACCCCACGAGGTTGTAACAGGAACGATGGGCGTTTTCTGTCCGGAGCTGCACCACCGCATAGGCTCTCTTCCCCGTCTTGGGATTCTCCAGGCCCACCGGTTTCAATGGACCGAACTGCATGGTCTGACGGCCTCGCTCGGCCATCACTTCGATGGGGATGCAGCCTTCGAAGTAGGCGGTCTTTTCGAATTCTTTCGGTTGCACTTTCTCCGCGGCCAGTAAGGCTTCGTAAAAGGCATTGTAGGTCGCTTCGTCCATCGGGCAGTTGAGATAGTCGTCTCCGCCCTTGCCATAACGGGAGGCAAGGAAGACGACGTCCATATTAATGGAATCCGTATCCACGATCGGAGAGATCGCATCGTAAAAATATAAATGTTTCGTATGAGTCAATTGCGCGATGGCCTGAGACAATTTGTCGGAGGTCAGAGGCCCGGTCGCCACAATACAGAGACAGTCCGTTGGAATGTCTGTGATCTCCTCACGCAGAATGCGAATGTTCTGATGGCCTTCGAGCGCCTGGGTAATCTTGAGCGAAAACAGGTCCCGATCGACGGCCAGGGCCGATCCTGCCGGCACCCGCGCTTCATCTGCTGCCCGGATAATCAGCGAGTTGAGGTGGCGCATTTCCTCTTTCAAAATGCCGGGAGCATTCATCGGATCCGTAGAGCCGAGCGAATTCGAACAGACTAACTCTGCCAAACCGCCAGTCTTGTGGGCCTTCGTCGTTTCCTTTGGGCGCATCTCATAGAGCGTTACTTTTGCGCCACGATTGGCCGCCTGCCACGCTGCCTCCGATCCGGCCAGACCGCCCCCGATAATGACAATGTCGTCGCGCATGCGAGTGAAACTCCGTGAGAAAAGGTGAGAGGAGGGGCATTGTAGGAACCGTGTTTTAGTGATGTCAAGGCGACTGTGCGATAGGCGAGAGGCAATGGGTCGATCATTATATCGATAGCCTTGTGCCCCGTGTCCCTAGCCTCTCGCCAGCGTTCTGTTGATCCATTCGGTTGGCCCATGCTAGACTTCGTGCCCTGTGGGCGATTAGCTCAGGGGTAGAGCGCTTCCTTCACACGGAAGAGGCCACTGGTTCGATACCAGTATCGCCCACCACGTCTTCTTCATCTCTGTCCCAAAAATTCTCGGTTTTCATAGAGTTGCTTGAACCGTCCCATGCCTGGACAGAATCCGGGAGGTCGGCTACACTTCAGTCTGTTGAGTGAGCATAGGCCCTGAACCGTACCAGACAAGTGAGGTCAATAATGCGGACAACAGCTCTTGCCGTAGGAATTCTCCTTCTGGCCAGTGCAGTCGGATGTGCTGGAAATCGCCAGCAGCAGGCCTTGGCCGACGCAGATGGAGGCTATACCGCCCCAGCCAGTATCTATAGTGTGATGGACCCCACATCCTTGGTTTACACCGATGTGGCGGCCGGAGCAGCCCCTAGCGATAACCCCTGGCGCTGGACCGGGTTCTTGCTGCACCCTGTCGGGGTCGCGATGGATTATGGCGTGAATCGACCGATATACGCACTCACCAGCAAGTTGCCGTATTTGTTCGGGTATACGACCGAAGATTCAATGCTGGATAGTCAGCGGCGATAACCTCTTGGCAAACCCTTCCACGTTTCGTGTATGCTTCCCTTCGTGAGTCTGAAGCCACGTGATACGCAATCGCCCAATGCTGCACCAGTTTCCCTATGGCTGGTCTGTGGGCTAGGAATGATCCTCTCTCTGAGTGCCTGCGAAGCTCAGGTCCCCAAGCCGAATCTCCCACCATCCGAAAGCGATCTGGTCCTTCTCAAGTCCATCACGCTTTGTACCTCGAAACTCGATTTCCTCAAGACCCATCCCGCCGCTACCTTAAAGACTCAGGTCTGGGGCTCCGGCCAGGAGATGATCCTTCCTGCCGATCGAAGCCCATCACATGGCGATGAGTCTTATTTTTTCGATGAAGATGGCCTGCTGATCGGAACCCTTTTTACCTTTTCATCAGGGCTTGACCTTAATCCCTATCCGATCCTTCGTCAGACCTTGACGATGCTGAAGCCGGCATTGGAGTTCTATCTCAACGTGGCGAATCTGTCTTCGAAGTCGAGTATGGATTCGAGCGCCTTATACGAAACCGGAGACGAGAAAACGACGACACAGTACTTGGTTCTTGGCTCACGCGAACAACCCTCGCTGCTTCAGGCCTCCGTGACGATCGACCCCTATGTACGCCTGTTTTCACCCTATCGGCGCGAGTTTCTGGAACGGCTGCGCCATCCAAGCGGGCAGAAGCCAGGGCAACAGCTCGACAGTCAAGGGGCGGAGGATAAGGAGCCCTTCCCCTCGCTCCAGCAATTCGCGCGCGGGCAAACGGCACAACTCTTCTACTGTGGGGCTCAGAACTACGATATCGCAGCCCATGCCTATCAGAAAGCGATCACGAGCGGATTTACGAACAAGGTGTGGCTGGCAGAGGCTCACCACAAATTAGGCCAGGCATGGAAAGGGAAGGGGCAGCAGGAGAAGGCCAAGACGGAGATGCTTCAATCGTTGGCCATCAGACCGAACACGCCAGAAGTTCTGAACAACCTCGGCACCGTGTACACCGAGCTGGGAGATAAGGTGAATGCGCTCGTGTCATTTGAGAAAGCCGTCACGCTTCGACCCAATTATGCCATTGCCCGCTACAATTTAGCCGAAGCCATCGAGTCCACGAACCCCAAGCGGGCCCTCGCCGAGTACGAGACCTACCTCGCGCTGGTTGAGGGGATCCTCGATGAAGCTAGCCGTATTGCCCTCGTTCAGCAACGAGTGAAGGCACTCAAACACTAGTGCCCTTCCTCAAAATGGTGTTGCGGTGGATCACGCTTGCGTTGATGAACGGTGGCGAAGGGAAATCCTGACGTTTACCGCCGAGCTTTCTCTTCCTGCTCTTCGAGGGTCTTGCAATCGATGCAGAGGGTAGTGACTGGGCGGGCTTTGAGTCTCGGGTAGGGGATCTCTTCTTCGCAGCGCTCACAGATGCCGTAGATGTTCTGGTCGATTCGACCAAGTGCTTCGTCTATCTTTTTGACCAGCCGTTGCTCGCGCTCACGGATCCTCATCGAGAAATTCTGGTCGGCTTCCGCAGAGGCCTGATCGCTCACATCCGGGAGCGCCTCTTGCCCGTTTGGATTGGCCAAGCCCTCGACCGCTTCCGCTAAGATGATCCGTCGCTGTTGCTCGAGATCACGCCGAATGGCCGCATATTTATCCCCAGGAGCCGATGTCTTGGCTTTGCGTTTAGTAGCAACCGGTTTCGCCGCTGAGGGAGTGGGCGAGATGCGCTTGGTGGAAGGGCTTGCTTTCATATCGCAGCCTGCCTAAGGAGTAAAAGGTCTAGAACGTCAGAAACTATAACAGGGGCCTGGAGGGGGGTCAATGGGAGATACTGGGCGGGGTTGCTAGAGATCCCGGCGGCCTTCGATCGATTTCAGCAATGTGACGTCGTCGGCATATTCGATATCCATCCCGACCGGGATGCCATAGGCGATACGTGAAACACGGGCCCCGAGAGGTTTGAGTTGGTTCGTCAGATAGATGGCGGTTGCCTCCCCCTCGATCGTCGGACTCGTCGCGAGAATGACCTCCTGAATGCCTCCACGCTTCACCCGATCGACCAGCTCCTCAGCCCTAATATCGGATGGTCCAACTCCATCCAACGGAGACAAGGCGCCGAGTAACACATGATACAAGCCGCGGTACGCACCTGCTCGCTCGATGGCATAGGTCGTACTCGGTTCTTCGACCACGAGGATTCTTGTCTGGTCCCGTTTAGGGTCGAGACAAAACTCACAGAGTTCCCCCTCGGCGATGTTCCGGCATTGTCGGCAAAAGGAGAGGCCATCCTTGACGGCACGAATCGCCTCAGCCAAGCGGAGTGCCTCTTCACGCTCGGCCTTCAAGACGTGAAAGGCCAATCGCTGCGCCGTCTTTTGTCCGATGCCGGGGAGACGGACTAATTCGCGCACCAACCGTGCGAGTAATCCTTGCTGATCAACTGCCATACGTTAATTGCCCGCTAGAACAGTCCGGGAACATTCATCCCGCCGGTCACGGCTTTCATTTCGTTCGCCATCATCTCGCGAGCTTTCTGAAGGGCGTCGTTCGACGCGGCCATGACCAGATCCTGCACCATCTCCACGTCCCCACTTTTCACGACTTCGGGATCGATGACGATGCCGAGCAGTTGCATGGCCCCATTGGCCGTGACGGTCACGCTGCCACCGCCCGCTGTTCCAGTTACGGTCTTCGCCGATGCTTGTTCCTGCACCTTGGCCATTTGTGCCTGCATCGCCTGCGCCTGCTTCAGGATATTGCCCATATTCGCTAACGGGTTCTTCATGTCTCGACCTCCTTCTGGCTCGCTACCGGCCTGACTTCTGCGAGTTCTGCGCCGAACATTTCCAGGGCCTGTTTGACGACCGGATGTGCCTTTGCTTGCTCGAACAGGACCTGTTTTTGCTCTTTTTCCTTCGTCGCCCTGAGCTGCGCCATCGTCTGTCCCGGAGGATCAGACTCGGTCAATTCAACGATCCGCACCCGAACCGTTTGGCCGCTCAGTCGTTCGCAGATCGATGTCAGTACCGCCATATTATCAGCGTTCTCGATCATCCCTCGGGCCCCTGTCGCTTGCTTGGCAAACCCGATCGTCACGACATGGCCGTCTATGCCCACAAATCTCCCTCGCTCCAGGAAGGCAGCAATTCTCGAAGACACATTCGCCACTTCCTCTTGGACCTGCTCCCAATTCAATGTCACCACCGCTCGTCCATCCTCAGCCGAAGGCGCTATCGAAGGCGACGAAGTGTTTACCTCGACGGCAGGGACAGGAGGTCGGGCGGTTGGAGGATTCGTGGGAAGACTTCGCGGAGGCGCCGGATTTGTGGTGACGGCAGGCCTCAGGGGCATGGGAGTGGTCGGTAGCGGCGGCGTCGACTGGGACGTTCGAGGTGGTGGAGAGGAGAGCGTTGGCTCTGCAGAACGAGTTGGCGCAGGAGGTGGGCCTGTGCGGGCCGGAGCCGGCTGAGTCGGGCGTGCCGTCTGGGCTGGCGGGACCACTTGCGCCGGTTTTTCTTCCGCTCGACGCAGCAGTCTGGTTGCACGCACCGCGGCTGTTTCCAGCACGAACCGAGGATGCGTGCTGAGCCTGAGCGAGTCCTCGGCTTGTGTGAAAATGGCGAATAGCTCTTGGAGCTGCTCCGGCGTGAAGGAGCGGGCATCGGTTGCCATCTGTGCAAGATCTTCCGCGGCCGCTTCGATTAAGCCCTGCTGTTCCTGCGGCGAGGGCACGACCGATACCACCAGCATATTCCGAAGATACTCGACGACCTCTGCACAATAGGCCCGCAGATCATGTCCTTGGTCCAACAGTTGAGCCAGGACGCGAAGCGCTCCGGCGCTTTCTTGTGCCGTAATCGCCTGAATCATAGCGCGAACAAGCTCTTGTGGAACGGCACCCAACAAGGCTTCCAGATCCGCATGCACGATTGTCTTGCCGCCGAACGCTACAGCCTGGTCGAGCAGGCTCAACCCGTCGCGCATACTGCCTTCGCTGGCCCGGGCGAGCGCCATCAAGCTTCGCTCTTCGAGCACGATCTGGTCCTGATTGACCACATGTCGCAGCCGCTCGACGATTTCAGCCCGCGCAATGCGCCGGAAGTTGTAATGCTGGCAGCGAGAAAGAATTGTCGCCGGAATTTTGTGAATCTCGGTGGTGGCAAAGATGAACACGACGTGCGGTGGCGGCTCTTCCAGCGTCTTCAAGAGGGCGTTGAAGGCCGAGTTCGACAACATGTGTACTTCGTCGATGATGTAGACTCGGTATTTCCCGCGAAATGCGGCGAACTTGACGTTCTCACGGATCTCGCGCACATCGTCCACGCTTGTATTGGACGCTCCGTCGATCTCCATGACGTCGACGGAGGTGCCTTGCGCAATCTCGAGACAGTTAGAGCAGGTACCGCAAGGCGTGCCGGTCTGCCCCCGTTCGCAATTGAGCGCTTTGGCCAGAATTCTTGCGACGGTGGTTTTCCCTACGCCGCGGGTACCTGAGAAAAGATATGCTTGGGCAATACGTTTCGTGGCGATGGAATTGACCAGCGTCTGCACGACATGTGGCTGCCCGATCACGTCATCGAACGTGCCCGGCCGGTACTTTCTGGCTGAAACTTGGTAATCCATGTTGCGTCGATCGTTACGCGTGAAGCCTGTCTCATCCGAAATTCAGACGCTTCACGAATGACGTGTCACGAGATACGCCATCAGAAGAGCGGGGCCAGGTGATCCTGCGGCACACAGAACTAACCGCTTACCGTTGCTTCCTTCCGGACCTGGCGGGGTTCACAGGGTTCCGTTGCACAGGGCCCAGCCCCTTTGCACTAACGATGAACGCTGAAGTATGAACGAGGAATCAGAAGAAACACTTGTTCTTTTATTCCGCGTTCATCGCTCATCGTTCTGCGTTGCTTAATTTTGGCGGAGAGGGTGGGATTTGAACCCACGGTCCCATTGCTGGGACGCATGCTTTCCAAGCATGTCGATTCGACCACTCTCGCACCTCTCCGCATCGATGTTCGCGAGGGGCGCATCTTAACACGCGGTCTAGTGACCGGCAAGGTAAGAACAGGGCCCATCTGCATGGCATTGACCCTCCCGAATCCCCTTTCTATACTGAAAAGAATTTAAGGGGGAGGGCTGGCTATGAAAATTCTTATCGGTTTGGGCGTCCTGGTCATCGTCGTAGCGGCCGCCATCTTCTCCCTGCCCTTTCTCGTCGACCTCAACAAATACCAAGATCAGTATAAGCCGCTGCTCGAAGAGGCGCTCAACCGCAAGGTTCAGTTGCAAGACATCCGCCTGACGATCTGGCCAAGGATCGGTGCACGCGTGGCCGGGTTTGCCGTATTGGACGACCCGGCGTTCGGCGCAACTCCATTTACATCACTCACGTCGCTTGAGATCGGGGTCAAGCTCAGGGCTTTGCTCAGCGGCAAGGTCGAGGTCGAAGAGATCACGCTTCGCGATCCAGTTATTACGGTTATCAAGAACAAGAACGGCGTCCTGAACGTCTCGACCATCGGAAGAACTGGCGTCCAGACTCCTGAAGCTCCGTCCCGGGCGCCGATTCCATCGACTGACGGTCCGCTCAAGATCCTGGCCCTCCTGGCCGTCGATCGCGTCTCCATTGCTGGTGGAAAACTCACCTATCGAGATCTGTCGGCTGCCAAACCAACCGAGTATGTTTTGCAGGACCTGGAGCTCCTCCTTCAGTCCGTTCGTCTCGGCCAAACCCCGAGCATCCATGTTGCCACGCTCGTTCAGCCGTTCAACATGCCTGTGACCGTCGACGGTACCTTTGGCCCGTTGAAGGAAACCACGGACATCGATGCGATCAACCTCCGGCTCGGGCTGGGAAAGACTGAGTTCACCATCACGGGAAAGACTGTCGGCCAGAATGCGACCGTGAACATGAATTCGCCGGTGATCAATACCGCGAACCTCCCGATGGCGCTCCCGCTCAAGAAGCCGGTCGACATCACTGATGTGAAAATTGCAGCCGAAGTGAAGGGGCAAGAAGCCAAACTGAATAACCTCTCCTTCCAAATGTTTGATGGACAGGTCAAAGGACAGGGCGCCGTGATCGCAGGATCCGATGCTCCGCCGTTCAAGAGCACCGTGACGATCCAAGGACTCCAGCTCGGGCCAGCCCTTGAGGCCGTTGCGACGACGCAAATGTCGATCAGCGGAACGGCAGGAGCCGACCTTGCGCTCCAAGGCCGCGGCTTTTCCATGCCGGACCTCACCACGTTCCTGGAAGGGACCAGCCACGTTGCCGTCAAAGATGGGAAGATCGAGGGCGTGAACCTTCTCCAGGAAGCGGTCTCGATACTCAATGTCGCCGGCATCTCGCTCGACAATGCCAAGGCCACAGCATTCTCGACGATCGAAACGGACCTCGCCATCAAGCAAGGCATGATCAATGTGCAGCGCCTCTTGATGGACAGTCATGACTTTCAAGCTACGGGGGGAGGCACCATCGGGTTCGATCAGACGCTCAACTTGACCATGAACCTCAATCTCTCGCAGGATTTGAGTCAGAAGATTGCCAGCGCGTCTCCTGTCGCCAAATTCGCGATGAAAGAAGGCCGCTTGAGTCTTCCGCTAATTATCACCGGGACCGTCCAGGCCCCGTCGTATGGACTCGACTCCAAAGCGCTGACGGGGAAGGCCCAAGAACAGGTGAAGGAGAAAGTGCGTGAGGTGATCGGCGATCTCCTTAAAGGCTCGGCGAAGCCAGAAGAACTCAAGCAAAAAGGCCAGGATCTGTTGAAAGGACTCTTGGGTCGATAGGGAACTTGTGAACAGAGGTTGCCGTATGAGTCCCTGCTCGCAGGCATCAAGCCTTACGCGCCCACATTCTCTTGAAGGGCGAACTTGCGCGGAGTCTCTCCCCCCGTCTCTGTAGCGGAATAGCCGTCTTCTGAACAAATCAGCCACAGAGATGAAGTGCCAGGCCTTCAGATGCTCTGTCCATCAATCATGCTTTCACAAAGATATCTGGTGAAATGACCCGGCCTCTCTCAACGGCATCAGCTTTGCTTAGTTCCGCGATCAATGTTCGGGATGCGATGCGCCACACATATTAGCGTCGGTATATACCATAGTGTTTCTGCTTGCCACCTTGCCGTGAACTGGGCTATAGAACTTTCCCGTGTAATGGGGCTGAATAACCCTACGACGTCCAACGTATCCCCGTGAGCCCGATTCATACAGTGTTGCCATGTCATCAACCGGTGAGGAGGATTCGATGAAGAAGGGTTTCTGGCTACTTTTGTTAATAACATGTCTGATGACAACAGGGCCGGTTGTGGCCGCTGATGTTCCAGCAGTGACAGAGGCTCCAACCCCCGCGCCACGCGATGTGGTGACGTTGAAGGATGGCGGAGTGCTCTATGGGGAAGTGATCGAAATGTCCGGCGGGGTGTTGGTGCTGAAGACCGACGCGGCTGCAGGCAATATCGTCAAGATCAATTGGGCCAATGTGTCGAAGTTGGCTATCAATCACCCTATCCCTTTTCACCTCAAGGAAGGGACAGTGTTGATCGGCACGGCCACTGAGGGCCCCAACGGGACCATCCATGTGAAGGCGGAACCGATGAAGGGGACGATGGAAATTCCCATCGATTCGATCACGGCCATGAACCCACTCATCCAACCCCCGGTCATCTATTCGGGCAGCCTGACCGGCGGCTATTCGCAAACAACCGGAAATAGCCATCTGAGAAATGCCAGCCTCCTCGGAGACTTCGTGGCCCGGAGCGAGCAACTCCGCCTTTCGATCAACGGTCGCTACGTCTACGGGGATAACGCGAACACCCTCATCGCTCGAAACGCACGAGGGACGATCAAGCTCGACTTCTTCATTACGAAGCGGTTTTTCTGGTTTGCCTCCGCCTATTTTGAAAGTGATACGTTCCAGGATCTGAAAATGCGAACCGCCCTCGCGAGCGGCCCCGGTTACCAAATTGTCGACCGGGGAGATTTCACCGGCGTCCTGAAGGATATGACGCTTTATGCGGAAGCCGGTCTCTCATACTTCAATGAAGATTTCCGGGTGAGCAACGACGCCTCCTCGACTCGTGGCCGCGGGTCCATCAAATTAAACTGGCCGCTGCTTGACGAGCGCGTTACGCTGTACCATTTCAGTGAATTCTACCCCTCGTTGCAAAACACCAAGAATTACTACCTCACGATGGATAATGGTGTGAGGTTCAAGCTCTTCGAGGGTTTCGTGAGCGGCTTCCAAGTGACGACGCGCTATAACAGCAGTCCGGCAAGGGGCACCGGGGATACGGACAACATGTACCTCATGACCCTCGGATACAGCTTCGATACGACCAGGAAACGGTAGTCTCGACAGCAGCAAATGCAGTACACCTTATATCCTCTAAGGAGGAACTATGCTGAAAGAATTTAAAGAGTTTGCCATGAAGGGCAACGTGGTCGACATGGCCATCGGTGTAATCATCGGCGGCGCATTCGGGAAAATCGTGTCATCACTCGTCAGCGATGTGATGATGCCACCTATCGGCAAGCTACTAGGAGGCGTTGACTTCACGGGCCTGTTCCTCAATCTCTCGGGTGCTCCTCAGCCATCACTCGTAGCCGCGAAAGCCGCCGGAGTTCCGACCTTGAACTACGGGGTATTTCTGCAAAGCGTGTTCGACTTCATCATCGTCGCGTTCGTCATCTTCTTGCTGGTGAAGCAGATGAACCGGATGAAGAAGCCTGAGCCAGTCGCGGTTCCGGCGACGAAAGACTGTCCTCAGTGTTTGTCGACGATTCCCATCAAGGCAACAAAGTGTGCGCACTGTACGTCCAACGTGTAAGAGCGAGATTCCTTCGTCAACTGAGTCAATCACAGGAGAAATTCACGATGAGATTATTCAAAGCAACAATCCTCGCAACCGGCCTTCTGGCCGGCGCCAGTTATGCATCGGCCCTTGATTTAGGGGCAATCTGCTGCGACGGCGGCTATGAATATCGCAACCGGAACCGGTTCGAGGCTGCAAAAGCAACAGACGATATGGCCTCCCGTCTTGCCGCGCTGGAAAAAGAGCGTCAGCGGTTGGCCGACGAGCTCGCGGCGGCACAGAAGCAAAATGGCATGCTGAGCAGCCGCGTCAGCGATTTGGAACGACAGCTTGCCGATCGTGACCGTGAGCTCGCCTCGCTCCGTTCCGGAGCCGGCGACTCCGCCAAGCTGGCCAGTCAACTCTCAGCGGCAACTAATGACAAGGACAAACTGGCCGCAGATCTAGCATCATCCAAACAACGGAATGCCGACCTCGAGTCACAGCTCGCCTCAATGGGTGGCGCTGCCGGGGACAAAGATAAAGTGGCCGCCGATCTGGCCGCAGCCAAACAACGGATTGCCGCGCTCGAAGGCCAACTTGCAGCCATGGGGGGGGCCGCCGGGGACAAGGACAAACTGGTCGCCGACCTGGCAGCATGCAAGCAGCGTGTGGCTGAACTGGAACGCCAGCTGGCTGATCGGGACAAAGAACTCGCCGGATTGCGCGGGGATCTCTCTTCCGAGATGGCCAAGCTCAAGGAAGCGCAACGGGGCCTTATCAAAGCACTCCGCCCTCAGATCGACAAGGGCACCATCATGGTGGACTTGAACAACGAACGCCTTCTGATCAACCTGGCCTCCGGCTATCTCTTTGGATCAGGTGAAGATCAACTCAAGCCTGCCGGAGCCGACGCGCTTAAGCAGGTGGGTGCGATCTTGAAAGACTTCCCGGAATATAAAGTCGCGGTGGAGGGTCATACCGATAACCGTCCGATTCGCAGTTCCTTGAAGCAAAAGTTCCCCACGAACAAGGAACTCTCTGAAGCCCGTGCGGCCAATGCGGCGAAAGCTCTCGGGGAAGGCGGCCTTGCTTCTTCGACCACGGCCGGCTATGCAGACAGCAAGCCGGTCGCGCCGAACACGACCGATGCCGGCCGTGGGAAGAATCGTCGCGTCGAAGTGCGCGTCACGAAGTAGGCGTACGCGCAGCCACAAGATAACGGGGGCTTCTCCATGGCGGAGCAGCCCCCGTTCCCTTTTCAGTCTATCCTCTATAACTTGCAGATATTCTGCTCAATCGTCCCCGCAGCCAGATCGCCGGCAACAGTGGCCAGTATCTTGTAGTGGCCCAGCCCTAGCTCCTTCCCGAACGCCTCCCCCACGAGCACATCTTGCATATGTTGATGGTCCCACGCGCGGAAGGACGATGGGCCCACTTTCAACCCATCGAATTGATGTCCCTCTAGAGCCTTGATCAAGGCGGCGGTTTCTGTTGTCCCGGCCCGTTGGATCGCCTCCAGGATCTGCGTCATCGCCGCATACCCGAGATAACAACGCGACGTCGGGGTATGGTTGTACTTGTCGATCACGCCCTGGATGAACCGTCTCGAGCTATCCCTGTCGATCTTGGGATCCCAGATCAATCCCCAAATGCCCGCATTGTTGGCATAACCCAACGGGCGACCGATCTGTTCGCCGGCGATCATGCCACCCACGCCGATCTTTTCTTTGGCCAACTCTAACTTGGTATAGGCTTTGAGCGCATGTACCAGATCCCATCCATAGAGATTCACAATGATCGCCGTGGGGTTCTTGGCCTTCGCCTCGGCAAAAGCCGATACAAAATCGGTCGAGCCGAATGGCGTGACCGTCTCTCCGACGAAATCGACAGCAAGGGACTTGCCTGCCTCCAGCATTGCCTGGGCCGCCGCCTTGCCATCGACCGTGGCAGCCGTGATCATGTACCAGCGAGTCCCGTAGGCTTTTGCAATGTGTGGTGAGACAGCCTGTGCCATCATCCTTGCATTGGGCATGAACATGAAGGTCTGTCGGTTACAGGCCGCTCCCGTCAGCTCGGGAATGTGCGCACCAGTTACCATGAACAGCGTATTTTCCTTCTGCGCCAGGGCGCTGACGGCGAGCGCACAGTCCCCGTTGAAGGTGCCCATCAGCACATCGACTCGGTCCTCTTTGATGAACTTCGTCGCCACTTTTACGGCAGTTTCCGGATTCGACGCATCATCCGCTTCGAGGATGACGACCGGCCGGCCCAGCACACCACCCTTCTTGTTGAAGAGATCCACGGCCACGTTGGCGCCATGGACATCGTGAATTGACGATGTTTTGTAGGGGCTCGACAATGGATCGAGTATGCCGATCTTGATCGGCTCACCCGTGGCGGCAAGACTCGCCCTCCCCGTAAGCCCCATCACTTGTCCGATCAGGTCTCCGAACACCAAGGCACCACCGGTTGCTGCGGAAAGTTGTAAAAACCGTCTGCGTGAAAATTCGGTCATCGGTCCCTCCTTTTATCGGACAACCTGCTCGTGCTGTTTCCGCTCGCGGCAGAATGCCATCACGATTTCCTTGTACGAAGTTCGGTCTCCAGTTCGGCAATACGCCTCCTCAAGGGACCGGCAAGCTCCTCGACCTCTTCCGCCGAGTAGCGCGGCGTAATGTATTTCGGGCAGTTCCAGTCGAATGAGACCACATCGATGAAGACCAGCCGTTCCACGCTCGCCCTTATTTTGAGGTTCGTCACATGCTCGGTCAGTTCCGGATGCGCCAGGGCATCCTCGATACGGGCATGGCCGAGAATTTTCAGCCGTTCGCGGTTCTTGTAGTCCATGAGAAATAGCGCCACCCGGTCGTTCACCGACAGGTTGCCCGTGCTTAGCAGTTGCCGATTGCCCTTGTAGTCGGCAAAGACCAGGGTCGTCTCGTTGATCAATCGCAAAAATCCTGCAGGCCCGCCTCGATGCTGAACATACGGCCACCCGCTTTTACTGATCGATCCCAGGTAGAAGCTGTCCCGAGTGGCAATGAATTCCGCCTCTGCTTGGCCCAGCGGGTCTTGGTCGGGGGCACCCGCAATCTTGTCTGCCTGTCCGTAATACTGGGTTTGCGCACGGCACACGGCATCCGTGAACATCAGATCGAGGTACTTCGTCGCCATCCTGTCTCCCCGTTCGGATTCTGCTCTACAATGATCAGGAGACGGCCAGAAGGCCGTCTCCTGGAATATCAACTCAAAACACGATCGTCTGCCATCCCTCTGCGATATATCGGCGAAGGCTCAAGAGGCCTGCTGTCCCCGCCAATGCATGGTCCTTCACAATCGGGACTCCGCAAGCCTTGACGCCTTCCGTCGCTCCAAAGACCTCCGCACAACCGCATGAGGCACCTTGCACGACATCGCGCATCGCATTGTAGAGACCATTGGCCGGATGCGAGAGTTTGGTCAATTCAGCCGGCCAGCGCGTGCCGGCGCCGTTGAACACCACGGCGACTTCGTCGCCCTTCTGCTTACATTCGGACGCCAGGGCCAGCGCATTAAAGACTCGCCCAAGCGCTTCTTCAGAACCACTCTTCGGATCGGACAGAATGATGATGGCAGTTTTCATGGATGCTCCTTAGATGGAATGAGTGCTGCGATATTGCAATGCGATGGCCATCGCAGTCCTGCACTACCGCAAGGCCGATGCCAGAAAGAATGACAGGCATGAAATGAGGGGAGTAAAGAGCGGTATCAACGATTTGAGGGATGTTCAGACGAGAAGATAACCAGCATAGCGATGCGATCGTCCCACGAGATATCGTAGCGCCACGATATTCTGTGGGATGAGGGCAGGGATCGATATGCTTAGGTGAGACGGGGCTTCTTAATGCCGAGCTTATTCATGCGAGAGCGGAGGGTGTTGGGATGGAGATCCAGCCGAGTGGCGGCACCCTGCTTCCCTTCAATGACCCAGTTGACATCCTGTAGGACATGGAGGAGATGCGCCCGTTCGACTTCTTCCATGGTTCCCTCGCGATGTGAGGGTGCAGGGGCCGCATGGAGGAATGCGTCATCGATCTGCAGCATCGGCCCGTTCGCGAGAATCGTGGCCCGTTCGATCACATTTTCCAGCTCACGGATGTTGCCGGGCCATGAATAGGTCATCAGACGGTCCATGGTCGCGTGAGACACACCGTCAAATCGCTTGCCAAGTTTGGTTGAAAACTTTGCGATGAAGTGGCTGACCAAGGACGGAATGTCAGCGGCACGGGCAGAGAGGGGTGGCACCTCGATCGGAAACACATTCAGCCGGTAGAGGAGATCGGCCCGGAAGGAACCGGCCTTCACCGCTGCATGCAGGTCACGATTAGTCGCTGCGATCACCCGCACATCGATTTTCGTCGAATGACCGCTGCCGACCCGTTCGAATTCTCGCTCCTGCAACACCCGCAGAAGTTTCACCTGCGCATCCAGCGGGAGTTCTCCCACTTCGTCCAGAAAGATCGTCCCTCCATCCGCCAGCTCAAACCTGCCGATGCGGCGCTGTAATGCCCCGGTAAACGATCCCTTCTCATGTCCGAAGAGTTCGCTTTCGAGAAGATTGGCGGGGATTGCGCCGCAGTTCACCTTCACAAGGGAGCGAGCCCTGCGCGGGCTCATGTGGTGAATCGCCCTGGCGATCAGTTCCTTGCCCGTCCCGGTATCTCCACGGATGAGGACCGTTGAGTCGGTGGGTGCGACCTGTTCGATCGATCGCAGTACGGCCTTGATACTCTGGCTCTCGCCGATGATCTCTTCAAAGTTATGCTCGAGTTTGATCTCTTCGCGAAGGTAGAGATTCTCGGCGTGAAGCCGATCTTTGAGCTGTTGAACTTCCGTAAACAACTGCGCGTTCTTGATCGCAATTGCGGCCTCATTGGCAAAGACGGCCAATCGCTCGAACTCCTCTCCGCTCAGCGGCCGACGTCCGAACATTGCGATGACGCCGAGCAGTTCCCAGCGGAACTTCAGCGGGTGGCCGGCAAAGGAGCGGAGCTCGTTGTCGATCATCCATTGCTTATTCGGAAGTCGATCGTCGCCGAGTACGTCGTTCGTAAAAATGGCGCCGGATCCTTGCGCGATTTTCCCGATCTTCAATGCGCCAAGCGGAATGCGTCGATATTCCCCTTTGAGATTGGTGTAGAGCCCGGCGCTCGCTTCAAGATGCAGGCAGCGGCTCCGGTTCGCACAGTCGGCCGCTTTGTAACAGTCGGCACAGAGATCGCCGGGACCTAAGAGCCAGATGCGGGCGAAGGCCGCATCCAGCTCCTCCACCAACCCCTGCGTGATCGTGGCCAGTACGACTTGGAGGTCGAGACTCGACGCCATCTGGAGTGTGATCCGCTCCAACACGTCGGGAGATTGGGAAGGAGGAGTCGAGGGGGGAACGGTGTTCATCCTGTTATCTCCGAGCCGGCAATCAGCCGGCTCGGAGGACGATAAGCACCTAACCGAAGATTGTCAACGAACTGAATTGATCCCAGGTGTCGCACTGCTTGATCGACCAAAATACCGCTTCCTTGAGTTTCTTCAGCTGCATATTGTCAGGATCCCGCATGGCTTGGAGCTTTTTATCGAGATCGTATAGCGGTTGGATCGACCGTTTGTCGGGAATCTTGCCCAACGACCAGGCCACTTCCGTCAGCACAGACCAGTCGGTTTTGGAGTCCTTCAACCTGGCCAACAATGGTGGCACGACCGAGGCATCGCCGTGCAGACCGCCAAGTTGCCCCAGCCCCTTGGCTGCCGCAGCTTGCACCTCAAGGTCCGTTGACGTGTTCATGATTTCGACCAGCAGAGGGATCCCCTCCCTCCCGAGATTGCCCATTGCGGCCAAGGCCTGTTTCGCCAAGTCTCTATCTTGAAGCGCCTGCTTCAATCTGGGCAAAGCCTCGTCAGCCTGCATTTCTCCAAGCAACGAGATAATCTTGACCTTGCGCGCCTGGTTGGTCTCCGCAGAATCCAAGAGCTTCAGTAGCCGATCCGGTTGCCCCCACTCCGCCGTCAACAGAAGGGGAAACTCGTATTTTTCTAATCCGTCGGTGAGTTTCTTGATGGCGTAGGCGCCCGGTTCTTCGGCTTGCGCGGATTGGGCTGCTGTGACCGCATCGTCAAAATCGGTCCGTACCTCCCGTTGCCATTTGACCTTCATGTCCCCCAACAGATAGGTCAGCTGGCAGGCCGGTCCTTTCCAGAGCCTCGACGGCGCATCGGGTAAATCTGCATCACCACCGGCTGCGGTGGTCCCTTCCCAGGTCTTCCGCTGTTCGCATTTCACCTTAAACACCGCGTCATGGGGCTTCGTGCGATCCTGCACTATGGTGTAGCCCAGTTCTCCGAGGCGGCGCGAGGCAATCTCGACGATCGGTCCCGCATCGACGGCGCCTTTTTCGGTGAGGGCCATAGCATCGACCAGCACCGTCTGGACCTTGGCAAGTTGTGCCTTCTGATCTGCCGTAAAGTAATCTCGGTAGGCCCATGACGGACTTGGCAGGAGTATGAACGCACAGGCCAGAGAGAGGAGACATGCTCGCATCAGGCACCTCCTTACAGGGACAGTAGCCTCACCGGAGGCATTGAACAAGCCGGAGGCTGGAACTCCACCATACATCCAGCACATTATAACCCCCATAGAGAGGAGGGTGCTACCACGCGTTGTCTCGAAGCAACGAGCAGGTATTGGCAGGGGAGAGTGGCGATGAAGGGTCTGCCGTCCATCCTCTGTTCCTATTCGTTCTTGCAGCAATCAAGGCCGGTGCCAGAAGCGCCCTCCCCCAGGAGTATGGGTTGACAGTAGGCGGTATCCAACGGTACAAAAGACTGACGCTATTGAGTCATTTCGCTTGTGTGCTCATCATGCTGGAGCCGACTCCAGCGGACTTCACTATGCGAGCGTGGCGAAACTGGCAGACGCGCGAGACTTAGGATCTCGTGGGTAACCGTGGGGGTTCAAGTCCCTCCGCTCGCACCAAACCATGGACGGCTCGACGGTCCAGTGACACCTGTAAGCCTTCTTACAAGATAAAGGGTAGTACCAGCTATGAAAATGGAAGTGACCGAACTAGGACCGATGAAACGCGCCCTCAAGATCGAGGTGCCGGCCGATGAGGTCACGCAACGGTTTGCTCGTGCGTACGTTGAGTTGAACCGCCAGGTCAACATCCCGGGATTTCGTCCAGGCAAGGCCCCCCTGGCTTTATTGGAGAAGCGCTATTCCAAATCCGTGGAAGAGGATGTGATACGAAGCCTCGTGCCGGATTTCTACGACAAGGCTGTTCGCCAAGCTGGTATTGTGCCGGTCCTCGTTGAAATTCCCCCGTTGGATCGGGTCAAGATTAAGAGAGACGAGCCGTTCACCTTTACCGCGACCGTCGAGATCAAGCCAACCATCGAGTTGCGAGACTATAAGGCGCCGAGCCCGATTTCGCTCAAGCCGGACAAGCGAACCGTCACCGACGAACAGCTCGACCGAGGACTTGAGGTGTTGCGCGAGCAACAGGCACGCTTGGAAGCCGCACCAGCCGGCCATGCCATCGTGGATGGAGACTATATTGTGCTGGACGTGCAAGGCACGCTCGATGGAGCCCCGTTGGACGGAACGAAGAAGGACGGGCAACTCCACAAGGTGGGTTCGAAGGCGTCCGTCTTGGGACTGGAAATCGATTCGCATGTCGTGGGGAAGAAAGAGGCGGATGTGCTCGAAATATCCCAGCCCTATCCGGCCAGTCATCCGGACCCACGTGTCGCCGGCAAAACAGTCCTATTCACGTTGACGGTCAGATCCGTCAAAGAAAAGAAGCTGCCGGTCTTGGACGATGAATTTGCCAAAGACTGCGGCCCCTACACCACGCTTCAGGAAATCAAAGATAAACTGCGGGGCGGGATGGAACAGGCGCTGAAGCGAGAGATCGAGGATACCTATAAAGATACGATCATTAAACGGCTTGCGGAGACCCACCACTTCGATCTTCCGGAGACCCTCGTTGAGCGTGAGCTGGAAGCCATCATCCGCCAGCACGTGCAGCAGCAGGAACGAAAAGGCGCTGCCCCGGAAGCGCCCAGTGCGGAAGCTGTCACGGCTCTTCGCCAGGAGCATCGCGACGAAGCGGCGCGCCGCGTGAAGCTCGGACTCGTGCTGGAAGCCATTGCCGAAAAAGAAGGGCTGACGGTCACTCAGGACGATCTCAATGCAGAGATCATGCGGCTGGCGTCGGAGCTCAAAATGCCGCCTGCCGATCTCGTCAAGATGGTCAAAGCCGGCGGACAAGAGTCGATCGACGAATTACGCGCAAGGATTTTAGCGGATAAAGCTCTGGATTTTGTGTACCGCAATGCGGTGATTCAGGGATAGCACCGAGGTTCAGGGCAGATCTTGTATCTCGGTTTCAATAGGCTGTAAGCGGAAAGGAACGACAGGCATGCTGGTTCCCATTGTAATCGAAACGACGAACCGGGGCGAACGCGCCTACGATATTTATTCCCGGCTCTTAAAAGATCGGATTATTTTCCTCGGTGCGCCAATTGACGATGTCTTTGCCAACCTGATTATTGCCCAGCTCCTGTTCCTCGAAGCGGAGGATCCTGAAAAAGATATCAATCTCTACGTCAACTCCCCCGGTGGAAGCGTCACGGCGGGATTGGGCATTTACGACACCATGCAGTATGTGAAACCCCCGATCAACACCATTTGCCTGGGCCAGGCCGCCAGTATGGGGGCATTTTTGCTGACCGCGGGAACGAAGGGCAAGCGATTTGCGTTGCCGAATGCGCGGGTCATGATTCACCAGCCTATGGGCGGATTTTCCGGGCAAGCCACTGAAATCGACATTCATGCCAGGGAAATTTTGAAAATCCGCGAACGACTCAATGAGATTATGGCTAAACATACCGGCCAACCTTTGGAGAAAATCGCGCAGGACACCGAACGGGACTATTTCCTGTCCGCAGAAGAAGCCAAGCAGTACGGCCTCATCGATGAAGTCATTTCGCGGCCACCGAAGATTCTCAAGGCCGTCAGTGGCGATGCAGGAAAAGACGGGGCGAAGGACAAGTAACCGGGGGAGGACGCATGGCCAAGCAGGATAAGATGGATCGACATCTCCGCTGCTCGTTTTGTGGAAAGAGCCGCGACGAAGTCCGCAAGTTGATTGCCGGGCCTACCGTCTATATTTGCGACGAATGCGTCAACCTCTGTAACGACATCATTGCCGAGGATTGGGAAGAAGCCAAAGAAGAGATCTCGTCAAAAATCAAGAAGCCGGTGGAAATTAAACACCACTTGGATCAATACGTCGTGGGACAGGAGCGGGCCAAGAAAATCCTCTCGGTGGCCGTGCATAACCACTACAAGCGGATCTCGGCTAAAGACAAAGATACTGACGAAGTCCAGCTCCAAAAAGGCAATATCCTCATGCTGGGGCCTACCGGCACGGGGAAAACGCTGTTGGCCCAAACCCTCGCAAAGTATCTGGACGTGCCATTTACGTTGGCCGATGCCACAACGCTGACCGAAGCAGGGTATGTCGGTGAAGATGTCGAAAATATCATCCTCAAGTTGTTGCAGGCATCGGACTACGATGTTGAGCGGGCTGAGCGAGGCATCGTCTACATCGATGAAATCGATAAGATCAGCCGGAAGAGCGACAGCCCCTCCATCACCCGCGATGTCTCGGGCGAAGGGGTGCAGCAGGCGCTCCTCAAGCTCATCGAGGGAACGGTCGCCAATGTCCCGCCTCAGGGCGGTCGCAAACATCCGCACCAAGAGTTTATTCAGGTCAACACGAGCAATATCCTGTTCATCTGCGGCGGAGCGTTCGTCGGGCTCGAACAGATTATCGAGCAGCGTCTGAATCGAAAATCGATGGGATTCGGCGCCGAGGTCCGAGGTCGAAATGAAATTCGGCTCGGTGAATTGTTCGCAAGAGTGCAGCCGGAAGACTTCCTCAAGTACGGTTTGATTCCGGAGTTCGTCGGCCGGTTGCCGGTCGTGGCCACTCTGGATGAGCTGGATGAACGAGCCCTCATTCGAATTTTGACCGAACCGAAAAACGCGCTCACGAAACAGTACGAGAAGCTACTCTCCTTCGAAAAAGTGAAGCTCAAGTTCACGGAAGGCGCGCTGGGCGCGATCGCGCGGAAGGCATTCGTTCAGAAGACAGGCGCTCGTGGCTTGCGCGCCATTCTCGAAGACGTGATGTTAGACGTGATGTACGACGCGCCTTCGCAGAAGCAGATCAAGGAAGTCCTTATCACTGAGGATGCGATCCTTGGAAAGCATGCCCCTATCAGGATTTTCGAGCAGGATAAGGATGCGAAAACAGCATAAGTTATTGTAAGTCAGTCTGTTTGTCGCGTAATCGTTTACCCGTCGAATATAAAGCTCTCCAGGCCAGGATCATTCCTGGTCTGGTATTTCCCCTGTAAGGCGCCTTCTCGAATAGGCCTGCTCCTGGCTATCTTCCTCGACCCAATCTTTGACCGATTGATAACTTTGCGCTTTTCCTCGACAAGCTAGAAGGCTGCGCTATACTTGCCTTGTCACTCTTGAACGCGGAGGACGTGTGAAATATCCAGTGTCTTCAAGCCTTCGACACAAAGGCAAAACTCTCGACCTTGATGCGACCCGTGAAGTGATCACCCTCTTGGGTATCAACGGCGAACCGATGGGCAATTTGTCCTGGGATTTCGTCATCGACCAGATTCTGGCCTATCGCAATCCTCCGACGAGCCGAGAAACCAGGAACGAGCCGCGGGTAGCACTCACGTTTCGTATCAAATACAAGACTCCTGAGGGCCAGCAGTTTGAAAGTCGCGCAGGCGGCATCGGCGGCGGCGGGCTCTTTATCGAAAGCCAGAGCCCTCTCCCGGTCGGTACTAAGCTCGCGCTTGAATTTTCGCTACCAGAAAAGCCATCAGAATGGTTGCCCGCGAAGGGTCTTGTCGCCTGGGTCTGTCCTAAGGCAGATCAATATACGTTTAGTCCAGGCATGGGGGTTCGCTTTACGGAGATCAACCCCGAGATCCGCAATTTCGTGCTGGACCTGGTGAAATCTCTCCAGCCTGTGGGTCAACCGGCCTAGTGACTATCCGTCTGCTATCGAGTCATTTCCTGTTCAACTCAAAGGTCTGACCATGAAGTTCAATGTGACGACGACGGGGGGACATATGGGGAAAATCCTCGAAATGGACCCTGATCGTGAGATGGTCTCATTACTGAGCGCGACAGGAGCCTTGCTTGGCGTTCTTCCATGGGGAGAGATGATCGAGCAGGTTTTGGCCGGTGACGACGACGCGCGATTCGCCCATGCCCGCGCACACCCGAGAGCGCCACTCGCCTTGAAGGTCCGGTACACGACACCGGAAGGTAAACAGTTCGACAGTCTGACAGGTGGTATCGGCGCAGGCGGGCTCTTTATCGAAAGCAGCACCCCGTTGGCCCCGGGAACCGAACTGTCCGTCGAGTTTGCCCTGCCGGATCGTCCCTGGGAAAAATACCAGGCCACAGCCAAGGTCGCCTGGACCCGCAACAAGCCCGAACGACATCTATTGTTTCCCGGGATGGGCGTTCAATTCACCAACATCGACGAAAAGGCCCGCAAAGAGCTGGTTGAGCTTGTCGAGGCGTTGAATCGCACTCGCCTCACAACCTAGCAGGATGCTGAAAAAGGCTGCCAGCGGCGTTCTCAGCTCACAAGAATCCTCAACGTACCACGAGGGTACGCCTTCGGTTCTTGCAAGCCTGCGGCCTTGCTGGGCAGTCTTTTTGAGCATCCTGCCCGATATTCTCCGTTATCCCAGACATGCGAACCAGTGAAGTTCTGGTCTGTCCACAACGTTTTCCCTCAGCCCGCTAGAGTCCTCCTCGCTTCGCCCAGTTCCTCACCCCACTGTCGGCATCCATGACCACTGCCCTATCAAGCGCGGCCTTCGCCGCGACATCGCTGCGCATTCCCAAACGATAGGCCGCTTCTGTTCGCACCCCAGGCGAGGAGTCATTGGCCAACCGCTCTCTGAGCCAGGAAGAAACCGCCACGCCGCCCCATTCGCCCACCGCAGCCACAATTCCCTGACGCACGTCTGAGTCTGAGTCCTGTCCTGCTGCGATTAACGAAGAAACCGATTGGCTCGAGTCGATTTGCAGCAATGCTCGCACGGCCGCTTTCCTGGTCGCCGCATTCGAAGATCGCAATAAGCCAACGATTGGATCCAGTACCCGCGGGGTCGGTTCGATCTCGCCGATCGCGACAACTGCCGCCTGGCGGACTGACTCGACAGGATCCCCTAGCGCCTGTGCCAACAGGGCGACGATTGCATCTGTGGCTGTGGGTCTTAATCGTCCCATGGCTGTCACCGATGCTTGTCGGACTGCTTCATCAGGATCCTGTACAAGGAGGAAAATCGAGTCTATGGATCCTCGGCCACCGATTTTACCCAGGGATTCAGCAGCCGTTCGCCGCATCTCTGGCCGCTCATCGTGGAGCAACTCAAGCAGGAGTGAGACGGCGCGTTCCTTCGAGGGCGGCGGAGAGTCCTGGATACATCCGGCGAGACAGAGGAGGGTTAGGACGACTGCACAAGCGATAGTGACAGAGGTCGTACGAGGAAGCAGATTCCAGGTAGCGGGCGGGTTGGTGAAGGCCGTATTCCGGCTCACGCTTGTTTAGGAGGCTCTTCGTGCAAGGCCGGCATCTCTTTGGCTGCTTCGATGGATTGCTGAAATTCCTTCTGGGCCGAGTCCATTTCGGCTTGGATGGTTCGCATCTCTGGATCGACGGAATTGCGGACATCGGCGACAGCCTGCTTGAAGGTTCGCAACGCATCGCCAAGTCCTTCTCCCAAGCTTTGCATGTCCCCCGGAGAGATGCCGGCCGGTTGCGCGGCCTGGGCCTTCATTGCTGCTTGCTGTGCCTGGACGCGAGCCACGGCATCCTTGTTGACGATGGCAGAGGGGCGTTTGGCCACAGGTTTTGCCTGCGCACCGGGAGGAAGAGGCGGGTACTGTGCCTTCATCATCGGGGAGGGAGCCGCTGCGCGCTCCTCCATCGTAGGAGGCTGTTGACCCTGCGCGGCTGATTGGGTGGAGACTGACGGGGCCGACGCTGGCCGAGGAGCCTGTGGCTGGGCCGCCATGTTGTACATCAAGGCAGCGGTCGTTCCAGGAGTGAGTTCTGGTCCCGGCGTATAGGGTGCCGTCGGTTTCAGAGCAGCCGGAGCCTGTCCCTGCGCCGCCACCGGTGCAGCCTGAATGGTCGACTGGACCTGCATCGGCTCCGGTTGCGTGACGTCGGACGACGCTGCTTCCGCTGGCGGAGGGATCTCGTTGACTTCCTTCTTGAACCCCTTGAGCGCCTTGCCGACCCCTTCACCGATTTGGGGGAGCTTGCCTGCCCCGAAAATGATGAGGACAATGACGAGAATGATGATCAGTTCCGAGATCCCCATGGTACCAAACATGGCGTGGTTCCTTTATCCTGTAAATCGCCGACGGCCTTGCCCCTATTGAGAATCGACGCAACTCTATAGGCCAGGAGGAGGCACTGTCAAGGAAGGGCGGAGGCTAGAAAATCGGTATGATTTCAGTCTGCAACGGCAATCCAAATACCAGCGCCTCATGGTCGGAGAGGTACACATCCAGCTCGCTTCTAATCCCAAACTCGCCCGGTAAATAGATCCCCGGCTCGATCGAGAAACAGGTTTTCGGCATGAGTCGGCGGGTATCTTGTGTTTCCAAGCCATCGATATTGGCTCCGTTGCCATGGACCTCTTCACCGATAGAATGGCCCGTGCGGTGGACGAACTGATCGCCATAACCGCCTTGCTGGATGACGTGGCGGCAGGCCGCGTCAACCTCCCAGCCGAATGGGCGACGGCCGGCAGAAGTTTCTGTCTTGGCAAAGGTCAAGGCTGCGTCCCGTCCCGCCCGGACCAAGTCGAATATTTTGCGCTGTTTCGCCGGCACCGTGCTGCCGACATAGCCGGTCCATGTAATATCGGCGTACACCGAGCCGGCTTCCGCTCGTTTGGCCCAGAGGTCGATCAACAACAGCGCATCGCGTATGACGTCGGCAGACCCGATCTCTGTCGGACCGTAATGAGGATCGGCGCTGTGGGCATTGACGGCAGCGATCGGTGCACTCGACGTGACCATCCCGGCATCGCGTATGCGAGACAAGATGAACTGCTGGACTCCATACTCAGTGAGACTCCGGCCTTGCGCGATCTCCTCATGCACATGACCGAACGTTTCGTCGACGATGCGACGGAGGGCCGCAGCGGCATATTGATGCGATGCGAGTTGACGGTCCGTCCAGCAGGCTTCGAACACCTGGATCAAATCCGCTGAACTGACCACCTCGACACCGTAACTCCTGATCAATTCGATCGTGCCGGCATCTACGCGCGACACGTAGGGCACCGCATTCAGCGGAGAATACTGCATCGCGACACGAGGGCTTCCGGCGAGCAGGCGCCCGAGGATCTGCCGTTGCTGCTCCCAGGACACATAACAGTCGATTTGTCCCGGCAAGGTATCCAGTACATGGGGCTCGATGCGATGCAACAGTTTGACGGGAGTTCCCTGCGCGGGAATCCAGTAATACCAGCGTCTCGTCACATGGAGGGTCGGGTCAAGCTGGAGGATGCGATAGGCGAGGGGATCGCTGTAGCGGAAGTCATAGAAGAGCCAGCCGTCGACTCTGGCATCGCGAAGCGACTGCTGAATCTCGCTGATACGTTGCTGCAGGGCTTTGGTTATCATAGAGGCATCATATTCGTCGGCTCAGCAAGCCGTCAATGAGGCGGCTAGGAGATCGACGATCATGCTACAATACGCCGCATGACCGTCGAGCATGGACCAGAACCTTCTCAATTTCGTGTAACCCTGTTTGTCGGACCACAACCGGTGGAGGGAAGACCCTTCACTTCTTCCTGTGTCTTCAATGTCAAGAAGCGGAGTTGGAAGGGTGGAGTTCAGGTCGCCGTCGCGATCACAGACGCGCAAATCGATCAGCTCCACGCTGATATGGCCCTTTCTCACTGGCTGGCGCAGGCCTTGAACGATCTCCCAGAGGAAGATCGTCCCGCGCAGGAGGAGCGAGCGCACGAACTGTTTATTCAAGCGGTCTGCTGGTGCAAACTCGACTTACTGCTGCATGCTGGCATCACGCAAGACAACCAATGTCTCGCAGATGACAGATGGATTGTTGAGGTTCGCGATACGGTGATCGAGCGAACGAACTTCATCACCTCGTACATTGCCACCGAACTGGACCTCATACAGAGAGATGTCACTGCGCCATGAAGTTCTCTTCCTGAGCGCGGCAGGGGGTTTGCAATCAGTGTTGAATTTGTTATAACCCCACTACCCCTAAATCAGAGGTGAGTGGCTCCGGGGTCAACCATTACCGCTCAGCTCGCGCTGTCGAAGAAGGAGGATTTTTCGTGAACATCTATTCATCGTCATCCAATCGACCCTATGCTGGTTCCAGCTTCAAACTCGTGGCAGTCGTTCTGCTCCTGGCCCTTTCCGCCATCACCATGTCGCCGTCGGCCTGGAGTCAAGACAACATGGCTTCCTCGTCAAATGCGAGCGCGGAGGGGGGGAGCGCGTCGAGTGCAGGCATGCAAGCGGCCGCTGGGTTTTCCACCCTCCTGTATCTTCCCCTGAAAGCAGCCTTCGCCATCAGCGGAGGGATTGTCGGAGGCCTCGCCTACGCGTTTTCAGGCGGGAATGAACAGGCGGCGAAGAGCATTTGGACCACGAGTCTCTATGGGACCTATATCCTGACTCCGGATCATCTCCAAGGCAATCGCCCGATCCGCTTCCTGGGGGTTGCCGATTCGAGTGATGCCTCGGCCCAAGAATCTACCCGCTAGCCGATGAAACCGATCATCGGCGTTACACCAGATTTCAACGCCGGTGATCGGAAGGAATGGGGTGGGCGCGAGCCCACCTATTTTTTACGTGCGCGCTACATTCGTGCCATCGAAGAACTGGGAGGCATCCCGCTCGTCCTTCCCCTCCTTGCAGATCGAGCCACGAGACGGCGTCTTCTAGGACAGCTTGACGGACTCCTCCTTACCGGAAGCGGGCCGGACTTGCCCCCGACATTGTACGGTGAGCGCCAACGTTTTCCGTTCGGCATCGTCAGTGCGCGTCGCGCAAACTTCGAACTGGACGTCGTGCACCTGGCAAGGAAGGCCGACCTCCCGCTGCTCGGCATCTGCGGAGGCATGCAGACGATGAACGTGGCCTGTGGCGGCAGTTTGTTTCAGGACATCGCGTCTCAGGTCGCGAAACCGCTTCAGCATCGGCAACGGACTTCTGCAACGAATCTCAGCCACACCGTGACCGTGGCGCCAGGCAGCCTATTGCGCCGTATCGTCCGGTCGGTTTCGATGCGGGTGAACAGCTCCCATCATCAATCGGTCAAGGCCGTCGCACCGTCGTTGATCGCCAGCGCTGTGGCTCCCGATGGCATCGTGGAAGCGATCGAATCGCCGGCTCAGCGTTTTTTCCTCGGTATCCAGTGGCACCCTGAATTTCTTTTCGAGCAGCATCTCCACCACCGGCGCCTGTTCGAGGCATTTTTGCGCGCCGCCCGCCGCTCCGCATCATGAGCACAGAGGCGTTCGCTTCGGACCGGACGGTGAGCCGTGCACCGTCGCCTGCTATACTTCACTGGATATGGAACGAGAATCGTTTGACCAGCCGGCAGCCTTTCCTCCTATCCGTAGGGGAGGGGCAATGATTCGCCGTCTATTTCAAACGAAATCTATCGAGCAGATCCTCGCAGACGCAGATCATCCCGACCATCGGTTGAAAAAGACTCTCACGGCTTGGGATCTGACCGCGCTCGGCATCGGGGCGATCATCGGCACCGGCATCTTCGTCCTGATCGGTACCGCCATTGTCGGCGATGCCCATCGACCGGGGGCAGGACCTGGAATTATCTTATCGTTCGTGCTCTCCGGCCTAACCTGCGCTCTCGCGGCCCTCTGCTATGCAGAGTTCTCCACCATGATTCCCGTGGCCGGTTCGGCCTATACCTATTCATATGCCACATTGGGAGAATTTCTGGCTTGGATTACCGGCTGGAATTTGATTCTCGAATATGGAGTGGCCTGTGTCGCCGTGGCCATCGGGTGGTCCGGCTATTTCAATAAACTACTCAGCTTGGCCGGGTTCGAATTTCCACATTGGGCGACACATCCGCCAGGAGGACCCGATGGTGGTGTCGCCAACTTCCCTGCCGCGATTATCGTGTTACTCGTCACCATCATCCTCGTCATTGGAATCAAGGAAAGCGCTCGCGCCACAGGCATCATTGTCTGTTTGAAGCTCGCGGTCATCCTCTTTTTCATCGCGGTGGGAACGCCCGCCGTGAACGTAGACAACTGGACACCCTTCATGCCGCAGGGATTCGCCGGCGTTGGTGCCGCTGCGGCAATTGTGTTCTTCGCCTATATCGGATTCGACGCGATCTCAACGACTGCCGAGGAAGCGAAAAACCCTCAGCGGGATCTCCCGATCGCCATTATCGCCTCACTGAGCATCTGCACGGTCCTCTACATTGCCGTAGCTGCTGTGTTGACCGGCTTGATACCCTCTTTGCAGATCGACGTCCATGCGCCGGTGGCTGAAGCGTTGAGTATGGTGGGTTTCAAGTGGGGCTCGGCGATTGTGGCGATTGGAGCTGTCGCCGGGATTACCAGTGTGCTTGTGGTGATGATGCTGGGCCAGATTCGGGTTTTCTTCGCCATGTCGCGCGATCACCTCTTGAGCCCCTGGCTCTCAACCGTGCATCCGCGTTATGGCACGCCGCACTACGCCACTATTCTCACGGGCATCGGCGTGGCCACGCTCGCTGCGCTGATTCCTATCGGCGACGCGGCGGATATGACGAATATCGGCACGCTCTTCGCGTTTGTTCTCGTTTGTATTGGAGTCGTCATTCTGCGCTACACGAAACCCAACCAGCCCCGTCCATTCCGTCTTCCCTTCATGCCACTTGTTCCCATTCTAGGCATGCTGGCTTGTTTTGGCCTTATGAGTTTTCTTCCCTGGGTGACCTGGATCAGGTTCGTCGTTTGGACCGCCATTGGCATTGTGGTCTACCTGGGATATGGCCTGAAGCATAGCAAGCTGGCCGGCCCTTCCCTCAAGGCCACTCCCCAACGGGTACATTCTAAATAGACTGGATTAGTTCGACTCGTTCGCTGGCTGAGCTGCCGGAGCAGGAGCCGGTGCAATGGAAGCTGGAGCAGTCGGAGTGGTTGTTGGTGCGACAGGCTGGGCAGCAGCTGATGGTGTCGCGGTTACCGCCGGCTTCGGAGGGGCGGGCGGCTTGGGTGGGGCAGGTCGTTCCGGCTTGATGCCGCCTTCCCATGAGGGACCGGAGTACATATCCGTCGAGAGACCCTTCGTCTTCCATTTCTCTTCAAAATCTGCGGCCGCTTTATTCGGGGTGTCGCCACTCCCGACGACGTTATTCCACGGGTAGGCCCTTGGGCCGATCTGGCACCCGGTTTCCGTCCGCTTCAAATACAAGGCGATCGGATTCCCGCGATAGGGTCCAAGATAGATATGCACGGAACCAGCGTATTCGAGCAAATGTGCCATGCCCGTCTCCAAGAGGGAGGCATGATGCCATAAGAGGTGCGTCGAGGGCAAGGAGGTGGGCTCCCTTTTGCTCGCGCAACGCGCGTCCTTGGAAGGGCCTCGTTGGACGCGCGCAGTTAGGGAGCCCGCCTCCCTGCCTTTTAATAATAGGGGAGCAGAAAAAGCGGAAGGCTACGACAACGTGGTCGTAGGTTGTGCCGGGCGTTTGCGGACGAGGAAGACCCCGATGATGAGCACCATGATGACCGTGACGTTCAAGCCCACATCCATGAGGTACTGATAAAACTGCGTGTCAGTCATCGCGGTTAAATGGGAAAGCTCCGCACTGGCGGTCAGGACGCGTCTCGTGCAGGCGATGATGCCGACCGCAAGGTAGGGTTCAAGATCGAGGACTTCGGTCTGGAGAAACCGGATGACGGTGCGGAACAGTTCCAGCAGAATAATGACAAGCAGCAGGTCGTTCAACAGTTTGAGGCCCGAAGGCAGAAGACCGGCCTGATTGGCTTTCATGATGAAGGTATACCAGGCATGTGTGAAGATGAGCATGCCGAGGATGAGGAGGCTAAACCCCGCAGTCATGTATCCGAGCCGGTCGAGCCATTCCATGGCCCCGCACCACCGCTTCATCAGCTCTTTTCGGTTCTGCACGAGGCCCTCCAGTCTATTCGAATTACGCAGTGCCGGGAGGCGCGTTCTGCCCCGGCTCTGGCCCTCGCAACTGGCCGTATGTCAGCTCTTTCATCGAGCTGGCCGTCAAGGAATGACCGCAGCAACGAATTTCTGTAAAGCCGGCTCCGCCATCGATGATCATGACGCGCAGTCCGCAAGAGTTCGGGTGCAGTTTCTTTTCATCCAGCACGACGGCGGGAGGCAAGTTCCCCTTTTTCCGTCCACGCACAATCGCAGCATCGGGGACCAGATCCTCTTCCGTCAGATCATGACCGCAACAGACGATCTTTTCAAATCCCTCGCCGCCGCCCATGACTTTGACGATCAATCCACAGGCATGTTGATACCGCTTGAACTCGTCGAGGATATCACCTTTTTTCAGAGCCACATTTTCCCCATACGCAGAGATGAATTACGCTCGCACTAGAATGTTGGAACCTTCGATAACCGCTCGCGAACCTGATCGATCGTACGCAACAACATCTGATGAGATCTGCACCCGGCTACGAGTTTCGCGTCGGAGATTGTCACCGGTTTATAAGGCGCCACAAACCGGTCTTTCAGGCGGGCAATCCGAGTGGCTGAAAGGCTCAGCCGTTCCATCGAAATCGTGCCCGCTGCAACCGCCTGTTCCACGGCTCCGAAGGCGGCGATTTCCCGATCCCGATCTTTGCAAATTAACAAGACATCGCAGCCTGCCAGCACCGCACGAACCGCCGCGTCTTCCATGCCATAGTGGTCGATGATCGCGTGCATCTCTAAGTCGTCCGTCAAGACCACACCATCGTATCGCAGCTCCTGGCGCAAAAATCCATTGATGATGGTCGGCGAGAGTGTGGCGGGCAGTTCAGGATCGAGGGCTCGGTAGAGCACGTGCGCCGTCATCATCGATGCGATGCCCTGCGTGACGGCACGGCGGAACGGGGGAAACTCGACCGCCTCCAATCGCTCGCGTAAGGCTTCGACCACCGGCAGCTCTTTGTGGGAATCGGCATTCGTATCGCCGTGGCCGGGAAAGTGTTTCCCGCAGGCCACAACTTTGTTGTCTTGCAGTCCCGCCGCCGTCGCCAGCCCTAACTCGCAGACCACATCAGGCGTCGTCCCAAACGCGCGGTCGCCGATAACCGGATTGTCCGGATTGCTGTTCACATCGAGCACCGGCGCCATATTCATGTTCACGCCCACCGCCCGCAGTTCTTTGGCAATGGTTGCCGCAGCTGCGTAGGCCAGTTCGGTGGAATTGCAGCGGCCCAACAGGTCGCAGGGCGGGAAAATTGTAAAGCCTTTGGGAAGACGGGAGACTCGGCCCCCTTCTTGGTCGATGGAGATCAACAGCGGCGAATGGGAGCTACAGGCCTGGAGATCGTTGGTCAAGTCGACCATCTGTTCGACGGACTCGAGGTTTCGCGAGAACAGAATGACACCGCCAGGTTTGTACTCCTTGATGAAGGAGGCCAGGTCGCGGGTCACCGAGGTGCCGAGAAACCCGACCATAAAGAGCTGTCCGATTTTGTCACGCGTCGTCATACGATTGTGCTCCCCTGCTGACAGGCTGCTACAGGCTTCGATCGATCAGATACTGCAACAACAGCCTGGTGCCAATCGCGGTGGGCCCCTTCGGCACGTAGGCGCGTTCCCGTTCGCTCCAATCCGTACTGGCAATATCGAGGTGCACCCAGGGGCAGTCTCCTACGAACTTGCTTAGAAAGAGTGCTGCGGTGATCATGCCGCCGCCTCGGCCGCCGATATTGCGCATGTCGGCCACGTCGCTCTTGAGCTGTTCGAAATATTCCTCCCACAGCGGCATCTCCCAGACACGCTCGCCCGCCTTTTGCCCCGACTTCCGGACCTGTTCTTTGAGTGCCTGGTCGGTGCCGAACATGCCGATCGCAAATTGGCCGAGCGCTACGACACAGGCTCCCGTGAGAGTCGCAATGTCGATCAAGGCTGCCGGCTTGTACCGCATCGCATAGGCAAGGCCGTCGGCCAGGATGAGCCGCCCTTCCGCATCCGTGTTCTGCACTTCAACCGTTTTTCCTGAGAGTGTGGTCACGACATCGCCGGGCTTCATCGCCCTGCCGCCCGGCATGTTTTCCGCCACAGGCAGGATACTAATAAGCCGTAGCGGGAGTTTGAGTCTGGCCGCCGCACGGATCGAGGCGAGCACTTCGGCTCCCCCGGTCATATCGGCCTTCATGTGTTCCATGTTTTCGGCAGGTTTCAACGAGATTCCACCCGTATCGAAGGTGATGGTCTTCCCGACCAACACAACCGGACGCTCGTCTTTCTTCTTGGCCCCGTTGTATTCCAGGATGATGAACTTAGGCGGCTCCTGGCTCCCCCGCGCGACGCCCAGCAGCGCTCCCATCCCCAAGCGCTCCATCTCTTTCTGCTCAAGAATCTTGATCGAAATCTTTTCGGCCTTCGCAATCGCTTTCGCTTCCTCGGCGACCCTCGTTGGCGTGAGGACATTGGAGGGATGATTGCAGAGGTCGCGAACGAACACAGTGGCTTCTGCCGTGGCGACGCCGCGCCGGACCCCTTCACTCACCTGCTTCAGCTGACTCTTCTGCGGGATGAGAATCTTCATCCCTTCGACGGCATGTTCAGCCGCCGCGGTCCGATAGACGGTGAACTGATAACTGCCGAGGATCGCCCCTTCCACCATCGCTTGCGCCACTTCAACCGATGACATCCCGGCAGGGGTTACTGTGGGAAGGACCACGGTAAAGGCGCCGACTTTCGCCTGGCGCACACGCTTTGCCGCGGTGCCCATCGCTTGCCGGATCGTCTCTAGCGTGACGTCATTCTTTTTGCCCAAGCCGACGAGTACCAGCCGTTTGGCAGGCACCGAGCTCTGCGTGTGGTAGAGCAAGACCTCGTTGGCCTTGCCTTCGAACTCCTTGGATTGCAGCAGCTTGCGCAATGAACCCCCGAGGGCTCGATCGAGCAGGACTGCATCTTGTTTGCCTAACCCCTCTCCGTCGCAGTGCGTAAGGACCAATACCTCTGTAGCGGTAGTCTCTGTTTTTCCAACCTGAACCGTGACCCGCATGATTTTCATTCACATCTCCTTGTTGAAGCTGCCAGGTGTCAGCCGAAACTGAGAACCGACGGCTGAACGCTGATCGCGATTTTTCACACCCCGCGCATGTCCGGCGCCCAGATGTATTTGTGCATCTGCAATTGAAAACGGACCGGCAGACGATCGGCCAGGATCCACTCAGCCAGCTGCCGCAGATCGAGCGACGCAAAGACAGGGCTGAAATGCACCGGACAACGACTGGCCAAGTCATACTCGACAAGCACTTCACGGGCCCAGTCGTAATCGGTTCGGTCGGCCAAGACAAACTTCGCCTCATCCTTGGCGGTCAGCCTGGAAACATTTGGCCAATGCATTCGATCCACCATGCCGCTCCCCGGGCACTTTACATCCAGGATGACATGGACCCGTGGATCGACGGGGGCAACATCGATGGCGCCGCTGGTCTCAAGCAGGACCGTATAGCCGGCATCACAGAGTTTGGTCATGAGGGGGAGACTTTCAGGCTGGGCGAGCGGCTCTCCTCCAGTCACCTCCACCAGGCGGCATCCGTAACTTTTTACCTTTTCCAAGACGGCGCCGATGGAGGACTCCTGTCCTCCATAAAATGAGTAGTCGGTATCGCACCAGGTGCAGCGAAGCGGGCAGCCGGTCAACCGTACAAACACGCAGGGTTGTCCGGCGTAACTCGATTCACCTTGAATGCTATGAAAGATTTCGGTGACGCGCATGACTTAAGACGTGAAACGTGAAACGTGAATCGTGAAACGCGTATCGGAAACGTACTGTCCGGCTGAAGAGTCGGTTAACATTGAGCGATTCACGTCTTTATTCCCATCTTGCGACCGGCCAACCTTGTCGGCTGGCCATGAGAGCCATGCCCCTGATCGGATTGACCACCAAGGGGTACCCGACCAGGTCAAGAAGGTCGTAATCGCCGGGGCTGTCGCCATAGGCGTAGGACCCGGCTAAATCGAGGCCCCGATCCTGCGCATGAGCGAGAATCAGCTCCCGTTTGCCCTGGCCATAGGGCAGCGGGGGAATCAAGGCGCCGGTATAGAGGGAATCCCGTTGTTCCGGTTTCGCCGCGAAGACCGTCGGGACGTCCAAGAAATCTGCAAGAGGCTCAATCAAAAATCCTGGCGCGCCAGTCACAAGAATCAGCTGGTGACCGGCCTGGCGATGGGCGTCCAGCCTCGCGCGGCCTTCTAGGGACACCTTGCCGATCATCTCGCTCTGGCAGAACTCCCTCGCATAGGATTCGATGTCTGCGGGGCGCTTCCCTGTCAGATAGAGTTTTCGTTCCCGGAGCGAGTGCAGCGAGAACGGGGGTACATGTTGCGCCAGCCAGGCCGCGCTCCGGCTCAGCTCACCCCATCCCACCAGTCCGCGGCGCCACAAATACTGAAAGAATCGTACTTCGCTGGCGATTCCCGGCAGCAGCGTGTTGTCGACGTCGAACAGCGCGGCGACAGGCCTGTCGACCTGCCGTTCAGCGGCATCATCAATCGCGGAGGTGAGGATCTGGTGACTCTGCACAACGTTGAGGGACCCGGTGAGTATGAGCCGCCCGATTCTACCGGAGCGACTATGGATTGACAAGGATTTTGGCCCACTTCTATAATGCGCCTCCCTCGTCGTTGAAACGACCTCTGATGCCGAAGTGGTGAAATGGCAGACACGCACGTTTGAGGGGCGTGTGGCGCAAGCCGTGCGGGTTCAAGTCCCGCCTTCGGCACCATCAGAGCCTGCGATCCGTTTCTCTCCTTTCCAGTACAGCCTCATTGCCCCTCATGCGGAAAAGATCCTTCGGGGTCCGCACCGCTCTTCAGCCTCTCGCCCTTTGGCTTCAGATGGCCCGGACCCATTTGCATCTAGACTTTTTACGGCCTTCCATAGGACACTGGCACCCTCCGAAACGACTGTGCAGAACCAACTGAATAGGGTGAACGCCATGCGGTTCTTGCAACCCGATCCGCACGCGACAGAGATGCTGCCATTGTGGCATTCAGCCGTTTCCCGTAGATCTTCACGTCGCCAGCATCGGGACTTTCTTCCGAGCCTATTCGATTCCGGCCCTTCTCATCCTATCCAAGGGATCGCGCCTCCTCGATTTCGCCATCTTCAGCTACACCCAGCCGTTTCACGTCGCCATTGCCTGAGGCAAGGAGTCGCACTATGAGCAGTACCGGTCCACTGTCAGAAGTCGAATCTCTGCGATTGCAGGTGGTAGCGCTCACGCGCACCCTCGCCGAGCGAGACCAGGCACTACAGGACGGGCCCGAACAGGCCAACCTCTTGCGAGCCATCGTCGAAGGGACGTCGGCCGACATCGGAGTGGAATTCTTCCGGTCGCTCGTCAAGCATCTCACCCAAACCCTCAATGTCCGTTACGCCTTTGTCGGCGAGTGGCGGGAGCAGATTCCAGGTAAGGTGAGCACTCTAGCGGTCTGGTCGGGAACGGATTTCGCCGATCCGTTTGACTATGACCTCAAGGGCTCACCCTGCGAGCATGTGATCGGACAACGATTGTGTCTGCACGAGTCGGGCGTGCAGGAGCGTTTCCCCGACGATCATCTCCTCGTTCAATTGGGAGTTCAGAGCTATTGTGGAATGCCGTTGTTCGACCGATCGGGAACTGCACTGGGCCTCCTCGTCGTCATGGATGATCGCCCCTTTACGCGCATCCCCCTCATCAAGGATCTGTTGCAAGTTTTCGCGATGAGAGCGGCAGCAGAACTGCAGCGCCAACGAGCCGAGACCACTCTGTGCGAACAGGGGCGGCGACTATGCTTTACGCAATTTTCGCTGGATCATGCCGCGGATGCCGTCCTCTGGGCCGACGACTCAACGAAGTTCATCTATGCGAATGAAGCCGCCTGCCAGTCGTTGGGGTACACGAACGAGGAATTACTCACCCTGAGTATTCCGGATATCGCTCCCCACCACGATCCTGTTCAATTCCACAAACGGCTCGATCAGCTGAAGCGGGGCCCCGCTGTCACCTATGAATCGGTGCACCGGCGCAAAGACGGCACCGAATTTCCCATCGAGGTCTCAGTCACCTACCTGGAACACGACGGACGAGGCTATACCTGCGGCATCGTTCGGAATATCACGGAGCGCAAGCAGATAGAGCAAGAACGTCTGCAGGCATTGCACGATCTCCAGAATATCATGGAGACCGTTCCTGATTTCATGTTCACCCTCGATCTCCAAGGCAACATGGTGAAATGGAATCGCCGGGTCGAGGAGGTCACGGGATATAGCTCGAAGGAGTTGCTGAATATGTCGGCTCTGGCCTTTGTGCCTCCGGAGGCAGCAGCCCGTACCGCCGCCGCCATTCACCGGGCCTTCACGGAGGGATACGCCGAACTTGATGGAGAGCTCCTGACGAAAGATCGCCGCCTCATTCCCTATCATTGGACCGGCGCCCTACTCAAAAATCTTCAGGGCGAACCCATCGGTATCACTGGAATTGGACGAGATGTGACGGAGAAGAAACGGTCGGAAGCCGCACTCCAACAGGAACGGCAACATCTTGTCGAAGCCCAGGCGCTTGCCCATCTGGGGAGCTGGGATTGGGATATCGACAGTGGGGACGTGCAAGGTTCAGATGAGCAATTCAGAATCTTTGGCCACGAGCCAGGACGTTTTGCAGTCAAGTTCGATATGTTCTTAGCCTCGCTGCACCCCGACGATCACGATCGTGTCTTAGCCGCCATCAACGACGCGCTCCTGGGAACGCACCCCTACGACCTCGAATATCGCATCGTCCGTCCTAACGGCGAAGTCCGGTCCATCCATGCCCGCGGGGATGTCCATCGAGATGAGACCGGGCACCCGATCAGGATGGCCGGGACCGTCCTCGACATTACCGAACGGAAACAGGTTGAACGGGCTCTCCACGCCAGCGAAGAACGGTGGCACCTGGCTGTGCAAGGGAGTAATGACGGCATCTGGGATTGGAACATCCAAACAGGCGCCGTCTTCTTTTCCCCGCGATGGAAAGCCATGCGCGGGTTCGAGGACCATGAAATTTCAAACCATCTCGATGAGTGGCGAAGCCGTATTCATCCCGACGATCTCGACCGAGTGCTTCAGGGCGTTGACGCCTACTTGGCCAAAGAGGCTCCAGAGTTTTCGGAGGAATATCGAATCCAAAGAAAAGACGGATCCTACATGTGGATCTTGGATCGGGGCGTGGCCCTCTGGACCGACGATGGAACACCCTGTCGAATGACAGGTTCGGAGTCTGACATTAGCGAGCGCAAACAAGCCTTGTTGCTTTTGGCGCAACAGGAATCACTCCTTCGCTCGATTCTCGAGGCTGAACCGGAATGCGTCAAGCGCGTGGCTGCGGACGGCACGCTCTTGCAGATGAACGGGGCCGGGCTCTGTTTCATCGAGACCGAGTTCTTAGAACAAGTAGTGGGTCGATCGGTATACGATCTCGTCGCCCCTGAATTTCTGGACCAATTCCGCAGTATGCACGAGGCCGTGGTCCTGGGAGCACCGCAGCAACTTGAGTTTCAGATCATCGGGCTGAAGGGCACGCGACGGTGGATGGAAACACATGCGGTGCCGTTGTGGAATCCGATCGATCACCGCGTGGAGCATTTGGCGATCACTCGCGACATCACCGAGCGCAAGCGGGCGGAAGAATCGATCCGCCAGAATCGGACGCTGCTTCAATCGTTCGTCGAGCATACCCCCGCAGCGGTCGCCATGCTGGACAGAGACCTTCAATACGTCGCGGTGAGCAAGCGATGGTATCAGGATTACCGGCTGGCCGAACGCGACATCATCGGTCTCCACCACTATGACGTATTTCCGGAAATCCGAAAGATGGAACAATGGCAGGCCATCCATCGCCGGTGTTTGGCGGGCGAGACCCTGCGAAATGAGGAAGATCGGATTTGCCGGAAAGATGGGAGAGAAGACTGGCTTCGCTGGGAAATTCGTCCCTGGATTGATGAATCCGGCATGGTCGGTGGAATTATCATGTTCACCGAAGTCATTACCGCGCGCAAACAGGCCGAGCAGGCGTTAGCAGAAAAGACCCGTGAATTGTCGGATTTCGTTGAGCACGCCACCGTCTCCATGCATTGGGTGGGGCCAGACGGGGTGATCCTCTGGGCGAACCAGACAGAACTGAATCTCCTCGGCTATAGCCGTGAGGAGTACATCGGACGCCATATTGCTGACTTTCACGTAGACAAGTCGGTCATCCAGAACATTCTCGACCGCCTCAGCCATGACGAGCCGGTCCAGGAATATGCCGCCCGCCTTCGGAGCAAGGACGGCTCGATCAAGGACGTCATTATCGATTCGAGCGTCCTCTGGAAGGAGGGCAAATTCACGCATACCCGTTGTTTTACCCGTGACGTGACAGAGCGCAAAGAGGCGGAGGAAGCGCAACGGATCAGCGAGGAGCGCTTTCGTGCCGCATACCACAACGCCTCTGTCGGCATTTCCATCTGCGATCTGACGGGGCGATTGCAGGAAGTCAATCAGGCACTATGCGAGATGCTCGGCTACCCCAAGGAGGAGTTGCTCGCCACAGATTTTCAGGCGCTCACACATCCCGACGATCTGGCAAGCAATCTCAACCGAATTCGCATGCTACTGGCGGGAACTGCCGTGCATCAGGTATTCGACAAGCGCTATATCAAGAAGGATGGGACCACGGTCTGGGCTCACATGGGCCTCTCGGTCATACGAAATCATAACGGCGAACCATCTCATTTGCTGGCCATGGTCCACGACATCACTGAGCGCAAGCAGGCGGAGAGCAGGTTACGCCTCACGCAATTCACGATCGAGCACGCCGCAGACGCAGTCTACTGGATTGATCAAACGGCCCAGATTGTGAATGTTAACGAGGCGGCCAGTCTGATGTTGGGCTACTCAAAAGACGAGTTATGCGCGATGACGGTCCACGACTTGAATTCTGATTTCCAATCTGACATGTGGCCAGGTTTTTGGGCAGAAACCAGGCAACGCAAGAGCGTGACCTTTGAGACTTTTCATCGCTCCAAGACGGGCCAGCTCATCCCCGTCGAGGTGAGTGTCAATTATCTCTCCTACGAAGGGCAGGAGCTGCATTGCGCCTTCGTGCGAAATATCACGGACCGGAAAAATGCCCAGGAAGAGCTCCGCCGCTCCAAGTCCCAATTGACCCATATCCTCGAAAATAGTCCAGTCGTGGTCTATGCGCGCCAGGTCGGAGACGGCTGGCCCATCACCTTCATCACCCCGAATGCCTACGGGCTGCTCGGCTACACCAGCGTGGATCTTCTCAGCGACCCCCATCGACTGGATAGCTTGATACACCCGGACGATGAGCGCGATTTGCTGGCAAGAGGAATGTCTCAACTGCTGCGCGCCGGCGCATGTACCTTTGTCTATCGTTTGCGCCACCGAGATGGCATCCATCGCTGGATCGAAAACCGGGCGAGACTGAACGACAACGGAAAAGGCGCTCTGCAGATTGCCGGAACGATGATCGACGTCACGGAGCGGAAGAAGGCAGAAGAAGCGCTGGAGGAGGAACGGCATCGGTTAGTCATGGCTCAACTGCTCGCACACCTCGGCAGTTGGGAATGGAACATCCTGACCGGAACCAAGACGTGGTCCGATGAGAGCTACAGAATCTTCGGGTATGACCCCGGAAGCATTCAACCGACCTACGAGATCTTTGCGCAGGCCATACACCCTCAGGACCGGGAGCGAGTGCTTCAAGCTGCCCGTGCCACGCTGGAAGATGATATGGCCTCGTGTGATCTTGAATGCCGGATCGTCCGGCCCAGCGGAGAAGTCCGCCACATCCACTGCCGTGGTGAAGTGACACGCAATGACGCGGGACGGCCATTGCAGATGGCAGGAACGGTGCTCGACATTACGGAACGGAAGCAAACGCAAGAGGCCCTGGCTCAGCATGAACGCCAGTTACAGACCGTCCTTGATGCGCTTCCTGTGGGTGTCTGGTTTACCGATCCATCTGGCAAACCGCTTCTTGCCAATCCCGCAGCCAAGCACATTTGGTCTGGCATCAAACAGGTCGGGATCGAGACGGCCGCCAATGCCGCCGGATGGTGGGAGGCCATCGGACCATCGAGCGAACCCCATCGCTGGGCCTTGAGTCATGTCCTCACGAAAGGGGTTCCCTCACTGTACGAAACGCTCGATTTCGAATGCCTCGATGGGACGAAAAAGACCATCCGCAACACGGCCGTTCCGGTCCAGGACGAGACTGGTGTCGTCGTCGGTGCGATCGTGCTCAATGAAGATATTACGGCGTTACGGCGGGCGCAGGAAGCCATTAAACTGACGCAGTTCTCCATCGACCATGCCGTCGAGGCATTTCTATGGATTGGTCCAGACGCCAAAATTTTGCACGTGAACGAGGCGGCCTGCCGCATGCTGGAATATGCCAGTGCCGAACTGACGGCCATGACGGTGCACGACATTGATCCGAATTTTCCTCAGGAACAGTGGTCGGCCCATTGGGAAGAATTGAAACGAAAGGGTTCCCTGACGTTTGAATCGAAACATTGGTCGAGGACCGGCCGCGTTCTGGACACGGAGGTCACTGTCAATTATTTGCAATACGACGGTCGAGAGTACAACTGCGCCATCATGCGGGATATTGGAGAGCGCAAGCGGGCTGACGAGGCGCTGCGAACTAGTGAAGAACGGTATCGAGCGCTGTACGACGAGACCCCGACGATGTACTTCACTCTGGCGACGGATGGGACCGTGCGCTCCGTCAACCGGTTCGGAGCGGATCAGCTTGGCTATCAGGTGGAGGAGTTAGTTGGGCATTCTGTGCTCAGGATCTTTCACGAAGACGACAAAGAAGCCGTGAGTACCAGCCTTTCGGAATGTCTCGCGACACCGGAGACGACGAAACATTGGGAGTTTCGGAAAGTGCGAAAAGACGGGCGCATCATTTGGGTCAGGGAAACGGCCCGGGTGGGGCAGTCATCTGCCGGAGAGATCGTTTTGTTGGTGACATGCGAGGATACCACCGCGCAGAAACTGGCCGAAGCTCAGCAGGCCAGGCAAGACGACCAATTACAAGCCATCTTCCGGATGACGCTGACCCTGTCCCGCGCGACCTCGCTTGACGACATCTATCGTGAGGCCATCGATTGTATGCAGCGGGCGCTCAAGGCGGACCGCGCTTCCATCCGCTTGTTCGACGAAGCAGGCGTGATGCGGTTCAAGGCCTCCCGGGGTCTGTCGGAGCGGTACCAGTCCGCCGTAGAAGGTCATTCCCTTTGGACCAGCAAGACGGTCGATCCCCAAACAATTCTGATAGATGACATCAGTTCGGACCCCTCTGTCGCTCAATATCGAGAGGTCTTCGACGCAGAAGGTATCAAGGCTCTCGGATTCATCCCCCTCGTCTTGCCAGAAAGACTGCTGGGCAAGTTCATGCTCTATTACGATACACCTCATCATTTTACTGAAGAAGAAGTCGGCGTCGCGAAAACGATCGCCGGCCATGTGGCCTATATGATTCAACGTACCCGTGCGGACCAGGCATTACGCGTGAGTGAAGAGCGGTACCGGTCCTTAGTCGACAATGCGCCGATCGGCATCTTTGTCAACGAGGCGGGACGGTTTACCTATGTCAATCGAGAGATGCAACGCATTCTTCGTGCGACGCATGCCGATCAGCTGATCGGTATGCCGGTCTTGGACCGGATCGCCCCGGAGTTTCATCAGATCGTGCAGGCTCGCATCCAGCAGTTGATTGAGAAGGGACAGCCGGCTCCCACCTTAGATAAGCAATATGTGGGGCTCGATGGGTCACGGGTCGACGTGGCGGTCACAGCGATTCCCACCATCTTCAACGGTACCCCTGTGATGCAGGTGCTGGTGCTCGATATTACGGAGCGCAAACAGGCGGAAGAGGCGCTGCGGGAGAAACATACCCTGCTCTCGACCATCATGGATGCCACGGTGGATATCATTTTCGTGAAAGACCTGCAGGGGCGCTATTTGCACATGAATCCCGCCGGAGCCCGCGCCGTGGGGATGTCGGTCGAGGAGGTCGTCGGGAAAGACGACGACGCGATTTGGCCGGCCGACCTGGCCGCCTGCTGTCAAGAAGCTGATCGGAAGATCCTGGCTTCCGGTGCCGCCCAGACGATGGAGGAAAGCACGACGGTCGATGGACAGCGCGTCACGTATTTGACGACCAAAGCGCCATATCGCGATGCTGCAGGACGCATGATCGGCATCATCGGCGTGGCCCATGACATCTCGCAGATGAAACGATCGGAAGAAGAGCTTCGGCGGTCACATGCGTTTCTCCGGCAAGTCATCGACATCGATCCCAATTTCGTGTTTGCTAAGGACCGTGCCGGCCGTTTTACCTTAGTCAACAAGGCGGTGGCCGATGCCTACGGGACGACGGTGGAGAACTTGATTGGAAAGACCGATGCCGACTTTAATGCCGACCAGAAAGAAGTCGCATTTTCCCGCGAGACGGACTTGGAGGTGCTGAATTCGCTTCAGGATCTCTTCCTCCCCGAAGAGGTCATCACCGATTCGATGGGCAAGATGCGATGGTTGCAGACGGTGAAGCGGCCTCTTTTCAACGAACAAGGCCAGGCTATCATGGTCCTCGGGGCTGCGACGGATATCACTGAACGCAAGCGTATGGAAGAAGCTCTCCGTCAACGGGAGCGTGACCTGCGCGCCGCGATCGAGGAGCGCGAACGGATCAGCCAAGACCTTCATGACGGTATCTTGCAGTCGCTGTTTGCGGTGGGCCTCTCGCTTGAAACGACCAAATCGATGATGTCCCTCAAAGAGCGCAAGACGTCGGGCCCGGCACTTAAGCAGGCCATCGATCAATTAAACCGTCTCATGCACGAGGTCAGAAATTTCATTGCGGGGCTCGGATCGGATCTCCTCCAGGGAACGGACCTTCCGACAGCGCTGCACCACATGCTTGAAACCTTAACGAAGAATCACCCCACGCATGTGCGCCTCAAGATCGAGGATCGTGCCGCGCAGGCCCTCTCCGCCGAACAGTCGTTACACCTGCTTCTCGTCATTCAAGAAGCGGTGAGCAATTGCATCCGGCACGGCCATGCGCAAGAGGCCACGGTGTCGCTCAAGTTGCTGAAACAGGGGGTCCGTTTGAGCGTGCGCGACAACGGCTGCGGATTTGACTCAGCCGCCTCCAAGGGGATCGGACATGGATTGGCCAACATGGCCGCCCGTGCGCAGAAGATCGGAGGGCGATTTACCGTCTTGTCAAAAACGAATGAGGGAACACGTGTCGTGCTCGACCTACCGAAGGAGGCCGTCCTTGCCCACAGTTAAGGCCAAGCCGATTCGCCTGCTCCTGGTCGACGATCACGAGGTTGTCCGTGTCGGCCTGCGAACCGTCCTGCACAACAATCACGGCATTATCGTTGTCGGCGAGGCAGGCACCAAAGCTGCCGCGGTCCGGACGGTGAAGCGATTGAGACCGGACATCGTTTTGATGGACGTGCGACTTCCCGATGGATCCGGCGTCGACGCCTGCCGGGCGATTCTCGCCAGCTATCCGACAACACGCATCATCTTTCTCACGTCCTATGCGGACGAGGAGTCCGTGCTGGCGGCGGTATTGGCTGGCGCACAGGGATACGTGCTCAAGGACATCGACTCCAGCTTGTTGGTTCGATCGATTCGTACCGTGTTCAGCGGACAATCGATTCTTAATCCAACACTGACCCAACGGGCACTGAATTGGATTAAGGCCTGGCCCGAGCAGAATGGCCCGGCCCAGGGGCAATCTCTTTCTCCTCAAGAAGAGCGCGTGCTGGCATTGGTGGCGGAAGGATTGACCAACAAGGAAATCGCCACCACGATGCAACTCAGCGACAAGACGGTGAAGAACTATCTCGCCAACATGTTCCAAAAACTCCATATCTCACGGCGCGCCCAAGCTGCCACCTTCTTCGTCAAGCGTCAGGCCTGACGCAGGTTGGTGCCGGTCAGAGCTAAACGGCTCTAGTCGAGCCTTTGCGTCCTGTCGGGATACATTGTTTGTTTGCCCGCTCTTCAGGGAGATGATAAAGTCAGGCGGTCCTCTCTAGAAGACACTGCGCGAGGTGAACCGAGGTTGGAGTCATTCACCGAAGTCGAGGAGTGCGATGCCATCTATTCTTGTCGTCGATGACGAAGACCAAATCCGTCAATTAATCCGCGAAACATTGGAGCAGGCCGGCTATCACGTCACGGAAGCGCGTGACGGGAAGGAAGCGCTTCAGCAATATCGGCTGGCCCCGGCCGATGTGGTTGTGATGGATATTTTGATGCCCGATCAGGATGGCCTGGAGACCACCGCCACGTTGCGGAGGGAATTTCCAAAGGTGAAAGTCATCGCGATCACCGGCGGGAGTGACATGATTGGCATTCTCAACTTTCTCGACGTCGCCAAAATGCTCGGCGCTCACCGTACCCTTCAGAAGCCCTTTGAGATGAAGACCCTCATCGAGACGATCCAGGCCGAACTGCAGTCGTAGCCCTCCGTCCCGTCTTCCCAACTCGCCTGCATTGACAACCACGTCGTCGGAATTCACACTGTCTCGCGTATCATCTACGGAGGACAGCAAAGAATATGGTCACGACATGGTGGAGCCCTCAATTCAATGCCCTGCTGGGTAGTCTTGTCGTGGCAGCGGGTGCCTGGTTGGCGTGGGACTCGTTCTCACTCTGGGGAATCCTTCTCGTCGCAGGAGGCGTCGCAGGGTTTCTGGTCTGGCAAGGGCGGACAATTGGGCTGGTTTGGGCCTGGACCACCCTATTGATTGGCTTGGAGAGCCTAGCCTGGCCCATCGTCACGATGGTTCAGGTCCGGTCGGTCACGACCGAGCCGACCGACGATCAGATGGGAACGATCCTCTCGGCTGGGCTGACAGGCCTCTTTTCGGCAATCTTTTGGATCACCTTTTCCTATGGGCTGTTCAAGCGAATCGGTCAACCCCTCGTCGTCTCATCACCCGATGTACCCATCAGCGATTCAGCTGTGTTGCACGTAGAGCCGCCTCAGCAGAACAAGATCGCACCTAGCTCATCTCGATCGGATCGACGTCGACGTCGAACTTGATCGCCCGTCGCTGATACGTCCGCTCCAGTTCCTTGACCGTGGTCCGTACCGCGTCGAGTCCCACTTCCCGTTCCAGCGATTTCACAAGTATTTGCCATCGATACCGTCCACGGAGTTTCGCCACCGCAGAGGGAACTGGCCCCAGCACTGTGAGACGGTCTGGACGGCTAATCGGTTGAGCTTCTGAGGGGGCCTTGGCCGCGGTTGTCAGTTTCACTAAGGAGGGTGACGCGCAGGCGGTGAGTCGGGTCACCCATGTTGTGGCCGCGTCGCGCACCATGCTCTCATCGGTTCCCGATACGAGGAGGGCAATGAGATGCACGGCCGGCGGATATCCCAATGCAGTCCGATGGGACAGCTCCTCCGATACAAACACGGGTTCGTCATTCTGGACCACAGCCTGAATTGCATGATGAGAGGAGAGGGCGGTCTGTACAATAACCTGGCCGCCGGCCTCGGCCGAGGCGGCGAGGCTGACCGCATCGAGGAGTGTATGGTAGGTGCGCTCGGCGGATCGGAAATCCGGCACACTGAGTCCTGCGTCTGCCTGCACAATTCCCACGAGGCCCATGGTTGGGAGAGGTCCGCGCCGGAGCAGCAATTGTGTTCCGACGATAATATCCCATTCTCCTTGTTGGACCCTCCGCCACAGGGTCTCGGCTTGAGCCGGTTTTTTCATGGTATCTCCGTCGAGCCGAAGCACGGTCGCGCGGGGAAATAGTCGTTTCGCATCCTCTTCCACCCGTTCCGTGCCCTCCCCGATCGACTGCATACGAGGGCCGGAACAGGTGCCGCAGGTTTCGGGGATGGGTGCTACGGCTCCGCAGTAGGAGCAGTGAAGGCGGCCTGCCTGCCGGGAATACATTAGTGCGACACGACAGGTAGGACAGCGGGGAACCTGGCCGCAGTCACGACAGACGAGGGCGCCGGCATAACCCTTCCGGTTCAGAAATAGTAGAACGCCGGCTTTGCGACCGATGGTCTGCTCGATCGCTCGAATGAGCGGCTGGCTCAGCACTGTGCCGTATCCGTGATTGCGTAAATCAACGATCTGTACGTTCGGTCTCGCATCAGGCGGTAGAAGCTTGCGAATCGCGATGCCGCGTTGTTCCACTGCTGCTCTGGTCTCAAGGCTGGGATGGGCAGAGCTCAGGACCAATAAGGCCTGCTCAGTCTGTGCTCTCAGCCAGGCCACGTCCCGTGCATGATAATGTGGCTCCTGTTCCTCTTTAAATGCCGCATCCTCTTCTCCCTCGACCCAGATCGCTCCGATGGCGGTCAATGGGAGAAAGATGGCTGAACGGGTTCCCACGATGACTCGAGCGACCTTCCGCTGAATCTGGTCCCACAGCGCGGCTTTGGCTTGGTCTGAAAGACCACTATGGACACAGATCGGGGAGATTCCCTTCCCGTCATCACGAATCAAGCTTGTAATCCATTGGGCCCGTTCTGCTTCGCCCACAAGGATGAGGACCGTCTGTCCGCGGTCGACTACGAGGCGAACGGTTTGCTGCAGTAAGCTTGATCGATCGGCCCAGGGCGCCTGGACCAGAACCCGAGAAGATTCTTGGCTTTTCAGCGCTTGCAACAGCGGCGCGGCCCAAGGCATGACCTGGTCAGGGAGCAGTGGCCTGGTGATGGTAAAAGAGGGTTGCCCTGCCTGCAGGGAAAGCTTGGTGAGAGGTGCCGCCGAAGCAGATGGCAGACCTTGGCTCTTCACCACCCATCCGCGAGCCGTGAAATCTTCTAAGAGATCAGCCGTCACAGGATTGCGGGACGGCCGCCGAAGTGCGAAGGGTTGTTTCCCCAACTTCGTGAGCAATGCCCGTGCCTTTGCCGAGCAGGGTTCGCGGGCCACACGAGCAGCCTTCCCTCGCTCAGTTAGTTCGTAGTAGCTGATTTTCGCTTGGGGTTTGGGCGCCGGTGGCAGCACCAATCTCAGGCATTGTCCCCATGGCGCGACATATCGTTCGGCTACCTGCCGCGAGAGTTCAAATAGGTTCGAGGATACATCTGTTGCTGCTCCCGCCGGGAGCAACGAGTGAATGTCCTTGAGGCGTGACTGATCGAGATTATAGGGCAGAACAGGGAAGAGGGCGATCACCGCCCCTTGGAGGGTCGAGTGTCCGAAGGGTACAAGTACGAGATGCCCAACGCGCAATGTAGGACGGAGTGATAATGGCACGCGGTAGGTGAACGGACCAGCCAGATGCCGAGGCACAATAACATCTGCGAAAATGGCCTCAGGCCCTATGGGTGCAGGGGGTGCCTCTGTTGAAATCATGCGGCATTGTAGCAGCACAGGAAAAGTGGGAACAACGAGAGAGACGGCAAGGTGGGGGGGATGCAGGAGAGGGTTGACGATTTAACGTCAACCCTCTCGTATCTTTCTGCGAACCTATTGTCGTGGCGTAGCCGGAGCGGCAGGGGTCTGATCTGCATTCCCCTGATCAGCCGATGCCGGAATGGTTTCCATTGCAGGGTCTGCAGGGATAGATGAGGGGGTTGCCAGAGACGGATCTGTTGACGCCGCTGGAATCGTGGAATCCATTGGAGAGATCGGAGTTCCGTCTTCTGCTGAACTGAGGCGGGACATGTTGTAGCCGTTCTCACCAGTTTCGAGGGGCTTTGTCGATGCTGCAGACTGGCCTTTCACTGAATCGGGTAAATAGAGCACGATGTCCACGCGGCGGTTTTTCTGCCGGCCCGGTTCTGTGGCATTGCTGGCCAGCGGCTTGGTATCGCCATAGCCGACTGAGGACAGTTTTGCTGAATCGATGCCACCCTTTTCGGCCAAGTAGCGAAGGACGATACCGGCTCGAGCTTTCGACAGGTCCCAATTCGTCTGGTACAGCGACTTGAGCGAGGGACCGATTTCCCGGTTATCTGCATGGCCTTCGATGCGAATCTGCCGATCGCCGGCGGTGGTTTTAAGATAGGCAATCAGCTCATCGAGCACCTGATAACCCTCGGACTTGATCGTGGCTTCGCCCGATTCAAACCGAAGTTGCTTCATGAGATCGCCAAGGCTGATTCTGGTTTCTTTGGCAACATTCTGGACTTGGAACCTGCTTGGAGAAGGAGCGGCAGCAGGGGAAGTACCCAGAGACTGCTGGGACGATTGGGAGATTGGCATGATCTCAGGCGCACGGACTTTTACGCGGAAGCGATCGCCCTTGAGAACGCGGGAAATCGATTTCGTGATCAACGCCGTGGAAGTTCGGTCCTCCATGGATAGGATTTTCAATTCGCCCACGACCCGTTGAGGAAGGCTCCCTCCTGACCGCACGATGTCCATGCGATCCCCAGCTCTGATCCCGTCTTCCCGTCCTCGATCCAGATAGACGACATTTCTTTGTGCCACCATGTTCATGATGCCCATGTTGGACTGGAATTCTACAATCCGTCCATCCACATCACCGCCGGAAGGCTGATCAGCGGTCGCTCCCTCCTCAGTCGGAAGCACAAACTTCATCACGGGGTCGCCAGGCGATACTGGTGCATAGGCGCGGACGATCTCAACCGTGGTCAGGCTCTTGTCAACTTGGCTCACCTGAACCACCGCGAGTCGATTGACCAAATAGCCCAAGTATTGACCGGTGATGGGATGGAATACTTTGTATGCTCGCCTATAAATCGTGAAAAGATCTCCGGGCGCGACATCGCCGGGATTCTTTAGTCGGAGGTAGAGGACGTCCCGGCTTCCTAAGATCATGTGATCTCCGGTTGTCTGATTGTCGCCGGTGATCACGTTCACGAACCCATCTTGGGGAGTCGATCGCTGAATGGATCCAGAGGAATAGGCTAAGGCCTGTTCCCCGAATCGAATTGAACTTAAATCGTCAGCTGCCCAGGCCAAAGAAGGGAGTGGCGTGGCCAGGGTCAAAACCATGAGAGAAACGGCACATTTAATTGAATAGTGTGTCATGGTGGTTGTCCTTCATGTAAGGCAAGTACTGCTGTCAGAACCATAGCAAATAGTCCTGTATTGTCAAGAATATTGAGGCCTTGCCTCGTTGACCCGCCAATTCACTCGATGTTAAGGTGATTTGCAGATAGTGATTCTCACTCAGGGGGAACATGCATGGTGCCTGAACTGCCTCCTGCCCACGACGCTCAACCTCAAGGTCGTCCTCGCATCGAAACCCAGATTCACCGACGCAAGAAAGCCAAGGCTTTCTCGGCTCTGGAACCAGAATGGGATCAAGTCGATCAGGTGCCACCATCTCACCTGCGCATGCCATCCGATCACATGGCTCCTACTCCGCCTAATAAAGCGAAGAACCCTTCATAAATCAGCTACTTCAGTCGGACTAACGTTCGTGAGTCTGTCAGAGTCTTTAGTTGGGGATAGCCCCGCCTGCCGACCGTCTCAGCTGTCTCCACTTGGTTTCTTCTTGAGTCAGCGACAGTGAGCGTTGCCACACAATAGAACCTAGGACTTTCGGGACGAGACCGTAGGTCCTTTGGACGCTTGCTATCACGGCAATCCAGGGTCTAAGATCCCGCTCTCTTTTGTATCTCAAGGTGTTGAAAGGTCAGCCCTATGAGCGGTTTTGAGTTGCTTCTTGAGTACCTGACCCGATACTTCCCGATTCTGCTGTTCACTTTCGTGGCGCTGGCGTTTGGCGTGGTGACGCTGATCCTCAGTTATCTTGTCCAACCGAAGTATCCAGAATCTGAGAAGCTCTCTACCTATGAGTGCGGATCGGAGCCGTTTTCCGATGCTCGGATGCCGTTTCCGGTTCGGTACTACATCTTCGCGATGCTCTTCGTGATCTTCGATATCGAAGTCATCTTTCTCTACCCGTGGGCGGTAGTCTTCACCAAAATAGGGTTGATCGGGTTGATTGAAATGCTGGTCTTCATCGGGCTGTTCTTGGTGGCCTATGTCTATGCTTGGCGTAAGGGAGCCCTGGAATGGGATTAATTCAAATCGGTCGTCACGATAAAGACGGCACCCCAGACGTCGTGACCACAACGGTCGAAAAAGCGGTGAATTGGGCCCGTAAAGGATCGCTCTGGCCTATGACGTTTGGTCTGGCCTGCTGCGCGATCGAAATGATCGCTGCGGTGTCGTCACGGTACGATATGGACCGTTATGGGGCTGGCGTCTTCCGGGCCTCACCTCGGCAGTCAGATCTCATGATCGTCGCCGGTACCGTTTGCCGACGGATGGCGCCGGTCATCCGGAAAATTTACGACCAGATGCCAGAACCAAAATATGTCATTGCGATGGGATCCTGTGCCACGTCAGGAAACATTTACGACAGTTATAGCGTCGTCCAGGGCGTCGATCGTTTTGTGCCGGTGGATATCTACGTGCCTGGTTGCCCTCCAACCCCGGAGGCACTCTTTGACGGCATCCTTAAGTTACAAGAACGGATTATGCTGAAACGTGTATTCCTGACACAGCCGGATCAGGTCAAGCCAGGCCTTAAAATTTAGAGACAGGTCTCGATCAATGTCATTGCAGCAATTGGCCAGCCAACTTCAAGATACCTTCCCCGTCGGCTTGGTGAAAGCCGTTGAGTGGCGAGGCGACCTTGCGGTGACCGTCACGCGGGACCGCCTCCATGAGGTCGCACAGTATCTTCACGACGATCCGGCCATGGATTTCGATTACATCGTGCACGTGAGTTCGGTCGATTGGCCTGATGACGAAGAGCGATTTGAAGTTGTGTACGAGTTCTACTCGATCAAAAAGCGTCAGCGCATTCGGCTCAAGACTCGAGTGCCTGAATCGGATTGCATCGTCGATTCTTTGACGGATCTCTGGAAAGGCGCGGATTTCATGGAACGTGAAGTCTACGACATGATGGGCATTCGCTTCCGGCATCATCCGGATCTCCGCCGGATCCTCATGCCCGACGATTACACCGAAGGGTATCCGTTACGAAAAGATTTTCCGCTTCGTGGGAAGGGCTGGCGTGACACGTTTGAGTTCTTGGACGAAACGGCCCGGTAGGACAGACGATGGCTTTTGAAGATCAACGAACAACCGTTTACAAGGTCGACCCGGCCCATCCAGAGAGCGAGACCCTCCCGACCCTGCGCACGGAGGAGCTCCTGCTCAATATGGGTCCTCAGCACCCCGCGACCCATGGAGTGCTGAAAGTGATCCTCGAGTTGGAGGGCGAACGCCTCGTGAAGTCTACTCCGGTGTTGGGGTTTCTGCACCGCGGAGTGGAAAAGCTCGCGGAAGACGGCACCTATCATCAATTTATTCCCCACACCGACCGGCTCGACTACGTCTGCGCGATGTACAACAATTTTGCCTACTGCCGCGCGGTCGAAAAACTCATGAACATCACCGTGCCGGATCGCGCAGAGTATCTGCGCACGATCGTGGCGGAGGTTCAACGTATCATCGGCCATCAGTTCTGGCTCGGGACGCAGGCGCTCGACATCGGGGCCATGACCGTCTTTTTCTATTGTTTCCGGGACCGGGAAATTCTGTTGGATTGGTTCGATGAACTCTGCGGCGCGCGTCTGACGACCAGCTGGTACCGCATCGGCGGTGTTGAGCGGGATCTCACGTCGTCGCTGCTCGATAAGCTGAAGCAGTTCCTGGATTATTTTCCGCCAAAAATCGATGAGTACGTGATCTTCCTAGAGACGAATCGGATTTGGGTTGCGCGGACGAAGGGTGTGGCGGTTATTTCGGCGGAAGACGCTGTCAGCTTCGGCCTCAGCGGGCCGACGCTCCGCGCCTCGGGCGTCGACTACGACCTTCGTAAGGCCGAGCCCTATTCGGCTTATCCGAAGTGTGAGTTCAGCGTGCCGCTTGGCAAGAACGGCGACACCTACGATCGATACTGGATTCGTGTCCAGGAACTCTATGAAAGCGTAAAAATCATTCGGCAATGTCTGGAGCAAATGCAGGACGGTCCTATTATGGCCGATGTGCCCAGCGTCACGTTGCCGCCGAAACAGCGAGTCTTCACGAATCTGGAATCCATGATCCAGCAATTCAAGCTCTTCTCGCAGGGCTTCGACGCCCCTGCGGGAGAGATTTACTGCGGCACCGAAGCGCACAAGGGCGAATTGGGTTTCTATATTGTCAGCACGGGCGGTGGAAAGCCCTACCGCTTGAAGATTCGCGCCCCTTCGTTTATTCACATGGGCGCATTCGACCATATGTCCAGAGGTTATATGATCGCCGACGCGATCACGCTCTTCGGGAGCTACGACATAGTGATGGGTGAGTGCGACCGGTAGACAATGATGAGCGATGAACGATGAACGTTGAATGTAACCAAGAACTAACAGCTCATGTGTCCTTGTTCATCGTTCTGCATTCATCGCTCAGCGGTGGAGTTGAAGCATGGGTTTGAAGCCAGCAACCAATCCAGAGGTAGAAGCCGTCGCGATCGAGTTGTCGATCGACGGGAAGACCGTGACTGCGAAGGACGGAGTCTCGCTCTACGACGTGATCTCGAGCACGGGCAAGATCATCCCGGCTATGTGTTACCACTATACCTTCGATCCCTTCGGCTCCTGTGGCATGTGTTTGGTCATGCAGGAAGGCAAGAAAGCGCCGGTCCGTTCCTGCACTGCCAAAGCCGCCGCCGGCATGGTTATTAGAACCGAGGGCGACGATCTCTTCCAGGCCAGGAAGAAAGCGGTGGAGAAACACCTTTCGGTTCATCCTCTCGACTGTCCGGTCTGTGATGCCGACGGCCATTGTGAACTGCAAGATATGGCCTTCCAGCATGGGGTCACAAACCTGGCCACCGCTAAACAAAAATTTATTCCGGAAGATACCCGCAGCCCTGTGCTCGACTTCAATATGAACCGCTGTATTGCCTGTGCGGAATGCATCAACGTCTGTAAAGACGTCTTGATGATCGATGCATTGCAGTTCATGAAGAAGGGCGGATTCAATCAAGTCGTGCCGAAGGGAGACCTCGCGCTCTCTTGCGAGTTCTGCGGAGACTGTCTCGCCGTCTGCCCTGTCGGCGCCATTACGAACAAATTTTCCAAGTATTTATATAAGCCGTGGCAGATGAAGAAAACCACCACAACCTGCAACTACTGTGGGGACGGCTGTCAGATGCACCTTGAGACCAAGGATGCTGAAGTCGTCCGTGTGACCTCGCCGTTGTCATGGAAAAACAAATGGGGTGATCGGGCTGATACGGCCAAGGGGCATGGCGGGCTTTGCGTGCGAGGACGTTTCGGATTCGAGTACATCGATAGCGCCGCACGTCTCAAGCAACCGCTCCTCCGAAAAGGCAATCAACTCGTCGAAGTTCCTTGGCTCGAAGCCATGCACCAGGTGGTGGAACAGTTCTCTGAAATCCGCCGCAAGCATGGGCCCGACGCGATTGCCGGTCTGATCACCGCCCGTTGCACTAACGAGGAGCTCTATCTCTTCCAGAAACTCATGCGAACCGGGTTCCGGACCAACCAGTTCGACAGCAGTGCGCGCTACGGCCATCTCAACTTCGTCCATGCCTCCCGGCATGCGTTGGGGATTGGGCGGAGCCCGAACGACTGGGAAGACCTGACGAAGGCCAAAGCCATCGTGCTCATTGGCTCGAACCTTACGGAGACCAACCCGCTCACAGCCGTACGGATCAAGGAAGCGATTCGTGTCTATCAGGCGCAGGTGGTCGTCATCGATTCCGCCATCACGAATATGGCCAAGCTGGCATCCCATCCCTATCTCATCAGCCCTGGAACGGAAGGGCTCGTGATCGACGGACTGGTGAAGGCCATTTTGGAGCTGGGGTTAATCGATGAGGAGACCACCGGGAAGCACCCGAAGGCTTTTGAGGCCTTGAAGGCTGCGGTGGCCCACGTGTCATTGGACCAGGTGGCGGCGCGGACTGGCATGTCGGTTGAAGCCTTGAAAACTACTGCGGCGATCTTCGCCGAAGCGCCACGCTCCATCATTCTCTGTGCCGAGGGCATCGTCCGGCAGCCAGACGGATATCAGAACGTGTTGAAATTGATGGATCTCGCCTGGGTCACCGGCAAGTTAGGTCAACCTGGCTGCGGCGTGAATACGGTGACGGAAGAGCCGAACGAGCAGGGTGCCGTCGATATGGGGGTTGCCCCAGAATTCCTTCCCGGTCAAGCCTCCTTCAGTGATCAGGCTGCTCGTGACCGTTTTGCGAAGGCCTGGGACGTGACGCTCCCGGCAGCCGGATCCGGCGCGAACCTCGTCGAGATACTTAAGCGCTGCAAGAGCGGCCAGATCCGTGCGTTGTATGTGATCGGAGAAAATCCGCTCGCCACGTTACCTGCATCGATGGAAGTTCGTGCGGCATTGGATCGGCTGGAGTTACTCGTCGTCCAGGACCCGTTCCTGACCGAGACTGCGCGTATGGCTCATGCGGTGTTGCCGGCTTGTACCTCTGCGGAGAAGGACGGCACCTTCACCAACCTGGAAGGCCGTGTACTGCGTGTCCGCGAGGCTTTGGATCCGGTCGGAGAAAGTTTGCCGGACTGGCACATCATGACGGCATTGGCCAACGCGCTGGGCTGCCAATGGGGATATGAATCGTCGAACGACATTCAAGCCGAGATCATGAAGTTATTGCCCGGGTACTACAACCTCGGACAGCCCCGGAAGGTCGTCCCGGCGGTGGATCGCTATTTGTCGAACGGTTATGCCGGCGAAGTGGCAGCGCGTTATCGAGCTCCAGTTGTGTCGGATGCGAAGGCCCAGCGGCCCTATGGGCTGCTGATGGGACAGATCCTGTATCATTCCGGGAAAATGTCCACGGAAGCTCCCGGGCTTATCAAGATCGCCCCGAATACCGGCCGGCTCAGGATGAATCCGGAAGATATGAAACGGCTTGCGGTGAATGAAGGGGGCAAGGTGCGCCTCACGTCGGATCGTGGCTCGCTGCAGTTGGCGGTACAGTCCGATCAGTCCGTGGCCCCGCAGACCTGCTTCTTTCCGGAGCATTTCAACGAGCCCCCGGTCAAAGATCTGATGTCGGTTCAGGTTGATCCGACCACCGGAGTTCCTTCGTTTAAGCGTATCGGCGTGACGATCGAAAAAGCATAAGGGGAAGCAGGGAAACATCGATGCGTGTCACCGTACTGATCAAGAACATTCTCCAGGCCGCGTTGTTTTATGAGATCTGGGACGCGATGAAGGTGACGTTCAAGCATATGTTCCATAAGCCCATTACCTTCCAGTACCCGCGGGAGCAACGCGTTCTCCCCGATACACACCGGGGGGCACTGGCTCTTTTGCGCTACGACGATCATCAGGAACGGTGTGTCGGCTGTGACCTCTGCGAAGCCGCCTGTCCATCCCGCTGTATTAAGGTCATCAGTTCGGAAGATGCGGCGCGTCCGCTGCAGCGATTCGCCAGCGAGTTTTACATCGATATTACGAAATGTGTCTTTTGCGGTTACTGTGTCGAGGCCTGTCCCGTTAACGCCTTAGCCATGACCAAGATGTACGAGTTTTCGACCCACGATAAACGGACCCTGCTGTTCGACAAGAAGCGGCTGTATGAAATCGGCGAGCGTCACCTCGACGATGCAAAAAAATACTTATACGCGCATAATCAGGAACAGAACGTTGAGGAAAGCCGGGAGTATCGGTATTACTTCCCGCAATCGGTATTGAAGCCGACTCAATCGCAACCTAAGCATCTGGGCTGAATCGATCGATGGTTTTGGTATTTTTCACTTATTTCGCACTGGTCAGTATTGTCGCGGGCGTCATGACGGTCGCGCTCAAGCACCCGGTGCATTGCGGCCTGGCTCTCCTGGCTCTGCTGCTTCACGTCTCCGGGCTCTTCATCCTGCTCAACGCCGAGTTCCTCTGGGCGGTACAAGTAATCGTCTACGCCGGTGCGATCCTCGTCTTGTATCTCTTCGTGCTGATGTTGATGAATTTGAAAACCGACGATCGGTATCTTCATTCCTCGTACCGGTACTTTCTCGCTCCAGCGGCTCTTGGATCGGTCTACGTTCTGAGTCTCCTGCTCCGCTCACCCTTCGCAGGCGCAAAGGGCGATGCCCCCACCGTGGCGGTACTCCAGGACGGCGATACCTACGCGGTCGGAATCAAGATGTTCAGTGAGTATCTGTTGCAGTTCGAAATCGTCGGGGTGTTCCTGCTGGGCGCGGTCATCGGAGCGATCGTGTTGGCAAAAACGCCGAAGCCGATCGTTGACAAACGTGGAAGATAAGGGACTCGGTCTATGGTTCCTTTAAGCGCATATGTCGCCGTCAGCGCCGTGCTGTTTATTACCGGCCTGCTCGGCGTCTTGATCAGACGGAACTTCATCATCGTGTTGATGTCTGTCGAGATCATGTTGAACGCGGCAAACATTAACCTTGTCGCCTTTTCCTATTACTTGGAATCCATGGCTGGTCAATTGGTGGCGCTCTTCATCATTGCCATCGCGGCCGGAGAAGCGGCAATCGGGCTCGCCATCATTATTGTCGTGTTCCGTGGAAAGATTTCCACGAACGTGGACGAGATGAATCTCTTGAAGTGGTAATGTGACGGATCTACTCATAAAACTCATTCCGGTATTTCCTTTGCTGGCCGCAATCGTGAACGGCCTCGCTGGCAGGAAATATTCCCACGAGATCGCACACCGGTTGGCCTGGGGCTCAGTCGGGTTGTCATTTCTCTGCACGCTCGGTGTGTTCATCGACGTCTTGCGGACCGGTACCGTACATGAAGTCATCGCCTATCAATGGATCTTCGGCGGCGACCTCAACATCAATCTGGCCTATCTGGTCGATCCGCTCACCTGCATCATGTTACTGGTGGTTACGGGCGTTGGTTTGTTGATTCACGTCTACTCCGTCGGCTACATGCATGGAGAAGCGGGATTCACCAGATTCTTCACCTACATGAACCTCTTCATGGTGTCCATGTTGCTCCTCGTCATGGGGAACAACTATGTCGTCCTCTTTATTGGCTGGGAAGGGGTCGGGCTCTGCTCCTATCTCTTGATCGGCTACTACTACGACAAGGTCTCCGCCGCCAAAGCCGCCTCGAAAGCTTTCGTGGTGAACCGTATCGGGGATGCCGGATTCCTGCTGGCGATTTTTCTGATCTTCATCAATTTTAAGACGCTGGACTATACGAAGGTCTTTGCCCAGGTCGGACAACTGTCTCCGGACATGGCCACGGCGATTGCGCTCTGCCTGCTCGTCGGTGCCATCGGTAAATCAGCCCAGCTTCCCCTCTATACCTGGCTCCCGGATGCGATGGAAGGTCCGACACCGGTGAGCGCCCTCATCCATGCAGCGACGATGGTGACGGCCGGGGTTTACATGATCGTGCGAAACCATGCCATTTTCGACATGTCGCCCACAGCCATGTTTTGGGTCGGAACTATTGGCGGCATCACGGCACTCTTCGCCGCCACTATTGGCCTTGTGCAAACGGACATTAAGCGGGTTTTGGCCTATTCGACAGTGAGCCAGCTCGGGTACATGTTTCTCGGATGCGGAATCGGCGCCTACTCAGCTGCCGTATTCCATCTCATGACCCATGCCTTCTTCAAGGCCCTCCTATTCCTCTCCGCGGGGTCGGTGATACACGCGCTCTCGGGCGAACAAGACATTCGGAAGATGGGCGGCCTCAGCACCAAGATTCCCTGGACCTATCGGCTGTTTCTGATCGGTACCGTTGCGATCGCGGGTATTCCGCCGTTGGCAGGCTTCTGGAGTAAAGATGAAATCCTGGCCCATGCCTTTACGCACGAACATTATCTACTCTATGGCATGGCGGCCATCGGCGCATTGTTGACCTCCTTCTACATGTTCCGTCTGACCTATCTGACCTTTTATGGTACGTCGCGGATGGACCACCATACAGAGGAACATGTCCATGAGTCCCCGACAGTGATGGTCGGTCCGCTCATGGCGTTAGGAGTGTTATCCGTTTTTGGGGGCTTCCTGGGCTTTCCCCCTGAGCATGGCTGGCTCCACCAGTTTCTGGCACCGGTCGCGGGTATGGGAGGGGAGCATGAGGCCAGCACCGGACTCGTGCTCACACTCATGATGATTGCCACCGGAATAGCGTTGTTGGGCTGGGGTGTCGCGCATTATTTTTACAGTGTGAATCTCTCGGCGCCGGAGCGGCTGGCGGCAAAATTCCAGGCGGTCTATACCACCCTGCTCAACAAGTACTATGTCGATGAATTGTACGATCTCGTCTGGGTGGAGCCCACCAAGAAGCTGGGGCAGCTGCTCGATTGGTTCGACCGGACCGTCATCGATGGCCTCGTGCGAGGGGTCGCGCAGATGGCAGAGTTGGGTGCCGCGGGATCGACCTGGATGGAAAAATACATGGTCTACGCCGGCCTCAATGTCATTGGTTATGGCAACCATCTCATCGCCCGGCAATGGCGGCAACTCCAGAGCGGAATGGTCCATCATTACGCGGCAATAATTGTAGCAGGGCTCTTTCTCTTGGCGGTGATTACTCAGCTCATCATGCAACGATAAAGCACTTTAATGTTAGAAGAACTGGCGTCCACATTTCCCATTCTCACCTGTATTTTGTTTCTCCCCCTCGTCGGAGCCGTCGTGTTGTGGCTGTTCGACGATGAGGATATGGTCCGGACCTCCGCCTTGACGATTGCGTTGGTGGAGTTGGCCCTTTCCGTATTCGTCCTTTTACGCTTCATTCCCGAATCAGCCGCGATGCAGTTCGCAGAACATGTGGAATGGATTCCCGCCCTCGGGGTCAGTTACCACCTCGCGGTCGATGGGATCAGCGTCCTCTTCGTTGGGCTCACGGCATTCCTCACGGTTCTGATCGTCATCTATTCTTGGGATACCGTCCGTCACCAAGTGAAGCTCTACATGATGGCGCTCCTTGCCCTCGAAACGACGACGATGGGGGTCTTCCTCTCTATCGACTTGATCCTCTTCTTCGTCTTCTGGGAGTTGATGCTGATCCCCAGTTATTTTCTGATTAAACTCTGGGGTGGAGGCGCGGAGCGGCATTACGCAGCATTGAAATATGTGCTCTATACCTTGCTGGGTAGCGTCTTCATGTTGGTCGGCATCGCGCTGTTAGACCTCAACTATCACCAGTGGGCGATGTTGCGCCATATCGAACCGGCCTATTCGTTCGATTTGTTGGCCTTGCTCTCCGTGCCGATCCCGTTTAGCCAACAGGTTCTTATCTTCTGGCTCCTCTTTCTCGGCTTCGCCTTTAAGGCCCCGCTGTTCCCGTTCCACACTTGGCTGCCGAACGCGCTCCTCGAAGGACCGATCGGGATGGCGGTGGTGTTGGCCGGATTGAAGCTCGGGACGTTCGGATTTATCCGCTTTAGCATTCCCTTGCTGCCGGATGCGTCGAAGAGTCAGACCGTCGTCACGGTGACCATGGTGCTTGGGTTAGCGGCCATTCTGTATGGCGCGATCATGGCGCTGATCCAGTCGGATTTCCGCCGGCTCCTGGCATTCAGCAGCATCAGCCATCTCGGGTTTGTGGTGATCGGTCTGTTTGCCCTGAACTATCAGGGGCTCCAAGGCAGCCTGCTGACCATGATCAATTTAGGGTTCAGCACGGCAGGTTTGTTTTTTATCGCGGGCTTTCTCTACTCACGGCAGCAAACCACCGAACTGAGCTCATTCGGCGGTATGGCGAAATTGACCCCGTTACTCGCAAGCTTTTTTCTGCTCATCGGACTGGCGTCGATCGGCTTGCCCGGTACCAATGGATTTGTCGGTGAGTTCCTCATTCTCCTGGGAGCCTTCACGGCCAATTGGCTGTATGGTGGAATCGCGGTCACCGGGGTCATCTTTGGCGCAGCATATTTTCTCTGGTACTACGAGCGGGCCATGTTGGGACCAGTCGGCAAGGCGGTGAAAGATTCCATCAGTGATTTGCATCCCCGTGAAATGGTTATCGCATCAGCCTTATCGATCATGATTCTGTGGATTGGGCTCTACCCCGCTCCGTTCTTGCGAATGATGAATGGGTCGGTACAGGCGCTGGTCGATCGACTGGAACGGGGGACCGTGGCGGCGGCCGAGTCCAAACAGCCGGTAAAGGTGGATTAATTCGTATGGGTGACTACGCGCTCCTCTACATCCTCTTTGCTCCCTTCGTGGGAGCCATCGCACTGATTTTTGTGTCAAACCGGCAGGCGATGCTTGTGCGTGGGATTGCAGCGGGATCGGCCTTCATCTGCCTTCTCGCCTCGGTCTATCTCTTCTATGCATACGACCATGTGAAGGGCGGCTTCCAATTCGTTCAGAAGTTCGAATGGTCGCGTCAGCTGGGCATTTCGCTCCACCTCGGGGTGGACGGCATCGGCACCCCCCTGGTTCTGGCTTCGGGTATTTTGCTGTTCGCAGGAATTTTCGTCTCCTGGCACGTGAAGGACCGGGCGAAAGAATTTTACATCTGGCTGCTCATCCTTGCGGCGGCCACCATCGGCGTGTTTATGTCGCTGGACCTGTTCTTCCTCTACTTCTTCTACGAGATGTCCGTCATCCCCATGTATCTCCTCTTGGGCATGTGGGGAAGCCACACGAAGAAGTACAACGAGATGACGGATCCGGAGGGCCTTAAGCAGCGGGATTCAGTCGGGTTTATCTTCAACTTCGGGTCCAACAGCAAAGAATATGCTGCAATGAAGTTGGTGCTCTTCCTCTCGGCCTTTGCCGTCGCGGCGTTCATGGGCATTCTGTTGATCTACAAGTATTCGGGGCTGAATACCTTCGACATCTTGGTTCTGCGAGAACATGCCAACTTGATGAACATCCCGGTCTTGGGCACGACGCTGGACAAGATTATTTGGCTGCTTATTTTCTTCGGCTTCGCCTCCATCGCCCCCCTCTGGCCGCTTCACTCCTGGTCGCCTGTGGGCCATGCCGCGGCGCCGGCCGCCACAAGCATGTTGCATGCGGGTGTGCTGATGAAGCTCGGCCATTTCTCCATCATCCGGGTCGCCTTTGAGATCTTGCCCGAAACGACCCGAGAGTTGATGCCCATCGCGGCCGTGCTCTGTATGTTCAGTATCGTGTACGGCGGGTTCGTGGCCTATTATGCCAAAGACACCAAGTACGTCATCGGATATTCCAGCTCGAGTCACATGGGCTATGTATTCCTCGGCATGGCAGCCCTGGACTACATCAGTTTGACCGGCGCAGTGATGTATATGTTCGCTCATGCCATGGCGACGGGCATGCTTTTCGCCATGGCCGGATGGGTGTACGACCAGACCCATACCAGAGACATTCCTTCGCTCGGCGGGCTCTCGAATCGCATGCCATTTATCTCGGGCTGTTTCGTCATCGGCTGTATGGCCTCGATCGGCGTCCCCGGCACCATTAACTTCATCGCTGAAGTCATGATCATCGTGGGCAGTTGGAACAAGTATCCGTTTCAGGTCATCGTGGCCGTGGTCGGAATCGTGTTGACCTTAGCGTACTTGTTCAAGATGATGCGCGGGCTCTTCTACGGACCCATGGATCAGAAGTACAGCCACGCACATGATGCCGTGTCCGCAGTCGACCGTCTGCCGCTCTTGATCATGATCACCGTGAGTATCGGATTCTTTTTCTTCCCCATGCATCTGTACAACGTGGTGCGATCGGGGGTCGATCCGCTGATTGCTAAGATCACCCGCGTGGTGCCGGTCGCTGCGGAGACGACAGGCGTGAGGCTAGAGGCCAGAGGCGATAACAATACACCTCTCGCCGATCGTCCCTTGCCCTTCGCCAGCGCCCCCGTGAGCGGAGGTCGGCCATGAACTTTTCTCTGACGATGTCTCCCTCCGATCTGTTGTTGTTGCTGCCGGAAATCCTGCTCACGGTCTGGTTGTGCGGCATCCTGATCGTCGATTTCTCGTTTCCCCGGCTGCCCAACGAACAGTTGGCCTATCTGAGCATCGCAGGCCTCGCTGCCACGCTCGGCTGCCTGGTCTGGTTCGATGTGACCGGCGTCACCGGGGCGCTCTTTGCCGATATGTTTGTCCTCGACCGAATGGCCCTGTTTTTCAAAATGTTCATTGTCGGGTCGACGATCCTCGTCATCCTGGCCTCCGTCGATTACATCCATCGATTCAGGTTTTTCCGCGGAGAGTATTATTTCCTGATTGTGATGTCGGCGCTCGGCATGATGTTTATGGCCTCCGCCAACGACTTGTTGTCGGTGTTCGTCACGTTGGAGTTTTCCACCTTCGGCTTCTACGTCTTGGTTGCCTATCTTCGTGAGGATATGGCTTCGAACGAAGCGGGTATCAAGTTTTTCATTCTAGGCGTCTTCGCCGCGGGCCTCCTCGCCTATGGCATTAGCTTGGTCTATGGAGAAACCGGCAAGCTGGTATTTTCCGATATGAAATCGGCACAGGCGACACCGGGGCTGGCTATCGGCTTCCTGCTGATCTTCGGTGCATTAGGGTTCAAAATCGGCGCGGTACCGTTTCACTCGTGGATTCCTGACACCTATCATGGGTCGCCAACGCCTGTGACGGCCTATCTCTCGATCGCCCCGAAGGGGGCGGCCTTTGCCATCCTCCTCAGGATGTTCTTCGTCGCCTTGGCGACGTTTAAGCCGATCTGGGTGTTGCTACTCGTTGCCGCATCCGTCATGTCCATGACCTACGGGAACATCGTGGCGATCGCCCAGAAGAACATGAAACGGCTCTTGGCCTATTCCGGTATCGCCCAGATCGGTAATGTGCTGATCGGTCTCGCTGCCGGCACCAAGATGGGGAACGACGCGATTCTGTTCTATCTGTTGACCTATCTCTTTGCCAATCTCGGGGCCTTCGCCATTATCATCGCCGTCAGTGAAGCGATCGGGAGCGAGGAGATCGACGATTACAGTGGGCTCGGGCGGCGTTCGCCATTTCTTGCTTTTTCGATGCTGATTTTCCTCTTGTCTCTGGCTGGTGTGCCTCCGTTGGCCGGCTTCATCGGCAAGATCTACATTTTTGTGGCGGCCATGAAAGAAGGGCTCTACGTGCTCATCACGGTGGGCCTGATTAACATCGTGATTTCGATGTATTACTACCTGATCGTTGTGAAGAAGATGTATATCAGCGAACCCCACGACCCTTCTCCCATTACGGTGTCCGGTCCAATCAAAGCCGTGCTATACGTCTGTCTCGCCGGCACCCTTGTGATCGGTATTTATCCGCAACCCTTCGCCGATTGGGTCGTCTCGGCCACGATGATGTTTTCCGGCTTAGCGGATCCAGCCGTCTCCCTTCCCATTCCCCCTGCCGCCACTCCAGTCGGTGGGTAAATCCATACGAGTCGGTTCCTCGGAGCGTTCGGCGAGAAGTCTGCTACAATATTTTTTACAGGGTCTCCCGGCTCAGAGTATAGTGGCCACAGTATTTCCTCGCATTCTCACGTCCGCAGACGCTTGAGCCATGGCTTTCGTCGCACCACAACATCCGGTCACGCCCATCACACCTGAACCGGCTCCCGGCACTAGCCAGGCGCCGATTCCCAAGAGCGGCAGACTCATGGAATGGTTGACCCATTGGTCGATAGAGCGGCGCGTCCTCGCAGGCTTTGGGCTTGTCTTTGCCGGCATTGTGGTGATCAGCGCCATTTCCTATCGCAACACCTCCGTGTTGATTGAGAATAGCCGACTCGACAGCAAGAGCCATGAGTTGGTGCAGTTGCTCGAATCGGTGAGCGAAGCCCTCGACGCGACTGAACGCGGGCATCGGCGCTACCTGGTGACCGGGGAAGAATCCTATTTGAAGTTCTACCGGAGCACCGTCGAACAGATGCCGGAATACCTTCGGTATCTCCGGGGGTTGACGAATGAGTGGCCTGAACAGCAGTCCCGGGTGGCAACGCTCGAAGCCCTCATCGACCGGCAATTGGACGCGGAGGCGCGCGCCATCACCAGACGAGAGAAGGATGGTTATGAGGCAGTCCGCCACCTCGCCCTTTCCGGAGCGGCAAAGAACGAGCTTGAAAGAATTCACACTGTGATGACTGAGCTTGACGGGGCCGAGCAGCGAGCCCTTCAGGCCCGAGTCCGTCAGTCCGCCGGAAGCACGAGAAATACGATTGCCTTGCTCGGACTGGGCGCGCTCTTGCAGTTAGTGCTCCTGGCCTCCGTCTACTTTCTCATCCATCACGACGTCACCGAGAGGCGCCGCGTTGCTGCGGAGCTGGAAAATAGGGGTGAATTGCTGCAGGCTGCCAACAAAGAGTTGGAAGCGTTCAGCTATTCCGTGTCGCATGACCTCCGTGCCCCACTCCGTCATATCGACGGGTATGCCGCCCTCTTGTCGAAGGCAGCAGGTGAGGCGCTCAATGACAAAGCGCGCCGGTATCTCCAGACAATTTCAGACTCCGCCAAGCAGATGGGGCAGCTCATTGACGATTTGCTGGTGTTTTCCCGTATGGGACGACAGGACATGCTGCGCACCACGGTCAATTTAGACCAGCTTGTCAAGACGGTCCTCCACGATTTGCATCTTGACTTGCAAGGCCGGACAATCTCCTGGACAATGAGCCCATTGCCGCTCGTGCTAGGCGATCCGGCGATGCTTCGCCAAGTGTTCGTGAATCTCATCACCAACGCCCTGAAATTCACCGCCACCAGGCCTGAGGCGAAGATCGAGATCGGCGCCACGAAACGAAACCCGAGCGAGGTCGAGATCTTTGTGCGAGACAATGGGGTGGGATTCGACATGCAGTATGTGAATAAGCTGTTCGGGGTGTTTCAGCGTCTCCATCGGAGCGATGAGTTTGAAGGGACCGGCATCGGGCTCGCAAACGTGCGTCGGATTATCCATCGGCATGGTGGGCGGACTTGGGCCGAAGGGGCGCTCGATCAAGGAGCGACCTTCTACTTTTCCCTTCCAGTCGCGAGGTCTCTCAAATGACCACAGTCAAACCAATTTTGCTAGCGGAAGATAACCCTCGCGACGCCGAGTTGGCGCTCGCCGCCATGGAGGAGCATCACATCGCCGATAAGGTGGTGGTCTGCCATGACGGGGCCGAAGTTCTCGACTACCTCTATTGCCGCGGGGCCTTTGCCTCCAGACAGCAGGGCAATCCCGTGGTCGTGTTCCTCGATCTCAAGATGCCAAAAGTCGACGGACTCGAAGTGTTACGGACGATCAAGAATGATGTGAATCTTAAACCGATTCCGGTCGTCATGCTCACGTCCTCGCGCGAGGAGTGCGATTTGGCGCAAAGTTATGCGCTGGGCGCCAATGCCTATGTGGTGAAACCGGTGGAGTTTCACCAATTCATCACGGCCGTGAAAGAACTCAGTGTATTTTGGGGCATCATCAACGAACCGCCCCCGGACAGCTCAGAATCGACCAACTAGCCGCTCAGTAAAGGATTTGTGAAAACCCCTCTCAGCCTGCTCCAACTTGAAGACAATCCGGTTGACGCCGAATTGATTACGGCCACCTTGATCGAGGGCGGAATTCCCTGTCAGTCGCAACTCGTCGACACGCGTCAGGCCTTTCTGGCGGCCCTGAAGGCCGGCCGGATCGATCTCATCCTCGCGGACTATTCCATCCCAGGTTTCGATGGCATGGCCGCCCTCGCGTTAGCCCGTCAGCATTGCCCCGAGGTGCCGTTTCTCTTCGTCTCGGCTACCATTGGAGAGGAGCTGGCGATCGACGCCATGCATCAAGGCGCGACGGATTATGTGCTCAAGCAACGGCTTGGACGATTGGTGCCATCGATTCAGCGCGCATTGCGCGAACTCGACGATCGAGCCGAGCGGAAACGGGCTGAAGAGGCCCTTCGGCAGAGCGAGAAACAGTTTCGGCAGTCCCAGAAGATGGAAGCGGTGGGACGGTTGGCTGGAGGGATCGCGCATGACTTCAATAATCTCCTGACCGTTATTTTGGGCTACAGCCAAGTCATCTCGACGGAACTTGGCCCTCAGCATCCTCTTCGGGGAAAGGTCGATGAAACCTTAAAGGCCGGCGAACGGGCTGCGACGTTGATCCGTCAGCTACTCGCGTTCAGCCGCAAACAATCGCTGGACCCCAAAGTGCTGTCGCTCAACACCGCCGTCACAAGTTTGGTCAGTCTGCTGGGTCGCTTGATCGGCACGAATATCAAACTGGTTACCATGCTCGACCCAACGAATGGTCGGCTGTGCGCCGACCAGGCTCAGCTTGAGCAGGTCCTGGTCAACCTCGTCGTCAACGCGAGAGACGCCATGCCGAATGGCGGGACGCTGACGATTGAAACAGCCCAGGTTGAACTCACGCGCAGTCCGGTCTATCACCTTACCCCGCTACCTCCAGGTCCCTACGTCCGATTGGCCGTCACAGATACCGGCTGCGGTATGGACCGCAAGACCCAATCCCATATCTTTGAGCCCTTCTTCACGACGAAGGGGGAGGGGAAGGGCAGCGGTCTGGGCCTCTCCACGGTATTTGGCATTGTCACCCAGTGCGGCGGCGCCATCGACGTCACCAGCCGAGTGGGTCATGGCACGCGCTTCGACCTCTATTTCCCGAACGTCGAGTCCGATCTCTTCATCCCTCCGGCGATCCAATCATCGGGACAGCCTCAGCGAGGCACGGAAACGATTCTTGTGGTGGAAGATGAGCCGAGCGTCCGTACGCTTGTGCGAGACGAACTGCGGAAACTGGGGTACCGTGTCATAGAAGCCAAGAGTGGAATTGAGGCCTGCTTACTGGCGACACAGCAAGCAGGATCGCTACAACTGCTGTTGACCGATGTCGTCATGCCGGGCATGGGTGGACGGGAGTTGGCACAGCATCTCTCCGCCATCAAGCCGGATTTGCGAACGCTGTTTATGTCGGGGTATATGGATGACGTCGGTATTATGGCAGGACAAGAAGAAGGCACGAGCAGTTTCTTGCAAAAACCCTTCACGCCGGAGGTTCTCGCCCGCGCAGTCCGTGACTTACTGGATCTTCAGACCTTATCCGATAAGACCGGCACCCCCTCCTCAACACCTCAGCCGACCCCGCGCTGACGATGCGAGGGCCGCGTCGCAGCCGGCACCTCGCTCCCTCGACGGAATTGACGCTCTATAGCTGCGCTCTCTATACTCGATTCTGAGATATGATGGCACAGGACTCTCGCATCTATTCGTCTCCCCCTCGCACCCGCATCACCCAGTTTCTCCTGGGGCTCCTCTTTGCTGTGCTCAGTGGCCAGTCGATCGCAATGGCGCAAGATCTCTCGGGGGATCGATTGGGAGACGGTTTATCCATCTCCGTCTGGAATCCGCACGCGCAATGCCCAGACGTGACCCCGTTGATCGCCGTGGATATCGATCCCGATCGGTATCGCTTTACCGTCCATTACTATCAGCAAGAGGGCCTTTCGGACCCGCCCGATATTCGCCAATGGCAAGAACGTACCGGCCACGACCTGGTCTTCAATGCGGGGCTGTTCCGTGAGAATTATGCGTACCTGGGTCTCCTCTATGGGAACGGACGCTCGATGGGGAGCAAGCGGCATGCAACCTGGCTGGGGCTGTTTGCGGCAGAACCGGCTGAGGCTAGTTCACGACGTGCACGGGTCTTGGACTTAACCTTTGACGCGTTTGACGAACAGCAGGTTCCCTATCGAGAAGTGGCGCAATCGCTGATGTTGTTGGACCGGACAGGAAAAGTTCGTGTGCGGCAAACCGGAAAACGCGCCCATCAGACCCTCGTTGCAGAACAGGGCAATGGGCATCTCCTCATCCTCAAGACCACGGAAGTGGTGTCGCTCCATGCCCTTGGAGAATGTCTGCGCGATGCCTTTCCTTCCCTGCGCCAGGTCATGGCCATGGATGGAGGGTCCTCCTCCGATGTCGCCGTCAGTCCTTCGCTTCGACAGGCCACGACGGCGATGGCAGGATTTCACAGTTGGATACCGTTGTTAGAGGGCAGCACGACAATCCACATAGGGCTTCCGGCCGTGATCGGGATCAGTCCGCGCCGCGACCAACCGGCCGCCAAGGCCCGATAGAACGGATGAGATCGTGGAGAAATACATCGGGCTGGCAGGCTGCAGAAAAACCGTTTAGGCACTGAGGAGATTCGACGATCTGCACCTCTTGGACATGAGGAGCATGTCCATGCAGGATGCTCAAAAAGACCGTCTAGCAAGGCCGCAACGAGCGAAGAGGCGAGGCGTACCCTTGTGGTACATTGAGCCTCTGAGCGAAGCGACCTGCCTGCGCGAAGCCGCTTCGGCGAAGGCAGAGAACGATGCAGGCGGACTTTTTCAGCATCCTGCTAGCGGGATCCTGGTTCAACCGGATAGCCCGCCTCAAGCCAGGCGTTCATGCTGCCGGTGACGTTATAGACATGGCGGTAGCCCAAGTCTGCCAACGTTTCTGCGGCAATGTTGCTGCGATGGCCGGATTGGCAATAGACCACCAGATGGTCCTCAAGCTGCGCCCTAAGCTCCCGATGCCGAGCCTTAATTTCTCTGAAGTCGATATTCACGTCGGTTCCGGGAATAAATCCGGCCGCATGTTCTTCCGTGGATCGGACATCGATCAAGATAAACCCTTTCTGGTTCATTGAGGGGCCCTTGTTCAATCCGGCGCGTAATTGCTGTACGGTGAGCAAATAGGAATGATAGGCCGACACGCCACTGATCGTGACGGTAGTCAGAAGCAACAGACTGACGAGGGTGATGAATATGCGCGTGGTCATGGCTGGCCTCCTTGCAGTAAACAGAGTAGACAATCGTTTCACCGAGTTCATTCCCCTGAATATGATAGGGACCGCATGAAGATTTGGTCAAGCCTCGCACTCCTCATGGTCATCTCCTTGCTCGGCTGCGCCGAAGGAGCCAAACTGCTTCAGGAACGGGGAGACGGTGGGGTTGTTTCCTATCCCTTCAAAGGGGAGCAGGGATCGATGTTGTCATCGTTTCGCAAAGATGCTCTGGCCCTGATGAAAGAAAAATGCGGCGGCCTCTATACCATTGTGCGTGAGGGCGAAACGAAGGGCCGATCTCGTATGGCCAGCCCGGTTGAAGGCGCGCAGGAACTCGTGCGGGAGCGCCGGTGGGGTATGGAGTTTCAGTGTAAGTAGGAGGCGCTTCGTTACGAGGGAGTTGGTCGCGCGCTCGTCAAGTCGTCAATGGTTAAGAGACTCATGAGGGTCAGCCCTTCAGCTTCGACCTTCTGTCTTCCATCCTGCTCCTTCCGATCGACAATCACCAAGGCATGCGTCACAACCAGACCTGCGCCTCTGGCCGCCGCTACTGCCTTGAGGAGCGATCCCCCGCTTGTGAGCACATCGTCCACGATCACGGCTCGATTCCCTGGTTGAAACGATCCTTCAATGAGTTTCCCGAGCCCATGATCCTTCGCTTGCTTTCGTACCACGAAGGTTCGCCAGATTCTCGCTGGCTGGGCCGCGAAAGCAAAATCCGAGATGCTGGTCGCAATGGAAATCGCCCCGATCTCGAGGCCACCAAGGCAGTCGAGCTCGACCGGCCGCAACGCTTCATAGGCCAAGCCGGCCACAATGCGGCGCGACCCAGGATGGGCCATCAAAGACCGGCAATCAACGTAGAAAGGGCTCTTCAAGCCGGACGCGAGTGTGAACCCTGTGCCCGGGTCCCACTTGAATGATTGGGTCTCGTGGAAGGCTTTGGCTAACTCAATTTTAAGAAGCAACATTGTATGACTCGATTAACTTCGTGCATGCTGTCGGTATTGTACACTTGGCGAGAGCGAAAAAAGAATCCTCCAACCGTAAATTAATTCTTTGCCTCTGCCCGCACACATACCTCTCAGGATACTGTTCAAGAAAAGCGCTTGATCTGCTCCGCCAAGGTGGTTGCGACAAGTTTCAAATCGAATGGCCAGGCGTAACGCAGTTCGACCCCTGGATACTGTGGACGTAAGTGATCGAGAATTTCAGGAATTTCCACCTCCGAGTGCGACCCGCCAGGCGTGAACATCGTCGTGGTCACGGTAATGTGGGTCGCGCCTTTCTGGACCAACTCCACCACCGACGCTTCCAAGGTCGGTGCACAGAATTCGTTGTAGGCCACGGCGAATAAGACATCTCCCAGGTTGGCTTTCAACTGAGCCGCCACCGACTCAAGTCCCGACTGATAGGGGTCCGTCTCAGGGGTCCTCGGCATCTGGCGGATCCTGGTATCCAATTCGATTTCTTCCGCCGACGCCGGCATCTTTGCGGCACGCCGCTGACCCTCCAGCCGTTTTAGTTTCGTCACTAATTCCTGCGGACAGCCCTTGGGAATGCCGCCATGACCGACTAAAATCACTCCTCGTATCGTTGCCGCCATCTTTTTGCTCCTCTTGTTAAAACTCGCATCCGTTTTCTCTCACCGTGAACCAGTTGTAACCTCGAGGTACTCTTGTAGATTGGTCTTCCCGTAACGACTCCCCGGGTATACTGTCCGGATGAATCCCGCCACCAGGGCCATCACCTTCTTCACTGCGGGGGTCTTCTCAGGATCTGTGGCTGGCAAGAGCCGCACCGTGATAGCCTTCTCGTGCAATTTGAGCTGTACGAAAAAATTGCACGCAACCCCCTCCTCGATTGCGATCGACTCCAGGAGTGCTTCTTTGCCGTTTCGTCCCAGGTAGCATTCCTGTACTTTGAGAATATCGGTCCCCGCCCGCTGAATGATCGGTGCGAAGGCCTGATAGACGCCCTGCAGGTCCCCTGCTTCTTCTATGACAATGTGCGGCATGATGCTTCCTCTCTACACATGATTGCGCAGCATGAGTTCCTTCGGATGCGGATTGAGATAGACTTGATCGTGAATGTAGCCGACGTCAAAGATCCGGACGTAGTGCTTGATCAGGGTCAGCGGAACCACCAGGGGCGTAAGGCCACGATGATAATCGCCGATCACGACCAACAGCTCAGCTTTTTCCTGAGCCCCCAATCGGTCCTTGAAGTAGCCCAGGATGTGGTGGAGGACATTCACATGCTTGCGCACCGTCGCCTTCATGGCCAAGGCTTTCATGAACAGTTCGCCATAGCGGTTTGCAAGTTCCTTGGGACGGTACCGCTCCGCTTGACCGACCAGCCGCCCGAGGACTTGGTACTGCTGCGGGCTATGGGCCAACAGCAAATATTTGTGGATCGTGTGGAACTGCACCAGGGTCTGCCTCGTGACTCCGCTCTGTACGAGATCCTGCCAGCGGCGGTAACAGAAGACCCGTTCGATAAAATTCTCCCTGAGCGGCGCATCACAAAGCCGCCCTTCCTCCTCGACCGGAATCAGCGGAAACTGCTCGATAAAAGCCCTGGCGAACAGCCCGACTCCATTCCGGTTGGGCATCCCCTGCTCATTGTAGATACGCACTCGCTCGATCCCGCAGCTCGGCGAACCCTTTTTAAAGACATACCCCGATAGATCTAGCTCTTCGAGTTCCTTGATACGATTCTCGGTCATCTTTTCGACCGCGCGTGTGTGATCTGTCCCGCTCTTGATCGTCACAAGCCGTGGATGATGAGGATCGCCAATCAGCCGCATCGCTTCCCTGGGCGCGCCGAGACCGGCTTCAACCTCAGGGCAGACCGGAACCCACTCCACGTAATGACCCAATACATCGGTGAGAAAACCGTCCCGCTTATGCCCCCCGTCGAACTGGACTTCGTCCCCCAGGAGGCAACGGCTGATCCCGAGACGGAGCGCCAGGGTCGTCATCTCGTCACCAGTTGTTTGCCAAGGGCTATATATTCGTCGCGGGCCTGCCGGTGATCTACGATGGGCGAAGGATAGTCCTTGCCAATACGGCATCCGGCCAAAGCTTGTTCCTCCAGAGTCATCAGATGCGGCGCATGAATCCGGTCCGTCGGAACGGCGGCAAGTTCCGGGACATATTGCCGAATGTAGGCACCGTCCGGATCGAACTTCCTGCTCTGCAGCAGAGGATTGAAAATTCGGTATCCCGGCATGGAGTCCGTCCCGGTCGCGGAGGCCCATTGCCAATTGCCGTTATTGGCCGCAAGATCGGCATCGACGAGTTGCTGCATGAAATAGCGCTCTCCACTTTGCCACTCGATCCGGAGGTCCTTGATGAGAAACGACGCCACGACCATCCGCACGCGATTGTGCATCCACCCGGTCTGATTCAGCTGCCGCATACCGGCATCCACCAATGGATAACCGGTCCGTCCTTCACACCAGGCGGCATGGAGCCGATTCCATTCCGCTCCCGCCGGACGGGGTCGCGGCAACCCGTCCTTGCTGCGGAACGGGCCGGAGGCCACCTGAGGAAAGGCGGACAAGATTTGTTGGAAAAACTCCCGCCAGATCAATTCATCGATCCAGGTGAGCAGGTCGCGACGCGAGACGGAGCTGCCTGTCGCGAGCGTGCCTAAGGCTGCATGCACGGCGGTTCGCACCGAAAGCGTTCCGAACCGGAACTGGGGAGACAGTTTGGATGTCCCGTCGACCGCGGGAAGATTCCGTCCTTCAACGTAGCGATGGACGGGACCGTCGAGAAACCAGCGAAGCCGCCGCAGCGCCTCCTTCTCTCCCGGCTTAATCGACAAGGGAACGGTCTGATAGCCGAGATCTTCCACCGTCGGCAGCGCAATGCTGGGCGACGAGGTGCCGGTTCGCTGTTTTCGCAGCCTGGCAGGGGAGGGTAGGAGCGGCGGGGGTGCGGCATGCCACTTGGTCCACCATCGGGAGCGATAGGCACTGTATCGCTGTAACGGATCTCCCGTCGAACCTCTGATCTCTTCGGCCTCGAAGACCACATGGTCCTTGAACGTGCGAACCACCACTCCACGGGCCATAAGTGCCTGCTGGGCTTTCCGGTCTCGCTGGATCGCCGCCGGTTCGTAATCGCGATTCCAGTAGATCACATCGGCCTTGACGTCCTCGACGAAACGGAGCACCTCCTCGATCTGATTCCCCCGCCGCCATTGTAGAGAAAGCCCTCGCCCGGCCAGGGTATCGGCCAGCTCTGCCAGACAGGAGACCATGAACGTCACGCAAGGTGAGCCGAACTGCCGTAAACGCAGGAGGGGATCGTCGAATATAAAGAGCGGGATCACCTCGTCGCAGTCTGCGCAAGCGGCAGCGAGTGCCGGCTGATCCTGTAGCCGAAGATCCCGTCTGAGCCAGACAACCCCTCTCATCAGTGTGTCTCCTCCGAAACCCTATGGTGATGCTTCGCGGCCGGGTCTTCGTCTGTAAACAGAGCCCGTCTCCAGATTACATAGGCCACAAACAGTATCGTCGTGACCATGAATCCCGATCGGACAGGGTGAAAGCCGAACGACAGTTGATTCATGGTCTCGCTCACAAGGCCGAATCCCGCATAGGCCAGGCTCAGTCCCCAGGCCCAGGGTCTCAGCCAGAGGAAGCCATAACCGATGAGCAGGTGTACGGCAGGGGAATGGAGCTTCACGAGATACGACGAGGGGCCGGTCACGGCCACCCCGAACAGCTTGAAGACATAGGAAGGAAACAGGGCGATGACGACCAGATCGACCGTGCCGAAGATCAGAAAGAGTCCACCCAGTATTTTGATATCAAGCCCGATTCGTGTTCTGCGCACCATTGCCTCCACCAGATGGAAGCGGACCGTTCAATGTTCCACTCGCTTCAACGCCATGCGTCCGGCATACCGGTCCACCAGGTCTGTGGATTTGCCGTACGCCATTGAGTCTGTTGTTGCCACAACCGATCGGCTTCGCTCTTATTCAGCCTGGTGGCCATCGCCGCACTTACATCAGCCTGTTGGTGGACGCTGGTCTGAATCATTTCCTTCGCCATGCGGGCCAGCCCACCGGGGGGATCGATCAAATCTTGCGGATCTTTGTAGGCCAGATTCAGATGCAACTGTTCGACCATGTTCCACCGCTCCTCCATAGACAGATGGTCTAAGTAGGCATCGATCGCATGGAAGACATAGGTCACATGGATATAGGCCTCGACGGAAGGTGCGTTGTCGATTTCTTTCTGACAGGCCTCCAGCGCTCGACGATAATCGCCGGCCACCATGTAGATATTCGCTTTCATCAGGCTGGTCCGAGGTGAGCCGGCTACAGCGGCGGCCGGTTCCCCGAACGCAGGCCCCCCGCCAAGCATGAGCAGGAGTCCAAGAACTGCGACCGTCTTCAGGCTATTGAGCATGAGTCACCCCTATCGTGCCGGACTACCATGGGATCCCATTTCGCCCTTGTAGAGTTTCTCGCTGGCGATGCGCGTGATCGCCAGCTCGCGCAGAGCCCCATCTCCCTTCACGCCCAGCTTCACCACGGTACCGGCTTCCCCGCGCACCATCTTCACGACCTGCTCATAGGTCTTCCCGGTGACTGCCGCACCATTCACCGTCACCACTTCATCGCCGTGCTTGAGTCCCGCTTGCTGAGCTGGACCCTCCGGATGCACATGGGCCACATACAATGAAGCCGGATCGCCGATCCGTTCCGCCCCGACATGCAGCGATACGCCAATCACCCCGTTCGGCAGATTGGCGTCATCTCCGTAGGGTCGACTCATATCACTCTTGGGCTTGTCCTGCTCCTCCGCAGCCAGCACCTGACTTGTGCTGCCAGATAGAGCACAGAGCGCGGTGAGAAAGAAGATTGCGGCCATGTTGTGTCTATTTCTGTTCATCTGATTCCCTCCTTGTGAATTAGAGTTTTTGTGCAAGCCACAGCAGACAGAGTCCTACCAGTAACACCATCGAGTTCAGATAGACCGACCGTTGATGCAATCGATTCCACGAGACCTGTAAGGCGGGATCGACAGTCCCACGCGATTCCTGCTCCTTGAGTCGATCTCTCATGGCGTTGCTCTGCGGAGTGAGGGGAGCGCGGCAATAGGTTTCGGCAGCCAGGATGATCAGCCACATCGCAGCAATGAGATGCCGGGCCTGATTCGCGTCGTGGATCATCCCCAAACCGGTCACGGAGACCACTCCTACGATAGCGGCGCCCATTCCAAGCGCATAGTAGGCAGGAAACAATTGACGAACGACCGCACTGAAGGATTCTCTCTCTAGCGTCTTCGCAAGGATCGGCGCGACCACGAACGACAAGAGCACCACCTTGCCGACGAGAACAGCGACGGCCAGCATGTGAACATAGGAGATCAGCGAAATCATGTCACCCCCTCCCTCATTCCTTGGTCAGGATTGCCCGCAAGGCCAGTTCCAGCGTCGGATAGTGAAACACGTATCCCGCGGAGAGCGCCTTCGACGGCTTGACCCGTTGGCCCGTAGTCATGAGTGTTCCCAGCTCACCTAAGGCCACGTGCAACGCGAAGCCCGGCACGGGAAGCCAGGAAGGCCGATGGAGTGCTTGCCCGAGCACCTGGCAGAACCGGTTCATCGTCACAGCCTCTGGCGCTACCGCATTGACAGGACCAGAGACGCTTGGTGCCGTGAGGAGCCATTGGATTAAACCGATATGATCGCGCCGATGGATCCAGGACACCCATTGCGTGCCTGGCAGGATCGGACCGCCCGCAAAGAGCCGGAACGGCAACAGCATTTTCGACAAGGCCCCGCCGTCTTGTTCGAGCACCATGCCGGTCCGCAACATGACGACTCGCACACCGAACTCCGCTGCTCGCAGCGCCTCCGCTTCCCAGGCAAGACAGAGATCGGCCAGAAAGCCTTGGCCGCGCGCCGCTCCCTCATTCAGAATATGATTGTCGCAGGCTCCGTAGTAGCCGATACCGGAGGCGCTAATCAGCATGCGAGGTTTGGAGGACCGGCGGGACATGGCTACTACCAGCAGGCGAGTGGTGAGGATCCGACTTAGAGTGAGGAGGCGCTTGTGGGCATCGGTCCAGCGTGCCTCGGCAATGGGCGCACCGGCGAGATTGATGACAGCATCGGCCCCTTCGAGAGATTGCTCCCAGGTCCCCGTCTCTGTGCCATTCCATTCGACGGCCGTCACAGCGGAGCCGAACAACCGTTGCGCCTCTTCCTTCCTTCTCGTGAGGAGAGTGACCCGGTGCCCCTCCTGAACGAGAGAGGCGCATAAGGGCCGACCGATGAAGCCTGTTCCGCCGGTGACAACAATGTGCATGGTCGCATCTCCTTATCAGGATACCATCGAAGGACCGACAATTCGTTAGCCGCCTGGCCGCCTTTCATCCTCATGGCTGCCTTGATGTCGGCCACCGGACTCTCCACGATCGACCCGTTGCGCATATTTTCGCTGCTTCGTACCGTGCTAGAGATCCGGCGTCTGGTTCAGTCGGTTCCGAAGAATGACCGGATCGACGACCTCCCCACAACTGGTGCAACGCAATCCCGTGATGCCGATTTGACTGGTATCGTCCTGAAGGTCCAGATAATACTCTGTGACCAGCAATCCCCCCGCAGCGCATACAGATTCGGTCGCCGGATGGCTGGGGGAAGGGTAGAGGATTGTTTGGTCTCCCATTCGATGCCACTAGAACCCTCGCTGGCGATCACAACAGCCAACTGCCTGCTCCTCACGTGATTCGAGGCCTACCCGATCCGGTCTGCCGCTGCCGCGCGACAGCCGGTCTCCATAACGCGGCACTTGCCCACAAGCACAATGCTCCCATCGCCCACAAGATCATCTGCTCCATGCGGTACTCCTCATCACGGCCGTCAGTCGCGCGCCTTCATTCCGGCAACCAGCCTCTTTTCTATACTGAGGAGACAGGTCCCTCCCGATGGAGGGAGCTGTCTGCCTCAGCGGGAGACGCCGTGCGGAGTCGCGGCGCCACCCTGATGGAAATAAGAAACCGGCCTCCGTGTTTCTGTTGTGCGCAGCATGTTTCATCGCGTCACCACATGTACTGCTTACTTCTGCTGGGTCTGGACTTCGAGACCCCGGACACAGCGAAAGCCAGTCCCATGAGTCTGCAGCGCGAATCCGCCGCGCCCGCGAGCCGTCGTTGTGATGTCAGAGATCGGGCTATGCCAGGACCCTCCGCGAATCGATCGAACCACACCTTTTTTGTCCGGACCCTGCGGATTTCGATCCGGCGCATGCTGGTAATACTCAGGGTCATACCAATCCTGCACCCACTCGCGTGCATTGCCGGACATGTCCTTCACGCCGTAGGGTGAATCGCCGCCTGGCAAGGACCCGACCGGATGCAAGGTGTGCTCATCCTCCCACTCACGGTCGAAATTCGCCCGCTTCGATGTGGTCGACTCGTTGCCCCAGGGAAACAGCCGGCCATCGGTGCCGCGAGCGGCCTTCTCCCATTCCGCTTCCGTCGGGAGCCGTTTCTTGGCCCAACTACAATAGGCCTTGGCGTCGTACCAGGTGGCCTGCACGACCGGAAGCTGTTCGATGCCTTTCACGGAGACGAGCGGGCCGGTGCCATAGGGATTCGGAGGGCTTCGATGGCCTGTGGTGGCCACGAACGCCAGATACCGTTCATTGGTCACTTCGACCTGATCGATCGCAAACTCGTCGAGGTACACCGATCGCTGCGGCCATTCATCTGCCCGGCCTTTGCCTTCCGGATTCCCCATCAGAAATGCGCCAGCCGGAATCGTCACCATGGGAACCTGGTCGAGCTCCTTGGCCGCCGGCGCAGCTGCCACGACAGGTACAACGGCACAGGTTAGGGCCATCATTGCCACAATACTTCTCCAGCCGGTTTCTCTCCTCCTCAGACCTTGTGTCATTTCTTCTGCTCCTTGCTCCCCTCGATGGCCTTGGTGGTATGGGCTTTCACTTGGCTCACAAGACGCTCCACTTGACGCTTGTCTCCCCGCTCGGCTGCCTCTTGCGCCTGGGTGATGAGGGTCCTGGCTTCGTGCAGGTGTTCTTCGATGTCCGCCTGCAGGGCAGGGGACGCAACTGTTCCGCCTAACGCCGCGCGATGGTAGATTTCCCACGCATGGTCCACGTCATGCTGAGCCTCATGCACCACCTTTGCACTCTCCGGGTGAGGATGCCGGGCAGGATCGATGGGACCTGCCTGTAGGGGTGAGGCCCCGAGTAGCGCGATGAGGACAAACCCTGAAAGAAAAATCTTGTCGTGTGTCATAGCTGCCCCTCCGTCACGATCAAACTATGAGCAAAAACCGTCTCAACATTTCCTCACGACCGCTTCATCGACTGTTCAATAAGCGAGTGAAGTTCCAGTAATTCGATATTCTTGGGATCGATGGCCAACCCACGACCCACTGCCTCCTGTGCCTCCGAAAACCGCTCTCGTCCCATGTCCACCAACGCCGCGATGTAGCTGTCCCTGATCTGCTGTTCGATTTCCGGCGGGGCGCTCTTGGCACATCGGAAACCCAGACCCACGCCATAACTATTATTGAGCGGGTGATTCCAGAACCGGTGTGTTGCCCTGACCGTACCTTCCGGCGCGATCCATGAGCCGCCACGAATGACGCGCTTTTCACCGACTGTGAGCCGATCCACATAGGTGCCGGTTCCACCCATCCATATAGGTTTGCCGGGGCCGGTCGGATTCACCATAGTTTCAAGCTTTCCGTAGTAGCGGGGGTCATACCAGTCCGAGACCCACTCGAACACATTGCCTGCCATGTTATAAGCGCCATAATAACTGGCACCTTCTGGATAGGAATCCACCGGCATGGTCGCGTCGTGACTTTTTCCATAGTTGACTTTTGCTGGATCGAAGTCATTGCCCCAGGGATAGAGGCTGGCCTTGGGGCCACGAGCTGCCTTTTCCCATTCCGCTTCCGTTGGAAGCCGCTTGCCGCGATATTCACAGAATGATTTCGCGTCGTCCCAATTCACCCCGACCACAGGCTGCCCCGGCTTATTTAAACGAGGATCGTCCCAGTAGGCCGGAGCCGGATGCCCTTTCGTCTTGACGAATTGGCCGTAGTCCTTGTTCGAGACTTCGTAGGTATCCATGAGGTATGAATCCAAGAACACCATGTGCGCCGGACCTTCGTCGTTCAACGCCTCGGCGGACCAGGGACCCTTCATCCTCCTGTCATAGGCTGTGGGATTTTTGCCTGAGTCCGCAGGGGCTTTCTTGTCGATCCCCATCACCGATGGCCCATGGCCGACATAGACCATCTCTTTGGGGATCAAGGATTCCTCCGCATAGCTTGTTCCGGCCAGCATCGTTACGCCCGTCACCAAGACCGTCGCCATTAATGTTCTAGATCCATTCATGTCAGACCTCCTGTCACGGAATCGGCCTTCGGGGGGCGGCAATGCCGCCCCCTATTGGTCCTTCCACTATTTCTTCTTCATGCTCTTCTTGATCAGATCGCGGGTCGCCAGGTATTCCTTGTTGCCAGGCTCCGACGCCAAGGCCTTTTCGATGGAGGCCATCGCATCGGCGTTCTTCTCCGCACCCATTGCCACTAATGCCTGAATGAACGCATCACGACCTGCTTGTATCGCTTCATCGGACACCGTCTGTGCCGACTTCGCGCAACGGAACCCGAGGCCGACCCCATAAGAGTTATTGTCCGGTTGATTCCAGAACCGATGGCTCGTATGGAGGGAGCTTTCCGGCGCGAGCCAGGAACCGCCGCGCAACACCTTCACCGGGCCTTGATTGGCGAAGTTGTAGCCCTTCTCGGCGCCACGTGGATTCAGGGCAGGGCTCTCCTTATAGAACTTCTGGTCATACCAGTCCTCCACCCATTCGAACACGTTCCCCGCCATATTATAGACTCCGAACCCGCTCACTCCTTCCGGGTAGGAATCCACCGGGGTGGTATGGCCGACATTCTGCCCATAGTTGGCTTTCTTCGGATCGAGTGTATGGCCCCAGGGATAATGGTTGTCGCCTTGCGGACCCTTGGCAGCTCGCTCCCATTCTGCTTCCGTCGGAAGCCGCTTCGCGTCCCACTTGCAGAAGGCGCTGGCGTCAGTCCAGCTCACACCGACCACCGGCTGATTGGCTTTGCTGAGCCGCGGATCGTCCCAATAGGCCGGAGCCGGGTGACCGGTGGATTTCATAAATTCTTTGTACCTGGCGTTCGACGTTTCGAACTTGTCGATCAGATAGGCATCGAGTACGACCTGGTGCCTGGCCTCATCTGAATGGTGACTGCTCCCCATGGTGAACTCACCCTTTGGGATGAGCACCATGTCCTTGTCGCTACTTGGCATGTCCGCCGCACCGGCGACGGATATGGCCCCTGCCATCAATGCCACCCCCATTCCGACCTGAAGAACCGTTTGACTCCGCATGGGAAACCTCCTTGGTTGAAAACTACGACCGGACCACTCTTTGAGACGTAGAGGACTTACTTCGCACATGTGCCGGAGGCGCCAGGATCAGCTCATGCCTGGTTCCTCGATTCCGCAGGATGACCGGATCGACGACCTCGCCACATTGCACACAGCGTTTCGCGGCGAACTCCAACTCGCCGGTGCTGTTCAGCAAATCCATGCAGAAGTCGCTCACCATGAGCCCGCCGCACCTGCTGCATGTCGATTGATGTTGGGTAACCGAAGAGACGCTGGAGTTTCCTAGCTGCTCAATTCTGGTTTTCTCCGCCATCGCTCTGGCCATGATCGCCTCCATAGGATTGATGTCCAATGTTCGAAGCAAGTATGTCTAACGTATAAACCGTATTGTCCAATGTGTCAAGTGTTATGTTGGTAAATATTTGACAAACATTGGACATTCTAATATAATGAAACTTAAATAATGAATACTCATAGAATTCATAGAGTTGCGAAGCTCACCGGTCTCTCGAAGGATGTTATTCGCGTCTGGGAGAGGCGGTATGGTCTTGTCAAACCTTCACGGAGCTCCAATCGCTATCGCGAATATAGCGACGAAGAGGTGGCGCTCCTCCGCTTTGTAAAGAACCAGATGGAACAAGGCGCAACGATCGGTTCACTCGCAACGGAGGGACACGACTCGCTTGTCGCACGTATGCGCATCGCGACTCCTGTTTCTCTGGAGGATCAGAAGCCTCATGATCGCCTGCTAGACGATTTGATGGGATCGCTTGACCCGCTCGATAAGGCAGGATTCGAGCGGAGACTGAACGGTGCAGTGGCCGTCATTCCGTTTGAAGAAGCCGTTCAGCGGATTCTGCTCCCGCTACAACGCCGAATCGGCGAGCTGTGGCACGAAGGTCGATTGAGTGTTGCTGTCGAACACTACGTCACGAAGATTATCCAACAGAAGTTGTTTTCGGTCATGAATCAACTTCCGGTAAATGAATTCGGTCCACGGATCCTCATCGCCTGTCCGGAGGGCGAAACACATGAGATTGGCGCCCAGGCCGTGGCCTACATCGCCGCAACCAAAGGGTGCCACGTCTATTACCTCGGCCCCAACCTTCCCTATTCAGGTCTCCTGACATTTTGCGAGCAGATCAGGCCCGATCTCGTGCTCCTTTCTCTCACTGAGGTGAGGTTGGAGGCCGCGGCACTGCAACAACTCCATGAACTTGAGCATCTTGCGACCCGTTGGTCTGTGGCCGTGGGTGGCCAGGGTGCCCGTGCCATGGGAGACCGCCTTCGCGATAGCAAGATTGAACTGCTCGATGATCTCACCGCGCTACACAGCCGCCTGATGATGCTTCTTTCAACCCACAGGCTCGCCGCTCGTTCCTAATCTAACGTTTGGGTAGCAGTCGAATACTGGTTGTTCATCTAGCGAAAGAATGCGGATGGCGAATGGTGACAAGCACTCAGCCTGGCTGAGTTGTTCTTATGACGAGAAATCTGAAATGGAAGTAGTTGGTGCCGAAGGCGGGATTTGAACCCGCACACCCTTGCGGGCGCTAGACCCTGAATCTAGTGCGTCTGCCAGTTTCGCCACTTCGGCACATCGAGGTGGAAGGGGATTATCCTGAATTATTGAGGTCCCCGTCAAGCAAGGGGCTTGAGTTACTTCGCTTGCGCTGCTCGCGAGGCCCAGAGGCTGGCCTTCCCGATGTCCCTGGTGTCTCCACTGATCACGATCCGCTCGCGGACAAGCCCGGCTGCGCTGAGCAAGGGGGCTGCCGCGATCCAGGGCGCCTCATCGGCGATCAAGACATCGAACCGGACCCGGCTGAACAGGGGATCGCTCAGCACCCGCGATGCGGTGGTGACCACGAGACGCCGATTTTGGATGAAGGCCTGGCGGTTGGTATCTTCCTCGGCCGCGAGCAATTCCCGGATCTTTTTCGTCCCGCCCAGATGGACGATGTCTTCTTTGAGTTCGTCAAATTCCGGCCGCATGTCTTTCGGTACAGCGGCCTCCGGCACGAGTTCGTCGATTCGCACCTTGGCGACATCGAGTTCCCCCTTCAATTCAGCGCATTGACTCTCATACAGTTCGAGATATTGATGCAGAGTTTCGACGTTTTTCCCGACGGCCTGCAGGCTGAGCCGTCGAAAGAGCGGGAGGTTCTCGTATTCAGCCAGCGTGGCAGTCACGTCTTTGATCTTGTTCTGTATGTCGGTGAGCTGCGTGAGCAGCCGCCATTCCAGCAGGCGCACTTCATCGAGATCTTTTTGTTTCTGCCCCTTGTAGGCCAACACAGGGGTCAACTCTCGAAACCGCTCGTATTTGCGCCGGAGCGCGGCCTTGTCTGCGCGAGACTTGGCATAGAACTGGTGCATCTGGGCTTCGAACCCCAGTTCCTGAATCCCGATACCCTCGGCCTGGTGGGCCAAGGTCATTTCATAGCGACTGATCCAGGTCTTATACGTGAGTCCGACGGCTTTCATGGCCCGCGCGATGGTTCCGGCGAGTGCATCCGCCGCCTGGTGATCGGAACAGACCAGCAGGATACGCTTATTCGCACGAATCAGTTCGATGACGAGGACAGCCAATCGCTGCCGTCGTACCGAAAGCTCGTCTGACCAAATGGTCATGAGAATTGAGGAGCCAGGCCCTGTTCCGGACAGTTCTCCTGCTTCAGTCGTCGTCTCGAGGAGGGGAGCCAATCGGTCTGCCGGACCGAGCCGATAGGAGTCCGGTTGTGCGAGCATGTCGCGCAATCGCTTGGCCGACGTAGCGAGAAGCCCGGCACGATCAGGAACCACAGTTGTGTTGGCGCAGGACTGTCCGATCGTATCGAACGTCTGCACAAGGATTACGTTACCTTGCCCGCCAAGTACGATGCCTTCTGTTGGTTCCATATCGTCAGAAGGGATAATGGAGAGGGGCGTATCATGCGCGATGGACGAACCATGCGGGAGCGTCAGCTCGTAGAGGTGCAGCGTGCCGATGGTATGCAGCAGTCGGCCTGCTACCTGAGCAATCGGCTGGTCAAGCGTTGAGGTGCCCACCCGTTTCTGCTCGGCTTCAAGCCGAAGTGCCCATGTCTCGATGAGGTCCCGCGCAGTCATGCGATCCTTGGAAAGTGGTCTTTGTGTAGCGTCGGCCATCATACGGTTGGGCATTGCGCCTGTCTAGCAGGATGCTGAAAAAATACGCCAGTTTCGTTCTTTCCTTCGCCGAAGCGGCTTCGCGCAGACAGGTTTCTTATTGTTCCGGCATGTAGGCCATTGGGATTTTGCCGTGCACAGTGACTATTTCGCAGCCTGCTAGCCTGAGAATCGTGTGTCTGCTTGACCCCACCGAACAGTTCCATTAGCGTAGGCTTTTTGTAGTGCCTGCTCGATAGCCATTGGAGGACGTCATACATGCATGTAGTTGGACTTATGTCTGGGACATCCGGTGACGGAGTCGATGCCGCACTTGTGGACATTACCGGGCGAGGCCGTACGGTGAAGGCGAGGACCTTGGCCGCGCATACGCTGGCCTATCCACGTTCGTTACAGCAGCGTATTCTCTCCGCGTCTGTTTCCGGGACGGTCGCAGATATTTGTCATCTCAATGCGCTGCTCGGTGAATGGTTCGCCAATGCCGCGCTGCATGTGATTCGGCAGGCAAAACTTCAGCCAAGCGATGTGACGTTGATCGGTTCGCATGGGCAAACCGTGCACCACCTTCCGCACGGCGTTCATGCGCCGGGTGTCGGCTCGATTCGTTCAACCCTCCAAATTGCCGAGCCGGCCGTGATTGCCGAGCGAACGGGGATTACCACGATTGCGAACTTTCGGCCGCGGGATATTGCTGCAGGAGGCCAAGGGGCTCCACTGACGCCGGCCGCGCATGCTCTGCTGTTGAAACATGCGCGCCGTGCACGGTTGGTCGTGAATCTCGGGGGCATCAGCAACGTGACCTATGTGCCGAAGGGGGGACGTCTTAGTGGAGTGCAGGCCTTCGATACGGGGCCGGCTAATATGGTGCTGGACAGTCTGATGGTGCGCGTGACCGACGGGCGATTGTTGATGGACCGCGATGGAAAGTTAGCGATGAAGGGGCAGGTCGATTCACGATTGCTGGGCAAGTTGCTCGCTCACCCATTTCTGTCAAAACGACCCCCGAAATCAACCGGACGGGAAGCGTTTGGTCCTGATCTCATCGAGGAGCTGATTGCGATTCAACAGCAACGGAGCCTCTCTATCGAGGATTTGTTGGCGACCTGCAGTATGTGGACGGCCAAGGCGGTGGGGACGTCGCGGCGGTGGATCAACGGAGAGATCGATGAGGTGGTGGTGGGCGGCGGTGGCGTCCGCAATCGGGCGATCATGACTCATCTCGCAACCGTATTCGCTCCGGTTCCGGTCACCACATTCGAAGCACTGGGGTGGGACAGTAAGTCGTTTGAAGCGGTGGCCTTTGCACTGTTGGCCTATCAAACCGTGACCGGCCAATGGGGCAATATTCCGTCAGTGACGGGCGCTACGCATTCCGTGATTCTTGGTACGATTGTGCCGAACGGACCACGCTGGCGTGAATCCTTTCCTGCGCGATAGCAGCATGATGGAGAATATTGTTATCGGACTTGCCATCGCGTCTCTGGTGTTTCTGATTTGGCGCCTGATGATTTCATCAAGCAGTGAGCCGGCCAGGAAAGAGAGCGTAGTGATTCCTCCTGGCGTGACGTTGCGGCCTCAGCCCTTGCTGACCGACACCGATCTCATGCTCTACAATCTCATACGTTTGGCCGTAGAAGATCATTATCTTGTCTTTGCGAGGGTTCCACTCTGGTCTGTTGTCAGTGTCGAGGCGGAGGGAAAGGTTCGGTCTCAGGTGTTGAGGCAGATCGCGCTGAAGCAACTCGACTTTGTGTTGGTTCACCCGGGAACGAAGGCGGCCGAGCAGGTTGTGTTGCTTGAGGAAGGGTTCCCTCCTCAGCCACATGAGGTCACTCGAACTCGCGAGATCCAGGCTGTTCTGCAGGCAGCGGGCATTACCTTGACCACCTTGAAGCCCAACACGTCTTATACCGTGCCTCAGCTGGCTCAGCTGCTTGGCGTCGGCGAAGACGAGTGACCGCCGGGATGCGACTCTATTCGCCAGGGCCGGTGCCAACCAGCTGTGTTGCCGGTTCCACATCACGTATCGCGGCGACGTCAATGGCTTTCCTCGCCAGTTCGGCTTCTGCGCTCTCTGGATATTGATCGATGACTCGTTCGTACATCATGCGGGCTTTCTCATGATCCTTGATCTTGGCGTAGGTTTGACCAAGTTTGAGCGTGGACGCCGCAAGTTTTTGGCTCATCGGATAGTCGGACACGACGTTGTAAAATGACTTCAGGGCTTCCTTATAGCGCCCGAGCCGGTACTGGCATTCTCCCACCCAATACTGCGCGTTGGCGGCCAAAGAGGATTGCCCGTGCAGTTCGAGAAAGAATCGAAATCCTGCCAGCGCAGCTTCGTAATCCCGATGTTTAAACTCTTCCATCACTCGATCATAGAGGTGTCGAGACGAGTCCTGCATGTGGGACGGTGCAGCGACAGCGGGATTGAACGATAGCAGCACCGCCAGGATTCCTGGGAGCACAATTTTCAGTATTGTCATCGTGATGCCTCCATACTGCTCAGCCTGGTCTCATTACCCATATCCCCGTGATACCGCAATCGCCATGCCACCATACGAGCGATCCGGCATGGCTAAAACAGATGTGAATCCAGTAGTTTGGCCTCGTTCCGTGGCAGAAGTTGCCGAGTGCCAGTCCTGCCTGGATGACAGATTTGTACGAGGTGTGTGTGATTCCTGGCTTGACAAAATTGAGACCACTATTGAGTTGAAGTGACGGGTGTCAACGGCTTGAGATGAACTTGACTTGCGTGGATCTGCCCGAAATAATGCCGCTCCTGATTTTGGGCCAGTGGCCGAGTGCAGAGAACCAATCCTGTGAGGATGAAGAGATGTGGACATGAAGACTGAGCCTCCGCCGAATCCACTCGGTGGAAAGACTTTGATCGTCGATGCGAATGACGCCGACGCCTATCCGCGACCCAGTGCGGCGCTTCTCGATGCTGGTGAGCTGGACCAGGTGTTTGTTCGTCCCGGGATCTATGAGGACAAAGTCTTTGTCACGGGGCGACCGATACATTTGGTTGGAGCCGGTCGAGATGACGTGCAGATTTTTTCCCGTCGTGGAGGGCCTCTCTATCTCCAGCAGGTCCCCAGTGGGCGCATCTCTGGCATCACGTTTCGATACGTCGGAAGTGACCAAAATTCTGCGATGAACCTGCTCGACTCCTCTTGTACGGTGACCCAGTGCCGTGCCACGGAGGGTATTCTCTCCGGCGTGGTAATTTATGGGCCGCAATCACGACTGACATTTGTCGGGAATGAAGTTTGTGGCAACCGGGAATCGGGGATATTTGTGTTTGCCGGAGCACAGCCGAGGATTGCCGACAATGTCTGCAGGGGCAACCACCATTTCGGCATTGCGGTCCGGGATTCAGGGAGCCATCCTGAGCTCGTTAGAAACCAGTGCCGTGAAAACATGCTGAGCGGGATTCTCCTCTTCCATCACGCGGAAGCACTTCTCGTCGACAATACCTGCAGTGAGAATCAGCATTGGGGGATTGTGATGACTCCCGATTCCCACCCGACTCCTGGTCGGGAGGCGCTCGACACCTCAAACATTCTTGCCCCCAATCCGCGAGGAACCTTGATCGTAACAGACCAGCCGCTAGGTGACATCGGACGGTGACGAGGATACCTGCTATCTCGGCTGGGCGCGTAAAGTGAAAAGAGAAAATCTTGGAGGACAGGAAGCCTGTACTGGCCCTCGATACTCTGGATGCCAGCAGCCTGTGGCTACGTTATGCGGGGAGATTCGGAACGTGCGCCTCAGCGGCTTCGTGTAGGTGAAAGCTGTTGCCGCCTTGCTGTTTTGCTCGATACATTGCCGTGTCGGCATGCTTCAGTAATTCGTCGACGGGATGATCGTCGTGCGGATAAATCGTCACGCCAATGCTGACCCCGATGGAGATGTGATGGCCCTGTAGTTCGAACGGCGTGGCGATCGACTCCGTGATGCGTTTCGCCACCACCAGGATATTCTGGTCAGAGGAAACGCCTTCCAGGATAATGGTGAACTCGTCTCCGCCCATCCGGGCCACGGTATCGACTTCACGCACACAGGTCTTGAGACGCTCCGATACGGCCTTAAGCAGGTCGTCACCCATGTCGTGCCCAAAGGTATCATTCACGGCCTTGAACCGATCGAGGTCGAGGAGCATGAGGCCAATCGGTTGTTGTAGTCGCTTGCTTCGAGCCATGGCTTGAAGCAGCCGATCACGAAAGAGGCTGCGATTCACCAGCCCAGTCAAGTGATCGTACTGCGCGAGGTAGGTCAGGCGTTCTTCTGAGCGTTTCCGTTCTATCGCATAACGGACGGCACGAGCTAGCAGTTCAGGATGGCCTTGCCCTTTGACGAGATAATCTTGCGCCCCCTGTTGAACGGCTTGAAGCGCCAGGCTTTGGTCGCTGACACCGCTTAGGACGACCACCGGGATTGTTGGACTTGTGGCGTGGACTTGTCTGACAGTCGGAAGACCGAAGGCATCCGGGAGGGACAGATCCAAGAGGACTGCGTCGAACCGGTCACGGCCGAGTAGCGCCAGTCCCTCTCCCAGCGTTTTCACGCGAGTGATCCTGAATTCCTCGATGCTCCATTCAGACAGGAGATCTTGCGTGAGTTGCGCGTCGACATCATTGTCTTCGACGAGGAGCACTTTGATCATCCAACTCCCCCGCTGCCGAGTGAATCCATCTCGTTCGGCGTCTTGTTCCTTGTCAGTTGCCTCTGAGGAACATGCCAGATTCGGCAGTGTGATTATAGCCAAGAGGAGAGGGATGACAAAGCAAATGCGGAAAACCTGTGAGGTTTTCTTCCAGGTTCAGGACATAACTACCCCTCGCAAGCAGATGCAATCCAACGTGATTCCTTCCAGGCCACTCCCTAGGGGCGGTCATGGAAGTTGCCACGGACCATTCGGGATGCAGCGTCCTGGTCTACGCTACATGAAGTGCTTCAGCTCGTCGCCGAACTTCCTCAGCTTTCTGTGACTGTCCCAGGTTGTCATAGAGCGAGGCGATGTTGGCATGCAAGTGCGACAAGAGTTGTCCCAACTGGGCTTCTTGTGCGATCACGTTGGCTTCAAGCGCCAGCTTCTTTTCCTCGCTCCGGCGGAAGCGTTCCTCAAGTCGCTGCACGAGTTGGACCCAGCCTTTGACCTTGCCGGAATCCAAGTCAGGAATGGTCGGCAGGGCTTCGGCACGATCGAGGGATTTTTCTGTTTGATTCATCCAATTGATGAACACGAGAAAATCCCCGAGCGTAATTTTCAGTGCGGATGAGGCGCCTTCTTCTTCGATAACTAGGTCTTCCATGGCAACTCCTTCTACATAAAATTATTGCGAATAGTGTGCGGCCGGCGAATCAAACACTTCTGCGAATTTACCGATGAACGTTGCTGCTATCGGTTCCTGAAAAGTGAGTAGCTCGGCGAGCTCAACGTGAGCCACCTCCTTCCGTAGGTTTTGGCTTTTGGCCGGAAGCGGAGAGGGAGTCCAAGAATGGACAACTCATAGGCTACATCCAGTAGTGTTAGCCGATTGATACTGCTCCAGCAGTGGTATTGTCAACAGCTCTCTTGGGGGATTGATAAGAAGAAATAGCTGTTGGGTTTTAGAAATGGGGGTGAACCCAAAAAGAGCGGGAAGCGAGCGCTATTATCCTTGAGGTGAGAGGGGTGGAACGTTCGGATAGGGCCCGCGTAGGAGGCGTTCGGGGCCGATGGCCCCTTCGCACGCATACCCTGGCTCGAAGGGCCAGAGGAGGGATCGACCTTCCCAGGAACCTCTCACTTGAATCGTGCGAAATGTGACCCCAAGCTGAGCGGCTTCCTCGTGCATCGTGGAGAGGCAGCCTTCGTAGGAGTAGGCCCGGCGACCCATCACGAGCGGGTTGCCTGTCTGGTTATGGAACACCGTATAGGGTTCAGCGCAGCCGGCGAGAAACAGTACCATGGTGATCAGAATGCCTCTTGTCATGTATTTCCCCCCCTTACCGGCCGATCCGACGATTAGGAGCGCGCCCTTGCCACCTATCGGTCTGAGGTAGCAGGGCGAGGGGAGCCTCTTTTTTGACCAGCCGACCTAAGTGGACTTGGTCTTCACCAGGCATTCGGATAAATTCGACACCGAACTGTCGGCCCTCGCACCAGCGCACTTTGGCTAACCCGACTCGGAGCGGAGACGGGGCGTCAGGAACGAGTATTCTCATCTCAAGATAGGAGCCAGGCCGTACTCGCTTTCGACTGTGAATAGCGCAGCCAGGGACAGATACGTTGAGCACGGTTCCCTCCCCCACGTAGGCCTCACCGGCAAATACAACAGGGAAGTGCGTGTCGACTCGTTCACAGTACCGAAGCTTCGTCATGACAATCGATTCCTTCCCAGTCAGATAACTCGGAGAGCAGAGCGTAACACAGTCTTTCTTGGGGAGGCGAGAAACCCCCTCATTTGTGGGATCTTGAATAAAAGAGAGGGCTCTCCCGTAGGATATTCACCGAGCCGCAAAGTGCGGCAAGGAGAGCCAAAAAAATGATAGACCCCATCCTCATCTCCCCGCAAAATGAGGGGGTGCCTGGTAGCCGCAAGTCATTGAAATCATGGCAGAGCTAAGGATTTCTCCCTCCCCGCAAGGCGGCACAGAACCTGCGCGTACAACGACAGAGGGTCGAGTGAGCTCCCGAGTAACATGAAAGCCGATCCATAGGGCGACAGAGGTTTCGGCATGGGGAGGAGACAAGATGAACAGGGTTGAGACTTACAATGAATCATCTAGCAATGGCTCTGGTCTTAGAACCTTCATCCCTTTAGGTTCTGCCAGTTTTCTTGCCTGCGTAGTGGCGATATTGATGGTGACGTCAGCGCCGTCTGCTCTCGCCGACGAGCCGGTATTTGGATACGTCGGTCCCACGAATGTGGTGGACATCGGGCATCGACGGACAGACGATTCTGTTACAGCCGTTCGCCGCAAGGCCCACTACCACCATGGGTTGGCGGATCTGGAGCTTGAACAGGCGGTTAGTCGTGCGGCACAGCAGTATCAGATTCAACCGGCCTTGCGCCTTGCGGTGATGAAGGCTGAGTCTTCATTTAATCCGACAGTGGTTTCAAAGGTAGGAGCGGTAGGACTGATGCAATTGATTCCGGAAACCGCTATCCGTCATGGCGTGCGCAACTTGTACGATACGAACGACAACATCACCGGTGGAGCCAAACATTTGCGTTACCTTCTGGATCGGTTCCACGGAAATCTCCGGTTAGCCGTGGCTGCCTATAACGCGGGCGAACGAAAGGTGGATCGATATGGGCAGATCCCGCCTTATAAGGAAACGCAGGATTATGTGAAAAAGGTATTCGCCTACTATCGTGGCTACAGGAAAGACGGTTGGGTTATGCCGGTCGTGATGATCGATCCGCCTCTGCTCGCAGGCCAACAGTACTAGAGGTCGAGTTCAAGAGTCTGGAGAGATTCACGAGCAAAACGAAAGGTACAATCAGAATGTTGAAGGGGGAGAGGCGTTAGACAGGTTTTTCAGCGACGTAATCCAAGTACTTCCACAGCTCTTTGGCATCTTCTTCGGCGAAGACCAGCGGGGTATTGTTCGCGGATCCGGCGAAATAGACCTTGAGCGACATCTCATCTTGCCAAATCTGTGCTTCGCAGTAGCTTACACTATCGAGATTGAGGGCTTTTTTGCCGATGCGGACGAAGTGCATGGAACTCCTCACGTCTTGTGCTTGCAGGACGCAATATAGCATCAGAAGAGGATTCGTCCAATGCATACCACAATTCCGTGCAAGTGCTGAGACGCCAAATAGCGAACAGAGGCCTGCTTGAGACTGCGATCATGGACGATGAAGTGAGGAGAAAAGAACTGGTTGGTTGCGGGGAGAGGATTTGAACCTCTGACCTTTGGGTTATGAGCCCAACGAGCTACCGGGCTGCTCCACCCCGCAGAAGGATGCTAACAAAGCGTTGAACGGCAAGTCAAGCCGCTCTCCTTGCCTCCAAGTTGCTTTCGCTCACCTGCAATGCTAAAGCGATAATATGCGTCTTGTATTTATGGGCACACCAGACTTTGCGGTTGCCTCTCTTGAGGCCTTGTTGCAGTCGGACGATTCCGTTGTTGGGGTGGTCACACAACCGGATCGCCCGAAAGGGCGCGGGCAAGTCCTCACGCCGTCACCGGTAAAACTGCTGGCCCTGCGAGCAAAAATTCCTCTGCTGCAACCACTCAAGATGAAGGATCCTGAATTTCTCCAGACTCTGGCTGGCTGGAAGCCGGACTTCATTGCGGTTACGGCGTTCGGGCGTATCTTACCTCCGGCCATCCTCTCACTTCCCCTGCGTGGCTGCATCAATGTGCATGGTTCCCTTCTTCCCAAATATCGCGGCGCCGGTCCGATCCAGTGGGCCATCATCAACGGCGAGATGGAAACAGGCATTACGACCATGCTGATGGATGAGGGGATGGATACCGGCGCGATGTTGCTTCAAGAAGCCATCCCTATTACCCCTGAGGATACGGCAGGCACCCTCTCGCCACGTTTGGCGGAACTCGGAGGCAGATTACTGGTCGAAACGATTGCCCGACTCAAGGCCGGCACCCTCGTGCCGCGGCCACAAGATTCGTCACAGGCGACGTTGGCACCCTTACTGAACAAAGAAGATGGCGTGATCGATTGGGCCTTGCCTGCCACGGTGTTGGCCAATCGGGTCCGTGGCCTCGCTCCCTGGCCGGGGGCCTATACCTCCGTGGCTGGAGGTGACCGATGGACGATCTGGCGAGCCCTGGCGCTTTACGAATCGGCCTCAAAGCCTCCGGGGACAGTTGTTGCCGTGACCAAAGAGGCGATTCATGTCGCAACCGGAGAGGGAGTCCTTGCCGTGATGGAATTGCAGCCGGCCAATAGTCGCCGCATGGTTGTCTCTCAATATTTGGCAGGCCACCCGATTGCCGTTGGATTGCAGTTAGGGGGACCGGTTCCTTCCTAGTTTCCTGTCTATTCATTCAACAATCTGAGTATCCTCTGAGTCACCTATGGCATCTGGTCCTCGATCCCTCTTTACTGTCCAGACCGCACCGTCAGCCCGTGCGATCGCCCTCTCGTTGCTGGTGGAGTCCGACAAGAGCGAGGAGGGCGTTGATGTGCTGTTGGACCGAGCCCTTGCGCGTTGCTCGTTCGACAGTCGTGATCGGGCGCTCACGGTGGAACTCACCTATGGAGTCTTGCGGCGGCTTGCAACTATCGATTGGCGGCTTGAACCGGTTTTGGACAAGCCGTTGCTTCGCCTTCCCGTCGCCGTGCAGATGGTGCTTCGTCTCGGGGCCTATCAACTGTTGTTTCTCGATCGTATTCCACAGTCTGCTGCCGTCAACGAATCAGTCAACCTCACCAGAGCTTTTGCCGGCACAGTGGGCAGGGACTGGAGCGGTCTCGTCAATGCGGTGTTGCGCTCGCTCTTGCGTCATCCTCCTGAGCCCTGGCCCAGTATGGACCAGGATCCGGCTCAGGCCCTCGCCGTACGGTACTCAATTCCTGGATGGCTCAGCCGGCGATGGGTGGAGCGTCTAGGTCCAGCCACTGCGGAGGCGGTTTGCGAGGGAGTCAGCATTGCGCCTCCGATGACGCTTCGGGTGAACCAGCTCGTTACGAGTAGGGACGCGCTCCTCGAACAGTTTGCGCAGGCTGGTATTGCAGCTAAGCAGACCACCGTAAGCCCGTTTGGCATCGTGCTGGAAGACGGTGGCCTCGTGCCTTCGCTTCCGGGGTTTCAAGAGGGCGCCTTTTATGTCGAAGATGAAGCCGCGCAATTGATTCCTCTTCTTCTTGACCCTCAGCCTGGTGATGTCATACTCGATGCTTGTGCGGCGCCGGGAGGGAAATCCACCCATCTGGCCGATCTGATGCAGAACAAGGGGACGATCTACGCCGTCGATCGGAAAGGGACCCGCCTGGATCTGCTGAAAAGTAATTGCAGCCGGCTCAACCTTCAGATTGTCGTGCCGATCATCGGCGATATTCGCCAGCCGAGGGAGTGGGTTCCTCTGATCGAGACGGCCGCTGGTTCCTCCGTGAAGAAAACCAAAGTCGGCGAACTATTGGTTGATCGAATTTTGGTGGATGCCCCCTGTAGTGGGCTCGGTGTGTTACGGCGGCATCCCGAAGCGAAGTGGCGAAAGGATGAGCAGTCGCTCCCTCGACATCAGGCGCTTCAGTGCCAGATTCTTGAGGCCGTTGCGCCATGCTTGCGGCCCGGCGGGGTGCTGGTCTATAGTACGTGCTCGACAGAATCGGAAGAAAATGAAGATGTGATCGAGCAATTCTGTCGTGCCCATGCGGAGTTTCAGCGTGAGTCCGTTGTTCGCTGGCTCCCGCCTGAGGCACGTGGTTTTGTCACCGAACAAGGCGCATTCTCGACAGTAGGGAACCAGTTCTCGATGGACGGATTTTACGCTGCACGACTGAAGAAGGTTTCCTGATGGCACGCCCTATTTTTATCGCTCCTTCAATTCTTGCGTCTGACTTTGCCAGACTGGCCGATGAAGTGGCAGCCGTGGAGCGGGGAGGGGCTGACTTTCTCCATATCGATGTCATGGACGGGCATTTCGTCCCCAATTTGACCATCGGTCCGCCGATCGTGGCGGCGCTCAGAAAAGTGACCAAGTTGCCGCTCGATGTCCATCTCATGATGACGAATGCCGATGCCTTCATCGCGGAGTTCGCCGAGGCGGGAGCGGATTACCTCACGGTTCACGTAGAAGCCTGCCCTCATCTCCATCGCACGGTGCAATCGATCAAGGAACGAGGCGTCAAGGCCGGGGTGACGCTGAATCCGGCCACCTCACTCAGCACGATTGAGGAAATTCTCTCCGAGGTCGATTTGGTCCTGATCATGTCAGTCAATCCTGGTTTTGGCGGCCAAACGTTTATCCCTTCCTGTCTCAAGAAGATTGCTTCGGCGCGGGCCATGATCGATCGGGCGGGAAGCCGCGCGTTGCTCGAAGTGGACGGTGGCGTCAAGATCGACAATGCGAACCAGGTGCTTGCTGCGGGAGCCGATGTCTTGGTCTCAGGATCGGCCATTTTCTCTAGTCGTGACTATGCCGCAACGATCGCTGCGATGCGCGCAGCCGGCCAACTTTCTTCCACGACGCCACAGCGCGTCTCTGTTCAACGATAGGCCTCGCGAGTGAATATTTCTTCCCTCATCGATAGCCTCCATCCCCTCGAAGTCAAAGTCCTTTCGACCTTTGCCTTGAATCCCTCTGCGGTGCTCCAAACAGAACAGTTGGCGCAGTCCTCCGGGTTGGAGCCCTCGCAGCTGAGCATGGCGGTCGAATGGTTGCTTGCCAAGTCGTTGTTGGCAGTCGATACCGAGATCGTGACGCCGATGGTCTCGCTCACCAAAGTCGGCGAGCTGTACGTTGAAAAGCATTCGCCGATTGAACGGGTGCTCGCTGCCGCTCGCGAGGCGGCGACAACGGGCAAACGTCTGACCATTCAGGATATCCAATCGCGGGAGGGGCTGGAACCGGCCGAAGTGAGCGGTGCGATTGGTCGGCTTAAAAAAGAAGGCGCACTCCTGATCATTCAAGGCGGCTGTATCGAATCGACCGGCCGGCCGAGCCCAACTGCAGAGGCCATACGGGGATTACTACAACAGGTTCATCAAGCGCCTCGGGAGATGCAGTCATTTTCAGACGCACAACGGCAAGTCATTCAAGACCATGCCGTCAAACGAGGAAATGCGAAAGAGCCATTCCGCATCGATGATCGGGTCGCCAGATCGCTGAAGCTTTCTGCCGCCGGTATGGAGGCTGCGCAGCAGCTCTCCAAACAAGGGGTCTTGGAAGAGGTCTCCCAGCTGACTCCCGAGCTATTGAAAGACGGGAGCTGGCGAACGAAACGCTTCCGTAAGTACACGATCAGTCTTCGCGCGCCACGGATTGCGCCGGGCAAAAAACATCCCTATCGCGAGTTTCTCGATACCGTGAAGACGAAGCTTGTGAGCATGGGATTCCAGGAAATGCGGGGCCCGCTGGTGGAGACCGAATTCTGGAACATGGACGCCCTCTTTATGCCGCAGTTCCATCCGGCACGAGACATCCATGACGTCTATTTCGTCAAGGAGCCGAAACAGGCCACGTCGATTGCAGAACCGTTTTTGTCTCGGGTCGCGCAAGCGCATCAGGATGGCGGTGCAACCGGTTCAACCGGCTGGAACTATCCCTTCGATATGGCGCGTGCGCGCCGGCTGGTCTTGCGAAGCCAGGGGACGGCCGTTTCGGCCCATACGTTGGCCGCACAACCGGCGGTACCGGGAAAGTATTTTTCCATCGCCCGTTGTTTTCGTTATGACCAAGTCGATGCGACGCATGCGACCGATTTTTTCCAGGTGGAAGGGATCGTCCTTGGCGAAGACATCAACTTTCGTACGTTGCTCGGTCTGCTGAATCTCTTTGCCCGTGAAGTGGCCCAGGCGAAGGAGGTCAAGTTTCTTCCGGCCTACTTCCCGTTCACCGAACCCTCGGTCGAGATGCATGTGCGCCATCCGAAGCTTGGCTGGATGGAGCTTGGCGGAGCCGGGCTGTTCCGGTCGGAGGTCACTCTTCCGTTGGGTGTGACCGTTCCGGTGATCGCCTGGGGGCTTGGGCTCGATCGCATGGCGATGGTGGCGCTCGGGATTCACGATATTCGCGAGTTGTTTACCGACAATCTTGATCTCATCCGCTCCACCAAGGGGGCTTTCTAGGTTTCACATGCCCACGATTACGATTTTCAAACAGGATCTTGAGGGATTGCTTGCAGGGCCTGGAGAGGCCCGTCAACCGATTACGCTGGAACAAATCGAAGACTCGTTGATGCTCGTGAAGGGTGAGTTGAAGGGGCAGAATCCGGATACCGGCGAACTGCGCATTGAATTACAAGATAGCAACCGTCCCGATCTCTGGTGCTGCGAAGGGATTGCACGGCAGATCCGGGTGAAGCGGCAGGGTTCCCTTCCGAAGTACGACTTTCTTGCGACCAAACCGCAATCACCGAAGCGACTGAACGTGACTCCCGGCCTGGAGAAGGTTCGCCCATTTGTGGCGGCCTGCACGGCGACCGGTTATCGCGTGACGAAAGATGGTCTTGCGCAGCTGATCCAGACACAAGAAAAACTGGCCGAGATGTTCGGCCGTAAACGACGGACCGTGTCGATCGGGCTCTATCGGCTTACGGCGATCGAGTTTCCTGTTACCTATGACTTGGTGAAGCCAGGCGAAGCCGCCTTCACGCCGCTGGGTATGGATACGGTCATGACGTTGGGAGAAATATTGCTCGTCCATCCCAAGGGCTTGGAGTTCGGCGGGATTCTCGCTGGGCAGGATCGGTTGCCATTCTTGCGCGATGCGAAGGGGCGAGCCCTTTCCTTCCCGCCGATCATCAATAGCCGTGAAATCGGCGAAGTGAAGGTGGGAGACGATGCCCTCTTCGTCGAGGTGACTGGCACTGACCTTTCGATGGTGGTCCTGACTCTCAATATTTTTGCAGCGAATCTGGCAGATCGTGGCGCAGTGATTGAGCCGATCGAAGTGCGCTATCCCTACAAGACCGATCTCGGCGAGGCCGTTATGACTCCCCAAGATCTGGGAAGGTCGCGGACACTTTCTGTCCATACGATTGAGCAGGCCCTTGGGCAGGCCTTAGGCGTTCATGAAGTGGCCAAGGCCTTAGTGGGCTATGGCTATGAGGTGACGACGGAGGCTGAACAAGTGACGGTGACACTTCCGTTGTATCGACAGGATCTGATGCATGCGATGGATGTCGTCGAAGATGTGGCGATCAGTCGAGGATACGCGGACTTTTTGCCGGTGATGCCTTCGCAGTTCACGGTCGGGGGGCTTTCACGTATCGAAGAGTTCTCCGACAGGGTGCGAGCGCTCATGGTCGGTATGGGCTTTCAGGAAATTATTTCCAACATTCTCGGTTCCCCGCAGGACCTGCGTGATGCGATGCGGCTGGAAGGGACTGAGTGGGGGCAGCTGGTCGAGGTGGACAATGTAATGTCCTTGAACTTCTCTGCGCTTCGGCAATGGATGCTTCCGTCGTTGCTTCGCGTAGAAGCGGCATCGAACCGGGCCTTTTACCCCCATCGGATATTCGAAGCCGGCGAAGTGGCCAGGCCTGATCCTGCGCAGGCTCTCGGGTCACGCACAGTCATGGTGCTCGGCGGGATGATCGCTCATGCCGATGCGCATTTCTCTGAAATCCACTCCTGTCTGGACACATTATTTTACTATGTGGGACAAGCGTACAGCTTAGAGCCGATTCAGCATCCGTCATTTCTTGCCGGACGTGCAGGCAGTGTTATGTCCGAAGGGAAACGGGTTGGTGTGATTGGGGAGTTGCACCCGGAAGTACTCGAACGATGGCAGATCAGCGTCCCAGCCGTCGCATTTGAAATCGAGCTGACACAACTAGCCGAGCGGCCCTGAGGTATACGCCGGCTGGCGCATTCCTCAAGGCTCGCATCCTGTCCCGATCAATGGTTCGAAGAGTGCTCTTGCGAGGCGGCTGCGCTTAGGCAGCAGCCGGAGCAAGGTGTTGCTTGGCAAGACCGACCAACTGCTCGAATCCCGTGGCATCCTTGATCGCCATATCCGAGAGGACCTTGCGGTCCAAGAGGATATTCGCTTTCTTCAGGGCATTGATAAACCGGCCATAGGTGAGTCCATGTGCCCGAACTGCCGCGTTGATGCGCGCAATCCACAATACACGAAAATCCCGTTTCCGATTTTTCCGTCCGGTATAGGCGTACGCCTGTCCCTTATCAACTGATTCTGTTGCAGTGCGGAACAGACGGCTCTTCCCACCGTACTGTCCTTTAGCCAGTTTCAGCCGTTTCTTCCGACGATGTCTTGTTTTGGGGCCACCTTTTGCGCGAGGCATGGGTCAATACTCCTTTTGGTTAACGCGAGTCGTGTCTTCTCATTTAGCTGTAGGGCAATAAGCGATCCAGCGCCTGAGTTTTGGTCTTATCCACGAGAACCGTGCCGCTCAACCGGCGCTTCCGATCCTGCGTCTTGCTGGTGAGGATATGGCGCTTTCCCGCTTTCCGCCTGACCAATTTTCCAGAGCCGGTGCGGGTAAACCGCTTTTTGGCTCCACTATGGGATTTCATCTTCCTTTTCTTCATGTCCGTGCTTCCTTTTGTTAATAGCGTTCGGGCCGACCGTCTTACTTGGGCGCCACGATCATGATCAAGCTCCGCCCTTCCATTCGGGGGGCGTACTCGATCGTGCCCTTCTCTCCCACTTCGGCGATCACCGTATTCATGAGCGTTCGGCCCATTTCCTGGTTCGCCATTTCACGCCCGCGGTATGTCAAGACGACTTTCGTCTTATTGCCGTCGGCCAGAAATCCCTTGATCTGTCGAACCTTGATCTCCAAGTCGTGTTTATCCGTTCGAGGGCGCAGCTTGATTTCTTTGACCTGCGTCGACTTTTGGTGGCGCCGGTTTTGGTGATCTTTCTTGCTCAGCTCAAACTTATATTTCCCGTAGTCCATAATGCGGCATACGGGAGGCACTGACGTCGGGGCGATCTCGACGAGGTCATACCCCTGATCTTGTGCCTGTTTGAAGGCATCCGCCGTCAGGAGAATGCCAAGCTGTTCACTCTCTGGCCCAATCACCCGGACTTCGCGTACTCTGATCTCTCGGTTAACTCGTAGTTTGGGGACGATAAGACACCTCTTATTGTGTCAGTGAATGTTGCTGCCCTGCCGGCTTAAGGTCTGCACGGAGCAGGTCGAGCGCTCCCGCGACGGTCATGCTGCCGAGGTTGGCACCGCTCCGGCCCCGTATAGCCAGAGTCCCACTCTGCACTTCTCGGTCGCCAACCACAAACATAAATGGAACCTTCGCTTTTTCTGCTTCTCGAATTTTGAGCCCTATTTTTTCATTCCGAAGGTCTGCTTCAGCGCGGAATCCGGCAGCCTTGAGCTGGGCCACGACCTCGGCAACGTAGGGCCGCTGGCTATCCGTGATGGACATGACGGTTGCCTGAACCGGGGCGAGCCAGGTTGGGAAGGCGCCGCCGAAATGCTCGATCAGAATGCCGAAGAACCGTTCGATCGATCCCATCAGGGCCCGATGGATCATGATCGGCTGGTGAACTTTGCCGTCTTCTCCGATATAACCCAACTCGAACCGCTCGGGATTATTGAAGTCGACTTGAATGGTCGAGCATTGCCAGGAGCGACCCAGCGCATCCTTGATTTTGATATCAATCTTTGGCCCGTAGAAGACGCCTTCGCCCGGATCGATCTGGTAGACGATGCCTCGACCCTTCAATGCGGCTTCGAGCGCGCTGGTGGCCTGGGCCCATCGTTCTTCCGAACCGACTGACTTCTCCGGTTTCGTCGAGAGGTACACTTCAAAGTCGGTGAATCCGAAGGTGCCGAGAATAAAGAACGTGAAGTCCAGAACCTGGCTGACTTCGCTTTCAATCTGATCGGGCCGACAGAACAGGTGCGCATCGTCTTGTGTAAAGCCTCGGACTCGCAGCAAACCATGGAGTACGCCGGTCCGTTCGTACCGGTAGACGGTCCCTAATTCGCCATAACGGATGGGGAGGTCCCGGTAACTGCGCAGATGCGACTTATAGATCATGATATGGAACGGGCAATTCATCGGCTTGAGCTGGTATTCGCTGTTCTCAAGCATCATGGGTGCGAACATATTATCGCGGTAGTAATCGACGTGGCCGCTGGTTTTCCAGAGATCGAGCCGCGCGACATGAGGGGAATACACCAGTTCGTACCCGTTCTGAATATGCTGGTCGCGCCAAAAGTTTTCGATCAACAATCGTATCGTTGCGCCCTTCGGGTGCCAGAGGATCAGGCCAGGGCCGATTTCATCCTGGATTGAGATCAAGTCGAGCTCCTTGCCGACTTTGCGGTGGTCTCGTCGCTTAATCTCTTCGAGCCGGGCAAGATGCGCGTCGAGCTCCGCCTGGGACGGGAAGGAGGTCCCGTAGATCCGCTGCAGCATGGGATTGCGCTCGTCACCGCGCCAGTAGGCTCCGGCCGTGTTCAGCAGCTTGAACGCTCCGACATGACCTGTCGTCGGAAGATGCGGGCCGCGGCAGAGATCGGTAAATTCCCCCTGACTATAGGCAGAGATCGGTTCGTTATCCGGGAATCCCTGAATTAGTTCAACTTTATAGTTCTCGCCACGAGACTGAAAAAACTTCACGGCCTCTTGTTTTGAGAGTTCCGTGCGTTTCACGGGAAGGGCGCGCTTGATGATCTCTTTCGCACGCGCTTCAATTCTCTCAAGATCTTCCGGGGTAAAGGGGCGTTCATAGGCAAAGTCGTAGAAGAACCCGTCCTCAAGAGCCGGGCCGACCGTCAGTTGTGCGGTGGGAAATATTTCTTTGACGGCCTGCGCCATGATGTGGGTGCTGCTATGGCGGTAGACCTCGCGGCCTTCCACGCTGTCGAATTGCAATGGGGCCACTTCAGCATCTTCAGTCAGTGCACATGAGAGATCGACGGTTTGGCCGTTCACCTTCGCAGCGAGGATGTTCGGGCCAAGCTTCAGGCCGAGAGCCGACAGGGCAGACCCAACGGTTTGTCCTGCCGGAATATCCCGACTACTGCCGTCTGTGAGCGTAATTTTCATGACATGCACGAACTTCAATCAAGCACTAGAAACAACAAAGGCACCCCGCCTACGAGAAGCAAGCGGATGCCCTCAGCTGGGTGGTAGGCGCGGACGGTCTTGAACCGTCGACCTCTACCGTGTCAAGGTAGCGCTCTCCCCCTGAGCTACGCGCCTGTCGATCCGAAGGCGCATGCTAATATAGCCCTGCCCAACCTGTCAAGAAACGCATAAAGAGAAGGGAGCGCACTTCTTGATAGAAATGGCTCCCCTCTCTCTCGTTTCCCGCCAGCAGGATCAGATAATCGTGAGAGATTACCGGACGGCTGACTTGAGAATTTTCCCTGCCGAGAACTTCGGGACTTTGGCGGCGGGAATTCGTAGCGCCTCACCGGTTCGGGGATTACGTCCAAGCCGGGCTTTCCGTTTGGCGACCGTAAAGGTCCCGAAATTCACCAGCGACACGCGTTGTCCCTTTTTCAGGGATGTGGTCACTGCGCCGGTAAAGGCCTGTAACGCAGTGCCTGCGGCAACCTTGGTGATACCAGCGGATGCCGCCATTTTTGCGATCAGCTCTTCTTTCGTCATCGTGCCCCTCCTGTTGTTGGGTTGAACTACGCGACTCCTTGCCATCGATGTCTTTTCTGCGCATCCGTGAGTCTGTGCCGTTGGAGGCACTCGACCGGTTAGGTTTCTCGCGTTCGCGTAGTCCGATTCCGTTTCACGGGAATATGCAGGTCATGGATCTTTTTTCTAAGGGTGTTCCGGTTCAAGCCTAGTAACTCTGCTGCCTGGATCTGGTTGCCTTTGGTTTCCTGAAGCGCTCTGGTGATCAAGGGCCGTTCGATGGCCGTGATCAACATGGGATGTAGGTTGCGTCCTGAACCGTTTCGCATCCCCTTCACGAAATCTCCCATCTTCCATTCGAGATAGTCCTCAAGCGACAGGGCGTCTTTTCCGTTCGCTCCCGTATTATTCTGCCGCGCGATCACCTGCATGGACTTGGCGGCTCGTTTGAGTACGGTTCGGGAACCGGTGATGAGCAGGCTCTGCGCGAGATTCATATCGGTGGAGATGGCAGCGGTTCCATCGGACGATCCGGGTTTCGATTCGACGATGACTACATCAAATGTGCGTCGCGCTGTCTCTTTGGGCAAAGCGGCCGCGTCTTTTGCCATCGTCACAGAGGCATCTTTGAATATGTGGTTGACCTGACTCTGGACGTCTGGGTCGCCGCAGAGAAGCAAAATACTGAAGACGGAAGATGTAGGCGACATGCAGGTTCCAGGAGAAGGGCGAAAAGTGGTGCGGATTATTGCCCAGAGCCCATTTGATGTCAACGAGGAAAATAGAGAAAGCGTTGTTCTTGTTGGCTCACGTGGGAGGAAATCGTCGAGATTTACGTCGCCGGATGAAGGGCGTACCTCTGGTTCCACAGCCAAATTTTCAGGACCATGTGGCGAGGAATATCAGGGAGGGGTGACTTGACAGGGGAGCCGTTCAAGTAGTATTAAAATGACCAGAATGTTTTAATTCCTACCGGAATACTCATGTATGAAAGTGTCTTTGAGGGCAACGTACGGGATCATGGCGGCTGTCGACTTAGCGATGCATCTTGGGACGGCGCCTGTTCAGGCCAAATCGATTGCACGCCGGCAAGCCATCCCTGCTCGCTTTCTCGAGCAGGTCCTCCATGGAATGAAGAAGGCCGGTCTTGTGTCGAGTCTTCGAGGTGCTCAAGGGGGCTATGTGTTGTCGAAAAAACCGTCCGAAGTATCGGTCGTCGAAATCCTCGAAGCACTCGATGGCCCGCTTTCAACCCCGAGCGGCGGCGCTGGGCGCGCACAGGTGAAACGGCTGAGTAAGCCGGAGTTGCTGCTTGGAAAGATGTGGGAGCAGGTCCATCAGGCGGAGCGCCATGTGCTCGAAGCGATCAGCGTGGAAGAATTAGCCGGGCAGCAACGAGCGCTCGAGCAAGAGCGATCGTTGATGTACCATATTTGAGGTCATGATGAGTCATACACCATTGAATACAGTTTCGATCAAGACAGAGCCCATTTCTCCTGCCATTGCCGAGGAGATCGAGACCTTTGAAGCCGAGGCGACACGCTTGGCTTCCGGCGACGTGTCGAGCGATTTGTTCAGGCCGTTTCGTCTCCAATACGGTATTTACGGACAGCGGCAAGCCGGTGTCCAGATGGTGCGTATCAAGATCCCTTTCGGTGGCATGACGGCCAATCAGCTTCGCCGCGTTGCAGAATTGACCGAGCAATATGCGACCGGGGTTGGACATGTCACGACGCGTCAGGATATCCAGTTGCATTTCGTCGAACTCAAGGATGTGCCGACAATCATGCGTGGGTTGGCAGAAGTCGGGTTAACGACGAGAGAGGCCTGCGCCAACACCGTTCGTAATGTGACGGCCTGCCATCTTGCCGGGGTCTGTCAGGGGGAAGTATTTGACGTCACGCCCTATGCGAAAACCGTGGCGCTGCACCTGTTGCGGAACCCGCTCAACCAGAGCCTTCCCCGAAAGTTCAAGATCGCGTTCTCCGGTTGCAAACAGGATTGCGCGCTCACACCGATTCACGATGTCGGTCTGCTCGCGGCGAAACGTGCCGATGGAGTCATCGGCTTTCGCATGGTGGCAGGCGGCGGACTCGGTTCGGCCCCTCGCCTGGCCCAGGTCCTCCGGGAGTTCACCCCGATGGACGAACTCATTCCGAGTGTCGAAGCGGTGATCCGAGTATTCGATACCTTGGGCAATCGAAAGAATCGGACGAAGGCCCGGATGAAGTTCGTGATCGAAAAGCTGGGCTTCGAGGAGTTTAAACGTCGTTGGGAAGAGGCCTATATATCGATGGGGCATGCCCGTCCGACCCACGAGCCCATCAAATTACTGTCGTATCCGGATGAACCTGTTCCCCTCATCATGCCGACGTCGAGTAGACCGAAGCAGGCGGCGGGGCAAACCAATGGCCATGCCAATGGCGCACCGGCGGAGACGCCGTTCGAGATGTGGCGACGGACCAATGTGGTGCGGCAGAAGCAAGAAGGTTATGTCGCCGCCGTGACCAAGCTCTTTATGGGCGATCTCACGACAGAGCAGATGCTGCTCATCGCTGATCTTGCCGATCGCTATTCCAATGGCAACATCCGGACGACGATCAATCAGAACATGATCATTCGCTGGATACCGGAGTCGCGCATCGCCGATCTCTATGCCGATTTGGCCTCACAGGGCTTGGCCGATCCCGGCGCCGAATTGGTTGAAGATATTATTGCCTGCCCCGGTACCGATACGTGCGGTCTGGGGATCACGTCTTCCAAGGGGCTCGCGCGGGCCCTGGCAGAGGTATTTCCAGCCGGGCGGGTTCCCGAAGATTTACATGACGTCACGGTCAAGATTAGCGGCTGTCACAACTCCTGCGCGCAACACCATATCGCCACGATTGGTTTGCATGGTGTCGGGAAGCGGATTGCCGATCATGTCGCGCCGTTCTATGAATTGCATTTGGGCGGGAAGGTCGACGGGACCGCGAAAATCGGACAGATGGTGGTGAAGTTGCCGGCGAAGAGCGTGTCGGCGGCGATCACACATTTGATTCGCGTCTACCGGCGAGATCGCCTTTCAGGTGAAGGGTTGCCGGCCTTCATCGATCGTGTCGGCAAGATCAAACTCAAGGACGAGCTGATTCCCTATACCATCGTTCCATCCTTTCAAGAGGACCCTACGTTTTACTATGACTGGGAAGGTGAGGCCGAGTTCGTTTTGGAAGATCTCGGACCAGGCGAATGCGCTGGTGGCGCGCTTGAAATGATCGAGAACGGCATTCTCGAAGCCGATCAAGAGCTCTATCAGGCAAAGCTGCTTGTCGACAACCATCAGTATTCCGTGTCGGTGAACAAGTCCTATCGGGCCGTGCTGTCTGCTGCGAAGGCGTTGCTCGTGACGGAAGGACTTGAGCCCTCGACCGATGCAGAAACCTTCATCGAGTTTGATAGCCGCATTGCACAGAAGGGCATCGTTCCGGCGATGTATCGGGACTTGAGGAAGAGTGTTGGCGATTTAGGGCCCAAGGAGACGACCGGCGAATCGGCCCGGGAGAAGATGGTGTTTGCGAAGGGTTTCGTCGATGCCTGCCGTTCCGCCACGGAGCAGATGGGCAAAGATCTCAAGTTGGCTGCGGTGGGCCAGGCCACAGTGGTGACGGCCAGCCCGACGCCGGCGGTGAAGCCAGCGTTGTCTTCTGTCACCGCGCCTGCTGCGTCCGGTGCGCCGGTGTACGATCTGCGGGGGGTGGCTTGCCCGCTGAACTATGTGAAGACGAAGTTGAAACTTGAGATGATGGATGCGGGTGAGCAATTGGAAGTCTGGCTTGATGCAGGCGAGCCGATCAAAAACGTGCCCCTGAGCTTAAAGAACGATGGGCATAAGCTGTTGTTGCAGGAACCACTCGAAGCCGAGGCGGCTCATTATCGGATTCTGGTCGAAAAAGTAGAGTAGTGCGGCGGAGGGATCATTCCCTTGCTCGCGCAACGCGCGGCCTGAGAAGGCCCTCGTTGGACGCGCGCAGTGAGGGGCACCCCTTCGCCGCTTGCAGTGTGTGTGTGAAGGAAGAGAGAGCTGAATGGGCAGTCTATCATCGGAAGAATTGAACGCCTGGAGTGAGTCGTTTGAGGCGAAGCAGCCACAAGAGCTGTTGGCCGCAGCGATTGAGCGGTTTACGCCGAAGATCGTGCTTGCCTGCAGTTTTGGAGCGGAGGATATGGTGCTCTTGGACATGGTCCACCGCATCAATCCCTCCGTGCCGCTCTTTTATCTCGATACGGAGTTCCTGTTTCCTGAGACCTACGCGACGCGCGATCGTGTGATCGAACAGTACGGGCTACAGCCGCAACAGGTCATTCAGGTAAAGTCGCTGCTGACGCCGGAGCAGCAGGCGGCTCAGCAGGGCGAGACTCTGTGGACGCGCCATCCCGATCAATGTTGCGAATTGCGCAAAGTGGAGCCGCTGACCCGCGTGCTCAAGGGATTCGATGCTTGGATCACCGGCATCAGGCGGGACCAGTCTCCTACGAGAGCCCATGCGAAACTGATCGAGTGGGACCAGAAGTTTCAGTTGGTCAAAGTGAATCCCCTCGCGAAGTGGACGTGGGAGGATGTCTGGACCTACATTCGTGTCTACGAGGTTCCCTACAATGCACTGCATGACCGCAACTACCCCAGTATCGGCTGCACCCATTGTACGAGCCCGGTGATGCCCGGCGAAGACCCCCGCGCGGGACGATGGAAAAATTTTACCAAGACGGAGTGCGGGTTACACAAGGCCCCGTAATATTGATGCAGGAATTTATTGCGAAAATTGCCAAGGGGCCAAGGGCTGCCAAGGATCTGACCTGGGACGAAGCGAAGCGGGCGATGAAGGCACTCATTGAAGGAGAGGCCACGCCGGCACAGGTGGGGGCCTTTCTCATTGCCATGAGAATAAAGATGGAGTCCGTTACTGAATTGGCTTCGATGACCGCGACCGCACGTTCGTATGTCGCGCCTGTGCCGATCCCCCGAGAGCTCGGTGTCGTGGATCTGCCGAGTTACGCAGGGAAGCAGGAAACCTTTCATGCCCTTGCGGCTGCCGCCATCGTGGCAGCATCGGCCGGTGCGTCGGTGTTGATGCATGGCTATGACGGGATTCCCGGTCGCGCGGGGAATGCCGGGGTGCTCAAGGCCCTGGGCTTGCCGATTGACATGGAGCCGAAAGTCGCGGCAGAGGCGGTGAAGAAGCATGGGTTCGCCTATCTCGACATCGCTTTGTACCATCCCCCGGTCTATCGCTTTTTGGAGATGCGACAGGAGTTGGGAGCGCGGAACGTTTTTCATCCGATTGCAAGACTGTTGAATCCGGCTCGCGCCGCGTCACAGGTCGTCGGTCTGTCTCATCCGCCTCACTTTGAAAAGACCGCTGAAGTGTTGCGGATGTTGGCCTGTCCGCGGGCGCTGGTGGTCAGCGGCGTGGAAGGTGACCCAGAGCTGTCGATTAGCGCACTCACCAGGGTGTTGGAATTGCGGGATGAGCGGATTACCCCTCTCTCGTTCGCATCAAAAGATGCCGGATTGCCGCTGGGCACGCCGCGCGACATGGCCGGCTTTCCGTCGGACCAGCGAGACAAGGAAGCCGATCTGCTTCGACGGATTCTCCATAATCAGGTCCAGGGCGGGTCGCACAACTGGGTATTGATGAATGCGGCCTTGATTTTGTACGCCGCAGGCAAAGGCGCGACGTGGACGGCCTGCATTCCGCTGGCGCGGCGAGCGCTCGAAGAGGGAGCCGCGGCACGAAAGTTAGAAGAGCTGACACAGGAGCCGGTGGGCACAGGCGTCCCCGGACGAACCCATTGACACAGGAGAGGATCGAGTCCGTGCGACATCTTCGTCAATTAGAAGACCAGAGCGTCTACATTCTCCGGGAAGCCTATAAACATTTCGATAACCTGGCCATGTTGTGGTCGATGGGGAAGGATTCGACCGTCCTGCTGTGGCTGGCCAGAAAAGCCTTTTTTGGCCATGTCCCGCTTCCGCTTCTCCATGTCGACACGAGTTACAAAATTCCGGCCATGATCGAATATCGAGATCGAGTCGCCCGCGAATGGGGCCTTAAATTGGTCGTGGGGCAAAACAAGGAAGCGCTTGCGGCCGGGATGAATCATACGCTGGGCCGCGTCAATTGCTGTACCGCCTTGAAAACCAATGGGCTCAAGCAATTGATCGAACAAAAGGGCTATACGGGCATCATTCTCGGTGTGCGGGCAGACGAGGAAGGGACCAGAGCCAAGGAGCGCTATTTCTCACCGCGCGACAAACATGGCGATTGGGATTTCCGCGATCAACCACCGGAACTCTGGGATCAATTTAAGACGACCTTTCCTCCGGGGACCCATATCCGGATCCATCCGTTGCTGGATTGGACGGAAATCAACATTTGGGAATACATCAAATACGAGAACATTCCCTTCATCGATCTCTATCTCGACAAGGGGGACGGGACTCGTTATCGCAGTCTCGGCTGTGCCCCCTGTACCACGCCGATCAAATCGACGGCGAAGACCGTGGATGAGATTATTGACGAATTGCGGCATACCACGGTGGCGGAGCGATCGGGCCGGGCGCAGGATGAAGGGCGCGGGATGGAGCTACTCCGCAAAGACGGCTACATGTAGGGGCAGAATGTTGAAACAGGCATCCAGCGGCGTTCTCGGGTCGGAGAAATCCTCAACGTACCGCAGAGGGTACGCCTGCGGTTTCTCCTCCCCTGCGGCCTTGCTGGGCTGCCTGTTTGAACATTCTGGAGAGTGAAAATGGCGGAAATAATTTCGAAATCATCGGACAATCTCAACATCGTCATCGTCGGGCATGTGGACCATGGCAAATCTACCTTGCTGGGGCGGCTCTATGCCGATACGGGATCGTTGCCGGACGGCAAGCTCGAAAAAGTTCAAGCCATCTGTCAGCAGCAGGGGAAGGAATTCGAGTACGCATTCCTGTTCGATGCCTTCCTGGAAGAGCAGGAGCAGGGGATCACGATCGATACGGCGCGGACGTTCTTCGGCTGGAAGGGCCGGCAATACATCATCATCGATGCGCCGGGGCATAAGGAGTTCCTCAAAAACATGATTTCCGGGGCGGCCCGTGCTGAAGGGGCGTTGTTGCTGATCGATGCCTTGGAGGGCGTGAAGGAGCAGTCCAAGAAGCATGGCTATCTCTTGTCGCTGTTGGGCGTTCGCCAATTTGCCGTCGTGGTGAACAAGATGGATCTGGTCGGCTATCGGCAGGATGTATTCGACGGGATCGAAAAGGAATACCGCGAGTTTCTCGGGCAATTCAAGGCGGTTCCGCAGCAGGTTATTCCGGTCAGTGCCAAGCTCGGCGATAATATCGCCAACCGGAGCGAGCAGATGCCCTGGTACAGCGGTCCGACCGTGCTGGATGCGCTCAGTGCGTTCAGAAAGGAGCCCGGACGTTCCGAGCAGCCGCTTCGCCTGCCGGTTCAGGACGTGTACAAGTTCGACGCCCGCCGCATCATCGCCGGACGTGTGACGGCAGGCCAATTGAAGGTCGGCGATTCACTGGTGTTCTCGCCCTCGAATAAGCGGGCGACGGTCAAATCGATTGAAGCGTTCAATGTGGATCCTCTGCCGGTTGAAGGCCATGCAGGCCAGTCCGTTGGTGTCACACTCGATGAGCAGATCTTTGTCGAGCGGGGAGAGGTGGCGTCGCATCAGGAGCAGCTTCCACTCGTGTCGACCGCCTTTCGAGCGAATGTGTTCTGGCTGGGCCGGAAGCCGTTGGAGCGAGGACGGCGGTATCAGCTCAGAGTGGCGACGAAGGAAGTGGATTGTGAAGTTGCCACCATTCACCGGATCATCGACACGATGGATCTGGCTCAACAGCAGGGTAGCAGTGTGGTGAATAAGAATCAGGTTGCAGAGATTACCATTCGAGCCAAAGCGCCGGTGGCGTTCGATCTCTCGGCTTCGTTCGAGGCGACTGGCCGGTTCGTTCTCGTGGATGAGTACGACATTGCCGGTGGCGGCATCGTGACAGAACTGGTCCATGACGATCAGGAGTTCCTCCGGGAAGAGGCTCGGCAGCGCGACTTTGCCTGGGTGAAGGGGGAGGTCGGGGTCGAGGATCGCGCGCAACAATATGGTCATCGCGCCGCGATTGTGTTGGTGACCGGGGGGCGGCATACGGGGAAGTCGTTCTTGGCCAGGACTATCGAGGCCCGGCTTGTGGCAGATGGCCGGCATGCCTACTTGCTCGACGGAGGCAATCTCCGACGCGGGCTTGACGCAGACCTCTCGGAAGGAGAACGAGGACAGGCGACCGAGATGGCTCGCCGTTATGGCGAAGTGGCGAGGTTGCTGGTGGATACCGGGTTGATCGTGGTCTCGACGACCAATCCCTTCGGGCTGGCCTATGTCGAAGCGGCACAGGCTATTCGAACGCTCGTCCACCCGGTCCCAGTCATCGCGATTCACATGAGCAAGGCGCCAGAAGAGGCTCCGCCAAATACGGATATCGTGTTGTCAGGCCCGACAGACTTTGATGCAGCTACTCGACGAATTCTTGAGGAGTTGAAACGGCGTGGAGTTCTGGCTCAGGCGATCGGGGCGAAGCCGACCTTTCAATATTCGATCTGACAGGATGCTGAAAAAGCCCGTCAGCTTCGTTCTTGTCTCATCGAAATCCTCAACATACCCGTGAGGGTACGCCTCCGGTTTCGATTCGCCTGCGGCCTCGCTGGACGAACTTTTTGAGCATCCTATGTCACCTTCTCTATCTGACTCGCAATCGGTTCTCTCTCTTACTTGACGAAGCCTATGAATCGGCTGAGAATGTGCCGCGCCATTCATGCGCCTCTGGGTCGGAGGCAGGTGTTGTGGGAGACGAAGAAGCGGTGGTGTGGTCCTGGGAATGCATTAGGACGCACAGGATGACAGCTAACGCGCGAGCGGGCACTCCTGGTCGTCCCGCGGAAAGCCATGTAGATTCAGAAGCTTGCGCAATTGCCTGTCCTCCGCATGGCCTGGGATTAGCAGGCAGTTTCTGCCGGTATTGCCGAAATGATTTGGACGTCGAATTATAGTTAGAGCGACGACAATCGATCGGGCACACCGAAAGCACACCAAACACGCCGTCAGCGCTTTAATAGGGAGACCATTGCCGATGATTGCTCAGATCCAGCGAGAAATTGCCGAGGACCCGTACTACCGAAACAACTTCGACAACGATGGGCAGCGCTTCATCGCCTGGTACCTCCGACGCGTGCTCCTGCGTGACGACGCGCAGACCCGCGATGACATCACGGACGGACCGAACGACAAGGAGATCGACGCCGTGATCGTGGATGAAGAGGAACAGCGCATCGTTGTGATTCAGGGCAAGTTCATCACGGCTGGCCAAGTGGATGGTGGGCCGATTCAGGAAGTCCTGACCGCATGGCTGAGGATCCAGAAGTTGGACTCGCTACAGAAGGACTGCAACGAGCGACTCAAGAAGAAGATCGAAGCGATCCGCACCGCGCTGGATGAGGACTACCGGGTGGAGTTTGAGTTACTGACCACGGGGACGCTCACGCAGGCCGCGCAGGCCGACCTCAAGGCATTCGCCGAGCAAGTATCGGAGTTCGAAGACTTCTCGGCGAGTCTGCACCTTATCGACACCGAGATGTTGACCGCGCGTCTTGCCGAGGCAGAAAACACAGTGCTTCCATCGCTGGAGCACACAGTCACGCTCGATCCCGCCAAGATTGTCCACACGCCATTTCCGAGCGCAAACACTATCATCGCCATGCTCCCGCTTACGGAATGCCTCAAGTTTCCCGGCATTACCGACGGGCGGCTGTTCGCAAAGAACGTGCGGCAATCACTCGGCAGCAACAACAAGGTCAATCGCGCATTGAAACGGACCATCCACGGCGAGCGCGTCCGCGACTTTATGTTCTACCACAACGGAATCACTGCGATCTGCGACTCCATGACTATGAGCGCCGACCGAACCAAACTAACGCTCAAGGGCGTGAGCGTGGTCAACGGCTGCCAATCGCTGAGCACGATCTACACATGTTCCGAGCGAGTCCGTGCTCCGGAAGCCAAAGACGCCCACATCCTTTTTCGGTTTTACGAGATCAAGGATCGCGCCTTTGGCGACCACATCAGCATCAATACCAACTCGCAAAGTGCCGTTAAGCAGCGTGATCTACGCAGTAATGATCGCGTGATGGTGGGCCTGAAGAAGGCGTTCGAGACACGATACCCGACCGGAGCATTTCTTACCAAACGTGGCGAAATGGCACCCGAGGACAAGGTCAAGACGCCCGAGCTCGTGATGGATGCCTCCTCATTCGGTAAATGCGTGATGGCGTGGCACTGTCAACGCCCGAATATCTCGCACAATGAGAACAAAGTTTTTGACGAATACTACAAGACGCTGTTCCGCACTGCCTATCCGCCAGAGAACATCGCCGCGTTGAACGGCTGGATTCAGGCTATCGAGAAGGCGTGGCCGAATCTAAATATGAACAACGAGTTGCGGGCGGGACGGTCTCACGTCAAGTACCACATCCTATTCGCGGTGTCGTCTCTCATCGCTGCCATCAATAAGCAGCCCCAGGCCGTCGTGGCACCGGGGGCCACGACGAAGGCGCTGGAACAGGCCAGTGATATTCTTTCAATGGCCGCTACCTGCGTCGAGAACGCCATGCAGAATGCGCTTATTCAGACTCAGACCGCCGGTAAAATATTTAGTCCGCAAAACTGGCTCAAGAGCAACTCCAGTTGGCAGGGGGAAACGCTCGTCGCAGGAACACAAGCGGGCATGTTGTCGGGTTTCCCCACGGGTCCAGGACTCATCGAGCGGATGAAAGCTCCACCGACGGCATTCAGCCCTCGATGGTCGGCGGAATAGGCGCAGTCGGTACGTTAGCAAGATCGTGCACGGCATTGAGACATCTTCAACCGGGCTCTGCCCACCCGCGCTCTACAAGCCATTCGAGACGGACCTTCGCAAGCGGGCTTCGCCCGCCTGCTCGGTCGCTCAATGAGACGTTAGCCTTGGAATGTGTGCCATCTGCGGGCTGGATGTATGGAGTTTGACTCTCCAGAAACCCCTATGGTACCGTTCCATCTCGCTGTATTTGCACAGTTAACAAGGGGTATTTCCCATGGCGGTCGAGAAAGATTTGAAAGCCATTCTTGGTAAACTGAAGTTCTCGGACGACGCCAAGGTCCTCGCGCAGCTTTCTGAAAATACTAAATTAGTCCATGCCCGCATGGCCGGCATCAAGCACAAGCTGGTGGTCATGAGCGGCAAAGGCGGCGTGGGCAAGAGCATGACGACCGTGAACCTGGCGTTGGCCTTTGCGCGACAGGGAGGGAAGGTCGGATTGCTCGACGTGGATCTGAATGGACCCTGTGTGCCTCGCATGCTGGGTATGCATGGTCAGTCATTGACCATGAGGCCAGAGGGAGCGATCCCCCCGGTTGGGCCGCTTGGCGTGAAAGTCGCGTCGATGGACTTCTTTCTGGACGATGCCTCGCCGGTTCGCTGGAAGGGGCCGATGGATGTCAGCCCGGTGTGGCTGGGTCTGATGGAAATGAACGTTATCCGTGAGTTTTTAGCCGATGTCGTGTGGGGCGAACTCGACTACCTCCTCGTTGATTTACCTCCAGGAGCCGCGGCGGACAAGCCACCCGTCATCGCTGGCTTCATTCCGGATTTGGCGGGAGCGATCGTCGTCACGACCCCGTCGGAAGTGGCGTCAGACGTGGTGCAAAAGTCTGTCACCTATGCGCGGGATATGGGGATCAAGGTCCTGGGCATGGTCGAGAACATGAGTGAGTATCGTTGTCCCTCTTGCGGGGAGGTCAACGAGTTATTCGAAGGCAACACCGAGGCCATGTGTGAAGCGCTGGATCTGCCGTTGCTCGGACGAATTCCTTTCGACCGGAAGCTCGCGCGCACCTTCGACAAGGGTGAGCCGTTGCTCGATGACACGTACCCGACAATTCAACGGTACCAAGAAATTGCCGGGCGCATTAGAACGTTGCTCGATTATAAGAAGGTGCTGGCCGATAAACTGTGATGTTACGCCCTAACAGAATGCTGAAAAAGTCCACCAGCACCGTTCTCGCATCGCTCAGAGACTCAACGTACCGAAGCGTACGCCTCGCCTCTTCGCTCGCTGCGGCCTTGCTGGATGGCCTTTTTGAGCATTCTGTGCGATATGCTCCTGTTGTCCTAGATGTGCGGGCCATTGAGTTTCCACTGTACCACAATAGTTTTTCCGCAGCCTGCTAAAGAGGAGACGCCATGAAATTCGTGTGCCTCAATTGTGAAACCTACATGAACTTTGAGAAGGTGGAGAAGCCCGGAGAGGGCACGCTCGGCGTGTTCTTCGGCTGCCCGTCTTGCAGTGCCAAGTTTTCTATGGTGACCAACCCCGGCGAAACCCAGATGGTCAGTTCTCTCGGAGTGCAGTTGGGTGGACGAACCGTGGCGGCCGAGCCCTTTGAGATGACGCGTGGCACGTTGAAGGACGAAGCCACCGCCGGATCCGGTCAAATGGCGGCCTATCTGAACGAGAAGATTCAGGGTGGCCAACCGGCTGCAGCAGCAGCGACAGCGGCGCCGGCCGGCAAGCCTGGAGAAAAGCCCAGTGGCGGTTGTCCCTTCTCCGCGATGGTGGCGGAAATGGGGCTGACGTCTGGCGGCAAGCCTGCTACCGGTGGCGCAGCGGCCTCGGAGTTTACCTGGTCGGCCGATGCAAAAGAGAAGCTCGACCGTCTTCCGTCATTTGTGAAGCCGATGGTACAGAGTAGCGTGGAGGCCTTTGCCCGCAAGCAGGGATATCAGACGATCACGTTGCAAGTGATGGACGATTCCAAGAGTGACTCGAGCAACGGGATGACCTGGACGCCTGAGGCTGAGAAGCGGCTTGAGAATATCCCGGACTTCATCCGTCCGATGGCTCGCAAAGAGGTCGAGCGGGTGGCGAAGGAGCGCGGGCTGGCGACCATTACGGCTCAAGTGATGGATGAGACGAAAGATAAGTTTATGAAGTTCATGTAAGGAATAGATTCGTGCGAGCGTGGGAACAGAGGCCCATCCAGTTTTCTGGATGGGCCTTTCCATTGCAGCGAGGGAGTCCGTTGTCTGTCGCGTTCCGATTGGCGAGCCTGTGGATGGGGATTGCCATCGCCGTGATGGTTGTAGCCCTGTCCATTGACGCCGGCTGGCTCTATGCTGAGGCTGCTGGCGGCGGACATGCTTCCGGTCATGATCACCATGGCATCATCGTCAGTGGGTGGGAGGGCTCGGCTCGGGGCATCGCCTATTCGGAGTTCAATCACCATCTCGCCGGGCTCATTGTTCTGCTGATGGGTTGTGCCGAGTTGAGCCAGTCCTTACGTCTGACGTCTCTGTTGTGGCTTAGACTGTTGTTGCCCATCGCCATGTTATCGGGCAGCCTCGTCCTCCTGGTTTGGAGCGATCATGAAGCCTGGCCAATCGGATCTCTTGGTTTTCTACAGACATTTTCCGGGGAAGATCCGGAAATCCTCCAACATAAAATCTATGGATTCTTGCTGTTCCTTGTAGGGGCCATTGAAGCCTTACGGCGGCTTGGCCGTATCTCCGATGGCCTATGGAGTTTGCCCCTGCCCCTATTTGCCATCACCGGTGGGCTTATGCTCTTTGGCCATTCGCACGGAGCCCATCCCTCCGCGTACAACATCGCAATGGATCATGCGCTGATGGGAACCCTTGCCGTGACAGCTGGTTCGTCCAAGCTGTTCTTCGAACGGTTTCGCTCCCCGTCGCATACAGTTGGTTCCAAATGGGAGTTGCTCTGGGCTGGTCTGATCGTCCTCATCGGGATACAGTTGCTGATGTATTCTGAGTAATTGGTTCCGTCGCGGGTGCCCCCTGGTCTAATTGACACCATTTCAGCCCTGTGCTACGTGTACCAGCTCTAATCGATCGACATCATGTTCTTGCGCGGTCGGCTCTCCTTGAGCCGGTTGCATGGAGTACATATGGGTGGACATAGCCATTGGGCAACGGTTAAGCGGCACAAGGGGGCCATGGATGTTAAACGCGGGAAGATTTTCACGAGAATCATCCGCGAAGTGACGATTGCCGCTCGGTCAGGCTCTGACCCGGACGGAAATCCGCGTCTCCGGCTGGCCATCTTAAAGGCCAAAGAAGCCAATATGCCTGGTGATACGCTGAAGAAAGCCATTCAGCGCGGCACGGGGGAATTGCCCGGCGTCATCTATGAAGAGTTTCATTTGGAAGCATATGGGCCAGGAGGGACCGGCGTATTGATGGAGATCACGAGTGACAATCGTAATCGTACCGTTGCCGAGCTACGGAACCTCCTCACGAAAAATCACGGCAACATGGCGGAGGCCGGCGCCGTTTCCTGGCAGTTTCACAAGAAGGGCTTGCTCACGATCGAGAAGGGCAAAGTCGACGAAGATACGTTGCTTTCCCTTGCGCTCGACGCGGGAGCGGAGGACGTCAAGGTGGGCGATTCAAGCTTTGAAGTGCTCACGGACCCGCACCACTTTGAGGCCGTGAAGAAAGCTGTCCTCGATGCCAAGATTGAGACCCTGCTGGCGGAAGTGACTTTTGTCCCGCAGAATACGATCAAGTTGGAGGAAAAGGCCGCCGAGCAAATGCTCAAGTTGATGGAGGTCTTGGACGAGCATGAGGATGTCCAGAAAGTGCATGCGAACTTTGACATTTCCGACGAGGTGATGGAGAAGGTGGCCGCCGCTGGATGAACAACAACGGTAACAATTCAGGTATCCAGGCTGAAGATGTTCAGGCTGAAGGTCGGAGTTCCGAACACTTCAGTCTTCAGCCTGAACACCTTCAGCCTATGTTGCCTCATAGAGTATGATCGCCTCACTGACGGGCCGATTGGCCTTCAAGGCGCCAACCTATCTGGTTCTCGACGTCCACGGCGTCGGCTACGAAGTATTCATCCCGCTCAGTACCTACTATGGATTGCCCAATCTCAGCGAAAGCACCTTTCTGAGCGTACATACCCATGTCCGTGAAGACGCGATTCAGCTCTTCGGCTTTTTGACATCGCAGGAAAAAGAAGCGTTCGTGCTCTTGACCAGTGTCTCCGGCGTCGGTCCTAAACTGGCGCTCAGTGTCTTGTCGGCTCTTCCGGTATCTGACCTCGTTGTGGCGATTCAGTCGGCAGATGTCGAGAAGCTGACAACGGTTCCAGGGATCGGGAACAAATCGGCCAGCCGTCTCGTGTTGGAACTCAAGGATAAGGTCGCAAAGCTTCATCCTGGGCTCGTCGCAGCATATGATTCACTCGGGCAGGGGCAGGATGTGACCTTCGATGACGCGTTGTCCGCGCTTGTGAATTTAGGGTATCGCCCGCAAGATGCCAAAGAGGCATTGAAACAGGTGAAGAAGTCCAACCCTGAGTCCATCGTGCTGAAAGACATGATTCGTGAATGTTTAAAAGAGCTGGCAAGGGGGTAAGGACGATGGCGAGATCGACCCAACGAAGAGCCTGGATTCACCTATCGATCGGACTTGTCGTGCTGCTATTGGGGTTGTGGGCCATGCCCGTGCAAGCCGAAGAAACGAGCGAACCGAAAAGCATCCGGAAGACCTGCGGCCAGTGCCCCGACGGTTATGCGACGACCGGCGTGACTGAGTCCAAGGAGATCTGCAAGGACGGCGATCCCACTCTCGTTCAATGTGTTCCGCTCGGGGCGAATCTCTTGTCCGTCTGCGGATCCTGTCCTGAGGGCTACCGCGAAATCGGCAGCTCGTCTCTGCCGGGCCGCTGTGGGAGGCAGGACGGGGGGCGGCTCGCGCAATGTCAATTGGAGAAGATGGAGCAGAACCTTCCCGATCCGACCCAGGGCGGTAAGACGTGCCCCCCAGACTGCGGGAGTACGGCAACGCCTGGGCAGGGGGCCTTGCCTCCTCCACCCAAGTACCTCCCAACGCCTGAAAAGAAATAAGCGCACAACGAGAGAGGCTCCCTCAACGATGGCCGAGCGAGTGGTCAGCACACAGATTACGGACGAAGAGCGCAGTACCGAGAATGTGCTGCGTCCGCAGACCTTGGATGAGTACATCGGCCAAGAGCGGATGAAAGAGTCCTTGCGGGTCTGTATCGAGGCGGCAAAGCAGCGGAACGAAGCGCTCGATCATACGATTTTCTACGGTCCACCTGGATTAGGGAAAACCACGATTGCGCATATCATTGCTCGTGAAATGGGGGCCTCCCTCCGGTCGACCTCCGGCCTTGTCTTGGCCCATGCGGGTGATTTGGCCGCAATTTTGACCAATCTCCAAGAGCACGATGTCCTGTTTATTGACGAGATTCACCGGCTTCCCGCCTCCGTCGAAGAGGCACTGTATCCGGCCATGGAGGATTATCAGCTCGATCTCGTGATCGGCCAAGGGCCTGCCGCCCGAACGGTAAAATTGGATCTCCCGCGTTTTACGTTAGTTGGCGCCACGACGAGGGCCGGTGCTCTGACGTCCCCGCTTCGGGACCGGTTTGGCCTCGTCCATCGCCTGGAGTTCTACTCTCCCGCGGAGTTGGAGACCATTGTGACCCGTTCAGCGGGGGTGCTCGGGATTCCGATCGATTCCAACGGCGCGCGGGAAATTGCCTGTCGGGCTCGCGGGACTCCTCGCATCGTCAACCGGCTCATCAAACGAGTGCGCGACTATGCTCAGGTCAAGGCGGAGGGGCGCATTACCCAGCCAGTAGCCCAGGATGCGCTCGCCTGGCTGGGCGTCGATACGGCGGGATTTGATGAGATGGATCGTCAGATTCTGCTCACCATTATCGATAAATTTGCCGGGGGACCGGTCGGAGTCGAATCTCTGGCGGCGGCGGTCCAGGAGGATAAGGGTACCCTCGAGGATGTCCATGAGCCCTATTTGATTCAGGCCGGCTTTCTCGAACGAACCGGCCGCGGGCGCCAAGTCACGAAACTGGCCTTCGATCATTTCAAAAGACCCAGCTCCCTCCTCTTCTCGTGAAAATTCTGGCCCCTGTCAGACTCTTCTGAATATAGGTTCAAACAGCTGGAGCGCCTCACGCAAGTCCCTGAAACGGCGAAGGTCTCCTTGCATTGCCTGGAATGATTCCTGTATCATTTCCCACTTAGCTTGTGCCATTCCAGCCGACGGACGGGTGACCGCCTCACTGGGCTGGGAAGAGGAGGTTGGCTATGTCCGGAGACCTTTCCGACTACCGGAAAGAAATCGATCGCATCGATGACGAGATCTTGCGTCTGCTCAATGAGCGGTCCAAAAGCGTCATAGAGATTGGCAAGCTCAAGAAGCAGCAGGACGCTGATGCCAATCTCCATACCCCGGCGCGTGAGGCGGCCATCATTGAGCGTCTCATACAGCAAAACTCCGGGCCCTTCCCTTCCGAGGCTATTCGGCCGGTCTATCGAGAAATCATGTCCGCGTCTCTCTCACTCGAAGGTCCGCAGAAGGTGGCCTATCTCGGTCCCCGAGCGACCTTTACGCATATGGCCTGCATGCAGAAGTTTGGGTCGTCGGCACAATATATCCCGGTCAATAGCATTAAGGACGTATTCAGCGAAGTTGAGCGTGGGCGCGCCAACTTTGGTGTAGTCCCGATCGAGAACACGACAGAAGGCGTGGTCAATCACACGCTCGACATGTTCATTGATTCCAATCTCCTGATCTATGGAGAGATTCATCAGGACGTATCCCACCATTTGATGTCGAAGTCTGGCTTGATGGAAGAGGTGAAGAAGATTCAGTCTCATCCCCAGCCCATTGCGCAATGCCGAAATTGGCTGGAAACGAACTTGCCCAATGTGCCTTTGGCGGAAGTGGCGAGTACCGCACGCGCTGCGGAGCTCTGCGTGGAGAATCCTTCTCTTGCCGCCATTGCATCGGAGCTCGCGGCTCAACTGTACGGCTTGAAGGTCATCAAGTCCCGCATCGAAGATAATATGAACAATATGACCCGCTTCCTCATCTTGTCTCAGAAGCCGCCTCAGCGGACGGGGAAAGACAAGACTTCATTGATGCTTTCGGTAAAAGACAAAGTCGGCGCACTGTACGATCTTCTCCGTCCTTTCGCTTCGCATGGCCTGAGCATGACCAAGATTGAATCGCGTCCCTCTAGACGAAAAGCCTGGGAGTACATCTTCTTTGTCGATATCGAAGGCCACATTGAGGACGATCGGGTTAAGAAAGCCATCGAAGAAGTCTCCGGTAGATGTTTGTTCATGAAAATCCTCGGGTCCTATCCGGCCCATAGCTAACGCCATGCCACTGAAGGTCCATCCAGATATTGCCTCGCTGAGTCCCTATGTTCCGGGGAAGCCGATTGAGGAACTTCAACGGGAGCTCGGGCTCGCACGTGTCATTAAGCTGGCGTCCAACGAAAATCCGCTGGGCCCTTCCCCAAAGGCGCTCGCTGCATTGAGCGATGGGTCCTCGACGCTGCATCGCTATCCCGACGGTGGCGCGTTTCGTCTCCGCGAAGCCTTGGCAGATCGCTGGAAGGTGACGCTGGATCAGGTCATCCTTGGGAATGGATCGGATGAAATTTTGGGCCTACTCGCCCGTACGTTTTTGGCGCCGGGCGATGAAGCGATCATGGCCGATCAGACCTTCGTCATTTACAAGATGGAAGTGACGGCTGCTCACGGAACGCCTGTCATCGTTCCGTTGAAGCAGTGGAGGCACGATCTTCCGGCAATGGCCGATGCGATTACCGACCGGACGCGGCTGCTGTTCCTCTGTAACCCCAATAACCCGACCGGAACGATGGTGTCGGCTGATGAGGTCGAACAGCTGCTCGCGCATGTCCCTGCGCATGTCGTCGTGGTATTGGACGAGGCCTATTTCGAATATGTCCGAAGCCGGCAGTTCCCGGATTCCATGGCCTATGTGCAGCAGGGGCGGAATGTGATCGTGCTGCGGACGTTTTCGAAGATCTATGGCCTTGCTGGATTGCGAATTGGATACGGCGTGACGACCGCAGAGATCGCCAATTTCCTGAACCGCCTCCGCCCTCCCTTCAACGCCAACAGTCTCGCCCAGCGTGCCGCGCTCGCCGCCCTCGGCGACGACGAACATGTGGCGCGGAGCCGGGCGGTGAATGAGGCCGGAATGGGGCAAGTGGTCAAGGGGTTGACCGATCTTGGCTTTGCACCGATCCCGAGCGAAGCAAACTTCGTGTATGTCGATATTCGACGAGATGGCCGCAAGGTATTTGATGCCATGTTGAGAGAGGGTATTATTATTCGTCATATCGAGGGGTCCATGGTTCGAGTAACCATCGGCCTGGAAGAAGAAAACAGGGAATTCTTGGCTGTGTTCAAGCGGGTAATCCACTCGCAGTGAGTGGAAGGTGAGGGCAACATGATCATTGTATTAAAACCAGAAGCCAGTGAACGGGAAGTCGACCACATTATCGATCGTCTTCGTGAGTTGGGGCTGAAGTCGCAACTGACGACCGGTCAGGAACGGACGATCATCGGCGTGATCGGTGACGATCGGGTCTTGCACAATCAACCCCTCACGGCTTTGCCGGGCGTTGAAAGTGTGCTGCCGATTCTCGCACCGTGGAAACTTGTCAGCCGCGAGTTTAAGCGTGAAGGCACGATCATCGATGTGGGTGGCGTCAAGATCGGCGGCAACAAACTGGTGATCATGGCGGGCCCTTGTGCGGTGGAGCGGCTCGAACTCACGGTCGGTATTGCCCACGAGGTCAAGGCGGCGGGAGCGAGTATTTTACGCGGCGGCGCCTACAAGCCTCGCACCTCCCCCTATTCCTTTCAGGGGCTCGGACGCGAAGGGTTGGATTATCTCGTTGAGGCCAAGAAGCAAACCGGGTTGCCGGTGGTCAGTGAGATTTTGGATACTCGCGACATCGAATTGTTTCTCGAGAAAGCCGACATTATCCAGATTGGCGCACGTAATATGCAGAACTTCGAGCTTCTCAAGGAAGTTGGAGCGTACGACAAGCCGGTGCTGTTGAAGCGGGGACTTTCGGCGACGATCAAGGAGTTCCTCCTCTCTGCGGAATACATCATGTCCCGGGGGAATCAGAACGTCATGTTGTGCGAGCGGGGGATCAGGACCTTCGAGACGCAATATCGCAATACGCTCGACCTCGCGGCGGTTCCGACACTAAAAGAATTGTCTCATTTGCCCGTCATCGTCGATCCTAGCCATGCCACAGGCAAGTGGAACTTGGTGGCGCCGATGTCAAAGGCAGCTGTGGCCGCTGGGGCTGATGGTATTTTGATCGAAGTTCATTCGAATCCGGAATGTGCGTTGTGTGATGGCGAAGAGTCCATTAAGCCGAGCAAGTTTAAAGAATTGATGCATGACATGCGAAAAATCGCGGTCGCCGTCGGTCGGGAATTGTAAACAGAAGAACTGCGGTTGAAGGACGTAGGATTGAGGTTCGGCCTTGGTCCAGTTTGAAGAATGGCGCTGCATTTTACTCAGGTCACGATCATCGGAGTCGGGCTGATCGGCGGATCGCTCGGCATGATCCTCCGCCGAAAGGGTTTGGCGACAAGAATCGTCGGGGTTGGGCGACGTGTCGAAAACTTAAAAACCGCGGTTGAGTTGGGTGCGATTGACCGCTATGTCGTCGACCCAAAAGACGGGGTGAGGGATGCCGATCTGGTCGTGCTGGCCACGCCGGTCGATACCTATGATCGACATTTGACAGAGTGGGCCTCCTGTTTGAAGCCGGGGGCAATTGTGACCGATGTTGGAAGCGTGAAGGGGCTGTTGGTGGAAGAGGCTGAACGGGCCATGCCGACCGGTGTTCATTTTGTGGGAGCCCATCCTATCGCCGGCAAGGAAAAGACGGGTGTGGCGGCCGGATCGGACCAGCTCTTTATGGGAGCGCGCTGCATCATCACGCCGACGAACAGGACAGACCCGCAAGCGCTTGAGCAGGTTCAAGCGATGTGGCGGGAGACCGGCTCTGTCGTGCTGACGATGGATGCCCACTTGCATGACAAGATTCTCGGTGCGGTAAGCCATTTGCCCCATGTGGCGGCCTTTGCCTTGATCAATGCCCTGGCTGAAATTCGCGATCAACAGATTCCCTCCCTCGATCTGGCGAGCCACTCGGGCGGCGGGTTACGGGATACGACGAGGATTGCCGCGAGTTCTCCTGAAATGTGGCGCGACATTTTTCTCTGGAACCGCGACAATGTGGTCACGTTTATAGAAGCCTATGAGCGCTCACTGGGCCAATTGAAACAGCTTATTCGAACGGGCGATGCCGCAGGCATCGAGAAGGCATTGGAACGGGCCAGGCAGGAACGGGAAAAAATTTCCACTCAACCGGCTGTGTCGGCGTAGGATACCTATGGCGTCGTTGACGATTACCCCAGGCCGACCGTTACAGGGAACGATTTCTGTCCCCGGCGATAAATCGATTACCCATCGCGCGATCATCCTGACTGCGTTGGCGAGCGGAGTGAGTCGGGTTTTGCGCTATTGCCGGGGTGAAGATTGTCTCAACACGATGCGTGCGTTCCAGGCTCTTGGTGTACACATCGATGAATCGGCAGATGAACTCTCTGTGCATGGCAAGGGGCTTTGGGGTCTGACCAAGCCGAACGGGCCGATCGATTGCGGGAATTCAGGAACGGGCATTCGCCTTCTAGCCGGTTTGCTGGCGGGGCAGGACTTTTTTACGGTATTGACCGGCGACGAATCGATTCGGCGTCGTCCAATGGGGCGGATCGTCAAACCATTGCGGGAAATGGGGGCGACTATTACCGGCCGCAAGGGCGGTGAGCTTGCGCCGTTAGCGGTGCAGGGAAGCCGTCTCCACGCCATCAGCTATGTTTCGCCGGTGGCGAGCGCACAGATCAAATCCGCACTGTTACTTGCGGCCTTGTTTGCCGAAGGGACGACTCGCTTTACGGAGCCTCGTCTCTCACGGGACCATACGGAGCGGATGTTTCAGTTTTTCGGTATCGGGTTGCGACGAGAAGGGACCAGCGTGCTGGTCGATGGACGGCCCTCGGTCGGGTGGAATGCGGTGCCTCAACTCGTCGTGCCTGGTGATTTTTCTGCCGCCGCGTTCTTCATCGTGGGTGCGACGATTGTTCCTGGCTCGGATGTGACGATTCGTCACATTGGCATCAACCCGACAAGAACAGGCTTGTTGGACGTGATGACGAGAATGGGCGCAGATATTCAATTGCTCAATCAGCGGGAAGAGGCCGGAGAACCGGTCGCAGACATTCGTGTGAAGTCGGCCAGGCTGCATGGGGTGGCGATCGGGCCAGACTTGATCCCGCAGACGATCGATGAGTTTCCCATCTTGTGTGTCGCAGCCGCAGTGGCAGAGGGTGAGACGATCATCTCCGGGGCCGAAGAATTACGTGTGAAAGAGAGCGATCGGATTGCGACGGTATCGGCAGAGTTGGGAGCCATGGGGGCGCAAATTACGGAAAAGCCTGATGGGATGGTTCTGCAAGGGCTTGGCGCGGCAGCGAAGAATGGTCGGTTGCGGGCTGCGCATGGCCGTAGCCACGGGGATCACCGGGTGGCGATGTCGTTGGCGATTGCAGGCTTGACGGCTTCGGGGCCCACCCTGATTGACGAGACCGCCTGTATTGAGACATCATTCCCGGACTTTCATCAGACATTGTTGAATTTATTGGGCGATCGCCGGTGATGGTTATGATGCGGGGGCACGACGTGGGGTCAGCTGCGAAAGAACAACCTGCGAGCCGGCTCATTATCGTCATCGATGGTCCGGCAGGGGTCGGGAAGAGTACGGTGGCGAAGTTGCTGGCCTCTCGAATGGATTATTTGTATCTCGATACGGGAGCCCTCTATCGGGCAACGGCTTGGGCCGTGATCGAGTCGAGACGGGATCCGGCTGATGCAGCGGCGGTCGCCGCTCTCTTGCCGAGCCTATCGATCCAAATGCAGCTCCATCACGGAGCCGCGACGGTGTTGGTCAATAACAGAGATGTGACTGGTGGACTCCGAACGCCTGAGGTATCGTCCGCAGCGTCGGTGATCTCAGCAATTCCCGCGGTTCGGGCCTGGCTATTGCCTATCCAGCGACAGATTGGACAGGGCGGTGCAGTGGTGGCTGAAGGGAGAGACATGGGAACAACGGTCTTCCCTTCCGCAGACGTGAAGTTTTTCCTCGAAGCAGATCCGAATGTCCGGGCGCAGCGCCGGCACCGGGAGCTTGTGACGGCAGGACATTCCGGGGCACTTGAGGAAACGAGTGCGGATTTATCGAGCCGTGATACAAGGGATCGTTCCCGTTCGATCGCCCCGCTGGCTCCCGCTGAAGATGCTCGGCATATCGATACTTCGAACGTGTCTGCCGCAGAGGTGGTAGACCAGATGATGGCTGTGATTGCGGCGAAGTTGTGAGTTCGGCGATCTACGGGGTCTTATGGGCCTTCTTCCGGACCATCGGGCTGATCTGTTTTCGTTACCGAGTCGTGGGGGCGGTTCCCAAGACCGGCGGGTTCATCGTGGCGGCGAACCACGCCAGTTATCTGGATATTCCGTTTCTCGGTTGTGGGATTTGGCGGCGGGCCTGGTATTTAGGCCGTAGCGATCTCTTTCCCGTGCCAGGTTTCAAGGCGATCTGCCAATGGTTGGGATGGATTCCCTTGCGGACCGGCCGGTTGGATCGTGATGCATTTGGCAAGGCGGTCAGTCTCGTCAAGGCTGGAAAGATTGTGGTGATCTTTCCTGAGGGTGGCCGTAGCGCGGACGGACGGTTACAATCTCCTAAACCGGGGATTGGTGTGATAGTGGCGCAAACCGGTTGTGCTGTGATTCCGGCCTATCTCAAGGGCACCTATGAGGTGTTGCCGACAGGAACCATGTGGCCGCGCTTTCGCCCCGTGACCGTTCTCTATGGGGAGCCCATCACGTTTTCCCGGAATGGGGAGAACGGAGAAGCCAAGCAGTTTTATCAGGAGGTGACTCGCACCGTGATGGATCGCATTGCCTCCTTAGGTGACATCGAGTCTCCGGTTCAGCAGTCCCGTGCCGGCATTCGCAAGGCTGAGTGAATGTCGGTTATATAACCATCAGCACCCGACTCCAGTCGGAAGGGTAGGATTTACATCATGAGTACGGTTTCGCCATCGAGTGATCAGCAATTAGACCGCGCGGCCTTAGCGGCCCTCTACGAGGAGACTTTCAAGAACCTCGAAGAGGGTACGATTACAGAGGGTCGAGTCGTTGCCGTCAGCAAAGACAAAGTGGTCGTCGATATCGGATACAAGTCCGAGGGCATGATCTCCAACGATCAGTTCTCCACCGAGGAGCTCCAGAACCTTAAGGTAGGCGATCCGCTCAAAGTCTATATTGAGGAATGTGAAGACGCCGACGGCAATCTGGTTCTCTCCAAAGAAAAAGCCGACAAGATGAAGATTTGGGAGGAGCTGGAAAAGCTCTTCAACGAAGAAAAAAGCATCGACGGCAAGATTGTGGCACGGATCAAGGGCGGCATGATGGTGGATATCGGGGTGAAGGCATTTTTGCCTGGCTCGCAGATCGACCTGCATCCGGTGCGAGATCTCGACGGGTTGGTTGGGCGCACCTTCCCACTCAAGATCATCAAGATCAATCATCGGCGCGGCAATGTGGTCGTGTCCCGACGCGTGCTCTTGGAGGAGACGAGGGATTCGAAACGGAAGAATACCCTCTCCACGCTGAAGGAAGGCCAATTGATCCAAGGCGTGGTGAAGAACATCACGGACTACGGAGCCTTCATCGATCTCGGTGGCATCGACGGGTTGCTCCACATTACGGACATGTCCTGGGGCCGTGTTGGCCATCCATCTGAGATGTTCAACATCGGTGACAAAGTGGAAGTCAGTGTTCTCAAGTACGATCGAGAGACCGGGCGTATTTCGCTGGGCTTAAAGCAGAAGAGCGCCGATCCCTGGAGCGGCGTTGCCGGCAAATACACGATTGGCACCCGCGTTCGAGGTCGTGTGGTGAGCCTGACCGACTACGGGGCCTTCATCGAGCTCGAGCCCGGTGTCGAGGGACTGGTGCATGTCTCTGAAATGTCCTGGACACATGAAGTCCGCCATCCGTCACGCGTCGTCTCCATCGGAGATCAGGTCGAAGCGGCGGTACTGAACGTGGATCCTGGCAGCAGGAAGATTTCGCTCGGCATGAAGCAGACTGCGCCGAATCCCTGGGATATGGTGGAAGGGAAGTACGCCATCGGTACACGCATTGAAGGAAAAGTGAAGAGCCTCACAGACTTCGGCGCGTTCGTCGGACTTGAAGAGGGCATCGATGGATTGATCCATATTTCCGACATGTCATGGACGAAGCACATCAAGCACCCCTCTGAACTCTTCAAGAAGGGCCAGAAGGTCGAAGCGGTGGTGTTGCGGATCGACAAAGAGAAGGAACGGCTGTCACTTGGGTATAAGCAGCTCGGGAGCGATCCCTGGGATGCCGAGATCCCGAATAAATATGGCGTCGGGGATGTGGCGGTCGGGAAGGTCAGCAAGATCGCCGATTTCGGCATTTTCGTCGAATTGGACGGAGGCGTCGAAGGGTTGATTCACATCAGCGAGGCGGGTCTCGACCAACAGGCCAAGCTGGAAGAGAAGTTCAAGTTGGGGGATGAAGTCACGGCCAAGATCATCAAGGTCGATCGCGAAGAGCGGAAGATCGCGCTCAGCCTGCGCGATCACCAGTCGGACAACGATCGCCGGCAGGTCGATGAATACCATTCCACGCAAGGCACGTTAGACCAAAGCTTGGGTCGCGCGGTCAAGCAGAGCCGGAAGCGGAACCAAGCTGAAGACGAGAAGTAGGTTCGAGCCAGCAGACATCAGCGTCAGCCGGGGGCGCGTATGCGCCCCCGGCACTGTGAGCAGATAATACAATATGAGTAATGAAGCAACAGAAAAGCCGGCCAAGCGCGGGATCGTGCGCAGAGTGTTTTGGGCGCTCGGCATCGGGCTAGGCCTGCTCTTTCTGATGAACCTATTTTTCCCCGATCTTGACCTTTCGATGGAGGATCGGGTTGGGCTGATCCGTATTGAAGGTGTTATTCTGGATGCCCAGTCCACGATCGGTGAATTGAAGCGATTTGCCGACAATCCTTCCGTGAAAGCCATTGTTCTGAGAATTGACAGCCCCGGGGGCGGAGTTGTGCCGTCGCAAGAAATCCATGATGCGGTCCAGCGCATTCGGAACAAGAGCAATAAGCCTGTGATCGCCTCGATGGGATCTGTGGCGGCGTCAGGGGGCTATTACATTGCCGTGGCGACTGATCGCATCATGGCCAACTCCGGGACGCTGACGGGGAGTATCGGCGTGATCATGGAGACGGCCAACGTCGAAGGGCTGCTCAAGAAGATCGGGGTCGAAGGTGTGGTGATCAAGAGCGGCCGATTCAAAGACGTGGGGTCGCCCCTCCGGAAGATGAGTGACGAAGAACATGCGCTGCTCCAATCCGTCATGGACGATGTCCATAAGCAGTTCATCGAGGCCGTAGCGGAAGGGCGCGGGCTTGCGTTGGTTGATGTGCAGGCTTTGGCGGATGGGCGAATTTTCACGGGCAGGCAAGCCAAAGAGTCGAAGCTGGTGGATGAGCTTGGCGATCTCGAGGATGCGATTCAGCTGGCTGCGGATTCGGCCGGCATCGAAGGTGAGCCGAAAATCATCGAGCCTCGCCGGAGATTTTCATTTAGAGAGTTGATCGAATCTCGAATCTCGATGCTCTTTCCCCGACTGGACTTTTACCATGGGCTCGGGTTCAAGTATCTCATGGCATTCTAGTGCGGTCGGATCGACGAGCGGGTTGATTCATCAACACGAAAGGGGAGTCCGATATGACGAAGGCCCAGATCATCGAGCGCGTCTCAGAGCAGATCACGACGTTGACGAAGCGGCAGGCGGAAGTCGTCGTCAATACGATTTTCGATTGTGTGCGTGATTCGCTGAAGAACGGGGATAAGACGGAGATTCGAGGATTCGGCAGTTTTCGCCTGCGGGCACGCCGGATGAAAGAAGGACGAAACCCTAAGACCGGTGCGACCGTCGCGGTCCCTGCCAAGAAAGTTCCCTTCTTTAAGGCCGGCAAAGAATTAAAGGAACTTCTGAACCAGTCATAACAGGAAGCGTACCATGAATTCACCAGATTCCCACAATACAGCCGAGGTTGAGGTCCGGTGGACGGACGAGGCGTCCAAGCGTCTGGAGCGGGCACCGATATTTTTGCGCGGCATGGTCCGCCGGCTGGCCGAGAAAAAAGCTCGAGAGCTTGGCTATGCAGAGATCACGGGGGAAACTCTCGATCAGTTCAAGAACCAAATGATGGGCGGGATGGGTGGCGAATCCGGCATGGCGGACGCTGCGGAGCAAATGGCGCAAGGCCATCTGCCCTGGACTGCCGCGGCGAAGGAACGGCTGAATTCCGTTCCTGAGTTTATGCGCAACATGACCAAGCAGATTGCCGAGGAGATCGCCAAGGAACGGGGCCATCTCGAGGTGAACGTCGACCTGTTTGAAAAGGTTGAAGCACTGGGGGATCTCCGGGAGGCCTCTGCTCCTCCGCTTGAATGGAGTGAGGGCGCGTTGGCTCAACTTCATGAGAAGCTGAAGCAATCGCCCCCGATCGCCATCGAATTTGTCACGGACATGCTGCGGCGGGACACTGAAGATTTGGCAAGAGAGAAGGGCCTGACGCGGATCGACGAGTCGGTGCTGCTTCAGTTATGGGATGCGCCACAGGAGCGAGTGACGTGGACCGATGAAGCGTGGAAGCGCCTACAGACGTCTCCGGATTTTGTCCGGAGCGGAATTCGTAAGGCCGCTGAGCGACGGGCTCGAAAGCTTGGGCTCAAAGAAGTGGATTCGGAGCATCTGACGACCTTTCGGAACCAGGCCATGATGAAAGCCGTCAAACGGATTCGCTCATTCGGCTACAACGAACTGACGTTTGAAGCCTTCGATACGGCGCTGGAGAAGACCAAGCGGCTTCAGGGCAATGACCAGGCGGAGAAGCGTCTGCAGGAAATTCGTGGGCATTTTGCCGATCCAGATGTGAAGAAGCCGGACGGTGGGACGCTTGGTGCCGATTTGATGGGCCGTTTTCGCCGGTATCTCAAAGGAGAAGGAACGCTCTAGGGGCAGGATGCCGAAAAAGGCCGCCAGCCAGAAAACGCTGAGCGGTAAGTGATGAACGGTGAACGAAAAATGATGTTCACGTCAGCGTTCATCGTTCAGAGATCAAAGTTTAGTTGCTTACTCGCTGCGGCCTTGCTGGACGGAATGTTTGAGCATTCTGCAAGGGCAGTTTTTCTTCCCGCCAGCTCGCATCAAGACGCTACTGGTTCTTCGCGCGGCTCTCGGACCCGTCTTGGACGAGTAGTCTGGGGCTATTCTATGAGGTAGAGGCAGGGGCCGTTTGAGGACGGCCCCTGCTGTATTAGAGGGCGGCTGCCTGTTGCGGCCAAAACTTATGACGGATTTGCGGGAGAGGCTCGCTATCGAAATTAGGGATATCGTAGAGGCAACGATCGATCGTCGTGACCTCGTCTTCTGTCAAGTCCAAGGTCACTCTCTTTTTCCAGAACTGATCGAGAGTGAAATAATCTCCCGACTGGGGCTTTTCCGCCAGCAACGCCTTCATCTTCTCGAAGCCAGCCGTGTCTACTCCTGGAACGCGTCCCTTATTACGGTCGTGGCACCAGTGCAATACTTCAGCGATTCCGTACATCGATAATTCGATCTGCATCATCTTGCTCATGATTCCTCCTTGCCAAACTAAGAGGGGCATTCTACCTCAAACCCCGTTCCATTTTCAAAGCCGTTGGTAAGCGCTCCAGGATTGGGAAAATACGCTTTGGTAGGGATTGTTGTGCCGTTGGATTGATTGCCAGGAGAAAGCGGTGGTCTGTATACTGGCGCGGCTTGCCTCGACCGGAAGGCCCAGTAAAAAGGCATCTCTATGCGGGCTATTATCCTATCGCCAGTTTTCTGCTCAAGGAGTCGCGTGTGATCATGCAAGGCGACGGCCGTTATGGCTGCAGGCTATGGTGTCTTATGGCCTTGGCGACAAGTCTGTGCCTTCTTGTGGCAAGCGGCTGTACCAAACAAGATCCCTATACCCCGCCGGATCTCTTCTACTATTTTGCCAGTTATCAGGTTGGTAAGAGCCCGACGACTGTCACCCCTGCAGATGTGAATCAAGACGGGTTGACCGATTTGTTGACGACCAACATCGGCAGTAATACGCTTTCGATTCTTTTGGGGAACGGCGACGGCACTTTTCGCGAGCAAGTCCAACTCAATACCTGTAAAGAGCCCCGCTCGCTCGCTCTCGGGATGTTCAATCATGATCCATACTCCGATGTGGCCTTGGCTTGCTCAGGGGGAGACGAGGTAGCCGTACTCTTCGGTCGGAACGACGGGAAATTCGAAGAAGGTCCGCGCTACCCGGTACATCGGACTCCCATTGCCATTGCCAGCGGCGATCTCAACAGTGATGGTGCCTCAGACCTCGTGGTTGCATTGCGAAACGACAAGATCAAAGTATTTTTGGGGACCGGCACCGGTGAATTCTCCCATGGGGTGCAGTACGAATATGGCGATACGCCTACGTCTGTGGCGTTGGCCGACTTGAATGGCGACGGGAAGGTCGATTTGGTTGTAACCAACGGGGGGCCAATGTCGAACGCGGTCTCCATCTGGGTTGGAAATGGGGATGGCACGTTTCGTCCTCCCGTCGACTATAAGACGGGGAAGCGCCCACTCGGGGTGAGTTTCGCAGATTTCAATAATGACCGGAACAGTGATTTGCTCGTGATCAATGGCGAACGAGATAGCTTTACGACGTATCTCGGGAACGGGAATGGGACCTTTCAGGCAGGACATGACTCCGGCGCCGATGCAGGGCCCAATTTCGGGCTCGCACGAGATTTCAACGGCGACCGACGTACCGACGTAGCTATCGTCAATCTTCAGTCGAGCGATCTCTCTATTCTCTTCGGACGGGGTGACGGAACCTTCGAATATCCGCCGAGAAATTACCGGACGAAGCCAGGCCCCTTCGCGCTCGCGATTTTCAGAGTTACGACGAAGGAGGCTGAAGAGCCTGGGCTTGTCACTGTAGATAACGGTAGTGGAACGGTCTCCATCTTTCTTCATAAAGGTTTGAAAGGGGCGACCGCTCCGGCGGTGAATGTGCCATGAGGCCATGCGTCGGCTTCCGGTATGCAGGGGTGACGGTAAAGAGCCGTCTGCTTGACAGCCTACTGACCCTCGGATAGAGTGGCCCACAGTGCGTTTCAGGCCTGTTGATGCTCTGTTTCGAGGATACCAGTGAGATCTTTTGGGTGGTGGTTTGCTGTCGGCGCGCTGCTCACCCTGTCTGTGCTGATGGTACAGGGTGGCGTCCGAGACTTGCTCGATGGAGCCCCTCCCGGCAGCGGAGCGAGCCCTTACCTCTCGTTTGGCACGACGATTTTCGGCGGAGGGTTGTTGGCCGGTTGCTTAGCCTTAGTCATGAATCGACTACGATAGCTACAGAATCTGAAGACAGGCGCCTCGATGCACTGTTTGAAATGCAAGGGATGTATGATGATCGAGCGTCACTATACGTTAGAGAATCGGCGTCTCTATGCCCGTTGTTTGAATTGCGGCTTCTGGATTGACCTCGCCGATCTGCTTCGATTTTTCCATAAAGTGATCGATAGTGGATTTCGTGGAGGGAAGGTGCGGGAGTCCTTTACGCTGTGAGTAGGAGTCACGAATTCATGATGACAAGAGACCGCGAGATGCTCTCTCGTGGAACATTTCTGGCCCGCGCTACGGGGTTGCTCACTGGGCTGATGTTGATCACTGCCGTGACGGGCACATCCTCGATCGCAGCTGCGAAGAATGCAACCGCACAACCAGCTCATGCCCGTACGGCGATCGCTTCGCACCAGTTTCCGCCCTGGCGAGTCGCTCCAGCCCATGGCATTCTTCTCAAGGACCTCAAAACTGGGCGCGTCTTGTATGAACACGATGCCGGGAAGCGCATGTCTCCAGCCAGTCTCACGAAAATCATGTCAGCCCTGGTCATTCTCGAAAAAGGTCACTTAGATGATCTCGTTACGATTAGCCCCAATGCCGCACGGGCCCATAAGACGCATTTGCGAGTGAAAGCAGGACAGGTTTTTAGGCTGGAAGATCTGTTGAAGGCTATGTTGATCATGTCCGCGAACGATGCCTGCCTTGCAGCGGTGGAGCATGTCGGTGGCGATGAAGCACAGTTCGTGACGCTCATGAATGCCAAGGCTGCAGCCTTGGGCTTGGCTGATACGCATTTCAGTAATGGCTGTGGGTTCGATAATCCGGACCATTATTCGACGGCCGAAGACCTCGCCGCGTTGAGCCTTATTGCCCTTGATCAGCCGATCTTCCGGCAGTTGGTTCGTGAGGAGCGCGCGATCATCACGGCTGTCAACGGTCACCATGCGTATATTTTGCACACGACGAACAAATTGCTGGGACGCATTCCCGGTGTTGAAGGGATTAAGACAGGCTTTACATCCAAAGCCGGCCGATGTCTTATTGCCAAAGTCTCGCAGAATGGGAGTGATCTTCTCCTGGTGATCCTCAACTCGAACCGCCGCTGGAATACCGCGACGAACCTCATTACCTACGGGCTGCAGGTCGCCGACGCTCCACACTGAATTCTCTGTTTGATCAAGTCGACAGGCACATGGATGAGTTGAGTCGGCTGCCATCGGTGGCCCGCTTGTGCAGCCATTCGCGGGTAGCTGTAGCGAGTCTTGCTGTGGGAGAGACCGATAGACGGCAAAAGGGCTAGGGGGGGGTCTCCGGCGCGATGAGCGCGCAGAGTGGTCAATCGTATCGGGCCTGCTACCGAGTTGGGGAAAACTCCACGTTGACATCTTTCCCGAGATAATTGATGACGAATCCCTGTTTGTCGTACGCCAGGATGGCGCCCATCACGTTTTCGTCTCCATACTCTTCCTGCCCCAGAAGCTTCCGCACGTCATCAGGGCTTTCGCTGTTCAATACGTTGCGAAAGATGCCGCGAGTCTTATAAGAAAATCGGTTATTGATAAAGATCAGGTCGACTTTGCCATCCTGGATACGGACGCCAGCCATTGGACCAGTCGGTTTGCGTTGGTCGAGCAAGAAAATAAACGAAGCTTCCTGCTCCACTTTAACTCCAGGAATCTTTTCATTTACCAGCGAATCCACGGCGGTGGATTCAGGATCTCCCAACTTGACTCCAAACAGCGAAATGTCGACACTCTTCAAGGTCTTAGGGTCCATCACGTCGTGCTTGCTCAATTCGTAGGGCTCTCCGTAGCCAGGGGCCGCCCATGCACCGACTCCGGTCATCACTATGCAGATTAGCGTGACGACTCGTAGTAAATCCTTCATCGACTCCTCCTTAGCCATGGGTTCCTGGAGATGTAGGGTGTTGAAAATTTAATAACGAAATTGGTGGGACCATGCAGTATGGATACATTTTATCGAACAGCCTGAGAACTTGCAAGGAATGGCTGAATGCGAGGGGGCAGATGCTGGCGAAATATGTGTTGTGGCGAACGGTTGCCGGGCTCGGTCTGTTGACGGTCTTTGTAGGCTGTGTGGCAACGGAGCAGATGCCTACCGGCAAGTCTCTCTATGCGCGGATTGGTGGAAAACCTGTCATTTCCGTGGTTGTCGAACAATGTGTGGCCAATGTGCTTGCTGATACCAGGATCAATGGCCGGTTTGCGACCACTGATATACGGAAACTGAAAGGCCACCTCGTCGATCACGTCTGCATGGCGACAGGAGGTCCCTGTACCTACAGCGGGCGCGACATGAAGATGGCTCATGCCGGGATGCGGATTTCCACGAGAGACGTTGGCGCATTCCTAGAGGATCTGGTGAAAGCTATGGACATGGCGAAGGTGCCAGCGCAAGAAAAGGGAGAACTTCTAGGTCTATTGGGGGCAATGAAGAAGGATATTATTGAAGCATCGTAACGGCTGTGGAGCAATGGCGCGCTGAACCATCCCTACTCGTATCTCGACGTGAGAGATTAGTTACGGTGATGGGTGCTCATGAGGACGGCACCGAGGTGCCGGAGTCGTTGGAAATAGGGCCGGCAATCTTCGTCAAGCTCGTTGGTCAGGCCATCGAGATCTGCAACGCAATCTTCAAGAATCACGAGGCGTTGGGCATCAAGGCCTTCTGGACTATCGAGGAAATACACCACACATCCACTGATCACCGTATCCAGCGTCATCAACGGCCCCTCATGTTGGCCCTCCACGTGAGGCCATTGTGCCTCCTTGTGGGCTTCCCAGAGGGATAACAGGGCATCCCGATCCATTCTACGGGTCTCCAACCATTCACAGGACTCAGCTTCGACCGATCCACCCTAGCGCATGGAATAACAGGACCGCAAGCATACAGAGACCCAGACCCCAGAACCGGTAGTCGATGTCCTCTCGTCCAAGGCACCACTCAATGGCTGGCTTACACCATGAAAGTGGTCTGATCGACAGGAAGGCGCCTTTTGCGATCATGCCCACAGCCGTGACCGTCCAGAGCCATGGGTAGGGCAGGTCGTTCGCGGCAACGAGCAAGAGGGCGCCTCCGAAGATCGCAAGAAGTTCCCATCGCAATATCCCGGGGGATTGCTGCAGTACTTGGCGGACCTGCGCGATGATGTAGCGTGGAGACAGCAAGAGTACGACCCCGTCAGCCAGCCAAATCCCAGCGAGTGCGGCCAACGCATAGTCCCTCAATCGAGAGTCCCAGACTGTTGGTGGCCCTTGCCTTCGTGCTTTGTGCCGCTCACGGATACAGACCGCGATGGAGATGGGCTTGCGCCACTTTGTCGATTCCGCTCATCAATGCGGCCATACGCATGGACGTATTCTTGGAAAGGGAAAACTGTAACGTCCGATGGAAGGCGTTGATCAGAATGTCTTGCAGCCGTTCTTGAATGTCCTTGGCCTTCCAGAAAAAGCGCTGCCCATCCTGCACCCATTCGAAGTAGGACACGATGACGCCACCGGAGTTGGCCAGGATGTCTGGGATGATAAAGACCCCCTGATCTTGCAGGATGCGATCGGCCTCCAGGGTCGTCGGACCGTTTGCTCCTTCAGCGAGAATCCTGCAGCGGAGCTTCCCGGCATTTCGCTCGGTGATCTGTTCAGATAACGCGGCGGGGACCAGCACAGTGCAGTCAAGCTGCAGTAGTTCGTCGTTGGAGAGCCAATCTCCCAGCTTGGTGTCACGGAGGGATTGTCCGTGAGTTTTGCAGCGTGTGAGGAGTTCCGGAATGTCCAGACCGTTTGCGTTGTGAATGCCTCCGTGTACGTCGCTCACGGCGATGACGCGAGCCCCACATTCCTGCATGATGCGGGCAGTGTGGGCCCCCACATTGCCGAACCCCTGGATCACCACAGTGCTGTTCCAGATATCGAGCTTGAGATGACGAAGCGCTTCAATGGTGACATAGACCACTCCGCGGCCGGTGGCTTCTTCGCGCCCAAGGCTGCCTCCAATCGAAAGGGGCTTGCCGGTTACAACGCCCGGCACCGAATACCCCACTTGCTGACTGTAGGTGTCCATGATCCAGGCCATCACCTGAGCATCTGTCCCGACGTCCGGCGCCGGCACGTCTTTCTCCGGGCCGATCAAGGGGAAGATTTCCGCTGCATAGCGTCTGGTCAATCGTTGTAGTTCTGCCCGCGACAATTGTTTCGGATCGACCGCGACCCCACCCTTCGCTCCGCCATAGGGCAGGTCGGCCAATGCGCATTTCCAGGTCATCCACATGGCGAGTGCCGCGACTTCCCCAAGATTCACGTCCGGGTGATAGCGAATGCCGCCCTTGGTGGGGCCGCGAGAGGAATCATGCTGCACACGATAGCCGGTATAGACCTCGACCCGGCCGTCATCCATTCGGATGGGTACGCTGACGATCAGGGACCGCTGTGGAAGTTTCAGCCGCTCGCGTAAATTGGGATCCAGTTCCATGGCCTCGGCTGCTTGATCAAATTGCGCCATCGCCAGTCGGAAGGTCGGTGTGTCGAGTTCGTGCATAGGCGGTTCCTCTCGTCAACTGTGCGTGAGCGTCGTCGCGGCGAGGGTATTGTGATGGTCTCCCTGTCCCATGATCTCGGGCGGGAGGTTCATCCATTGTACGTTGAACGTTCGCGCGAATTCCTGCGCCACCTGTTGCGCGACGGTCGAAATGGACAAGGGAGACCGTTGGATCTCGGCCATGGACGTGATAGGGCACGCGGTCAGGCCGCAGGGCATGATATGGGAAAAGGGGGAGAGGTCCAGATCGACGTTGAGCGCGAATCCGTGAAGAGTCACGCCATGATCGATCCGGACTCCGATTGCGGCAATCTTTGCATCCGCATCATGCCAGCGGACCCAGACGCCAGGTGTCTTCTCGACACGATAACCTTCAATCCCCCATCGTGCGAGCGCATGGATCAAGACCTCTTCCAATTTCCGCACATACTGTTTCGGGCCTGAACAATAACGCGACAGCTTGAGGATCGGATAGCCCACGATCTGTCCCGGTCCATGATAGGTAATGGAGCCGCCACGATCGACGGATTGGAAGTTGGCGCCTGTTTGGCGGAGGATCTCTTCTCCGCAAGCCCAATGTGTGGGTTTGGTACTTCGACCCAGCGTATAGACCGGCTGATGCTCAAGGAGTAACAACGTATCCTCTTGTCGCTCCGCAATCCGTTCTTCCCGTAATTGTTGCTGCAGTATCCAGGCTTCGGCATAGGGGACCGGCTTGGGAAACTGGACGAGCCTGCCTTCTTGCGGACTAGGCCTGCTCTCGTGCCCTGTGACGTCGTGACTCTGCTGGGATTCGTCTGCGTGATTCATGGGAAAGCCTTCTGTAGCGAAGGCTTCTGAATCGAGATGGTGGACTGGACGTTTTTTCTCTGCACGGTTAGTTGCAGGCTGGGGAGGTCTCCCGAACGTCGGATGGAGTGCCAGAAGTCTCCGAGATTATAGATCTGATGTTGATCGACAGCGGTCACGATATCGCCGTTCTGAAGGCCTCCCGTGACGGCTGCTCCTCCCGGTTCGACATTCAGCGCCAGGACCCCACGATCACCGTCCAGACCGAAACTCGCCATGATACTTGCGGTGATGGTCACAGGGGTAAATCCGATGTCCGGGCGAAGGACCGATCCACGGACGATCATCGATTGAATGTGGGGGTAGATGGCCTCCATCGAAATCGCATAACTAATGGCTTGAGCGGATGGCGCGATGGCCACATTAATGCCGATCACATGACCGGCCAGATCCACGAGTGGACCTCCGCTATTGCCAGGGTTGATGGCCGCATCGGTTTGGATCAGATCGTAGAGCGTTTCGCCATCCGGAGTGAGCACTGAGCGATCGACGGCACTGACGACACCGACGGTGACGGTCGAGCCCCCCTTGAGCGCGAGGGGGTTGCCGATGGCAACGACCGACTCGCCAATCTCAAGCATCGGCACAGGACTGAGCGTCGCGGGCACCAAGTCCGTTGCCGTGATCTTGACGAGGGCCAGGTCCAGTAGGAAATCTCGCGCAACAACACGGCCTGGGGTGAGCCGACCCGTTGAGAGTCCGACAACCAGGCTCTTGATACCCGCTACCAGATGATTGTTTGTCAGGATATAGCCGTTCTCGTCGATAATCACGCCGGACCCAGACCCCGATTGGGCCTGCGTGGGAGTGGCCGGCATGCCGCGAGTGAGAATGGTGACAACCGAGGGACGTACCTTCGCCACGACTGCAGGGACCGACAGGGACTTTTCGTGGATGGGGACCGATCCAATTAGGGGCTCAGCCTGGGCAATTCGGCCGTCTGGGACTATGGCGATGACTAGAGGGAGAAGGAGCGAAATTGTGAGGGAGTGAAAGGGGCTGGATATCGTTTCTGCTGTGCGAACTGTGGTCATGGGGCCTCACATACTAAGTCGGCCTCATTGTGGCATAAGTGCCCTCAGTGTGAAAGCTGCCTGACAGAAAAGGGGCGAGGATAACCCTCGCCCCTTTCTGCTCCAGACTTCTGCGGTTTACTGGATGGCGGCAAACATTTCCTTAATCTGGGGAGTCTTCAGTTTCTTGAGCGCTTTCGCCTCGATCTGGCGAATCCGCTCCCTCGTGACCGACAGGCTCTGTCCGACCTGCTCCAACGTGCAGGACTGATCGTGGCCGATCCCGAAACGCAGGCGGATGACGGTTTGCTCTCGGGGCGTGAGTGTGTCGAGAATACGTTCAAGCTGCTGCGCCATTTCCGCCTGGTGCACATTGGCATCCGGCGGGACGGCTTGCAGGTCGGGAAGTAGTTCCCCGAGTTCCGTGCTCCCATCGCCCACTAGCTTCTCTAGGGCAACCGGCTCTTGAAATGCCTGCACGGTTTCATGGAGCCGTTCCGGTCTCATCCGCAGCACGTCCGCCACTTCTTCGATTCGGGCCGGCCGGCCCAACTGTTGCCCGAGGCGTCTGGTGACGCGGAGGATTCGGTGCGAGGCTTCAGTCTGGTGCACCGGAATGCGAATGGTTCGCGATTGATCTGCGAGCGCACGGGTGATGCCTTGGCGGATCCACCAGGTCGCATAGGTGCTGAATTTGAACCCCTTGCGGTATTGATAACGTTCGGCCGCTTTCATCAATCCGATATTGCCTTCTTGCACGAGGTCCAGCAGCGTCAGTCCTCGTCCAGTGTAATGTTTTGCGACATCCACGACGAGCCGTAGGTTGCAGCGCACCAATTCGTCCTTGGCCTGTTCGAGCAGGACCCGAGCGGAGCGGAGGGTGGCTAACCCTTCCTTGAGTTGTTTGGCGATGGTCACCGGAAGCTTCTGTTTCCCCGTTTCCAGGCTGATCATGTCAGCGAGCCTCTGCTCGGCCTTATCGATCGCGCTGGCTGAGAGTCCACTTAACCCTTTGACCATCTGGAGTGTGTGTTGCGCCTCAAGCACCGAGGCGGTTCTCGTGAGTTTAGAGAAGACTCGGAGAGTCTGGCGTAAGGTCTTCCGAATCGTGCTCGTTCCGGAATCGATCTTCTTCGCCAGTTCGACTTCTTCTTCTCTGGTCAAGAGGGCTCGTTCGCCGAAGGAGCGAAAGTACAGTGACTCCAACATGAACGGGCCGCCGCTCACTGCGGCACGCGTGGCCGGCTTCACTGGCTCCTCTGATGGCTCTTCTTCAGAGGTGTCTTTGCCGATCACATCTAGCAGGTCGCTCGCTTCGGGATCGTCCGCATCAACGTCCTTTGTCATCGTGACAAGCTCTTCCGGCTCAGGGGTTGGGAAAAGATTCTTTTTCATGTCGTCGCCCCTCCTCTGATTGTCTGATCTGTTGCTCCGCATGGTCGTGACCTCAACTGGTTCCGGTTCTTGTGTTCTATTCTATGAGAGACAGCGTTCCGTCAAACGATTCATGCTCAGTCTGTGCGGACGGGCTGCTCTCTTGTCTTACTACGGAGCAAATCCTGTGCTGGATTGTTCATGAGAATGGCGGATCGCAATCTTATGGAAAAGGCTGCTCTATTAGAGTGGCTTAATGAGGATCTCGGAGAGGGAGTGAGGCAACCTTGCTGCAAGTGTGTAGTGGTGGCAATCGAGCAACAGGCTGAATCGCCACATTTTCTCCCTGGGGCAGCCCTTTCAGAATCCGGGCGATCGTACGGATGGAAGGTGAAAAAGTTGTGGCGGGATTGTTCGCCGCTACGCGCTCAACGAGCCTCAGAGTCTCGCTCTCTTGTCATACGTGCGATCAGTTTTTCAAGAAGACTCATGGCGGAGGTCGAGAAATCCCTCCTGTTGGCCGTTTGTTTGGTTGAAAACCCGGCACAGCGCTTCTAGAATGAGCCCCCATGTCACAACTTCAATCAGGCGAACGTATTCATTTGGTCGATAAAAAAGGGCGGCAGTATGCCCTGACCCTCAAGGCCGGAGATCGCTATCAACTGAGCGGTCATAAAATTGCGCACGACGATCTCATCGGGAAGCCCGATGGTTCTCTCGTCACGCTCTCCGGCAACAAGACGATGTTGGCGCTGAAGCCGACGTTCGGCGACTATGTGCTGAAGATGCCACGGGGTGCGCAGGTGTTGTACCCGAAGGATCTGGCGCTCATTCCCATGTGGGCGGATGTCTATCCAGGGGCGCGCGTTTTCGAAGCGGGGACTGGTTCAGGGGCCTTGACGATGGCCCTCTTGCGCGCCGTGGGACCGCGGGGCGTCGTCGTGACGTACGAAGCCCGCGAGGATTTCGCGAAAACGGCGATGACGAACATCGAACGGTATATGGGTCCGATGCCCAACCTTATCTCGCTTCGCCGGAACGTGTATGAGGGAATCAGCTTGCTCGGCGATGGCTTGCCGTTCGATCGTCTCGTCCTCGACCTTCCTGAGCCCTGGCAGGTGGTCCCGCATGCCGCGCAGGTCCTTCGTTCCGGCGGCATGTATCTGAGTTTTGTTCCCACCGTTCCTCAAGTGGTGCAGACGGTTGAGGCCCTTGAGAAAGCGATGGTCTTTGGCATGATTGAAACGTTTGAGTCGCTGTTGAGGACTTGGTCGATTCAGGGGCGTAGCGTGCGGCCGGATCACCGGATGGTCGCCCATTCAGGCTTCATTACAGTGGCGAGGAAAATCGAGTCGGGCTTATGGCCGACGGCTCAATCGGTTGAAGCTATGGACGAGGCCAGTGATGCTCATGAAGAGCGAGAGGACGACGCGCGATGAACCGGTTACAAGGGAAAGTGGCGGTCGTCACCGGGGGCAACGCGGGTATCGGTGAAGCGATCGCGAAAGCCTTTGCGCGCGAAGGGGCATCGGTCATGATTACGGGGAGACGGCAAGGAGAGCTCGACCGGGTCGTGAGCGACATTGTGAAGGCGCAGGGTAAGGCCGTCGCCGTTGCCGGATCGGTCACAGACGAACGCCATGTCCAGGAGGCAGTGCTGGCGACGGTGCAGCAGTTTGGACGGCTCGATATCCTCGTCAACAATGCCGGAGTCGGGGATTTCGGGAAGCGCCTGCATGAGATCGATGATGCAACCTGGACGCAGGTCCTCGACGTCAATTTGACCGGGGTGTTTCGAATGACGCGAGCGGCACTGCCGCAGATGTTGAAGCAGGGGAACGGCGCCATCGTCAATATCTCCTCCATCGCGAGCCTCGTCGGACTTCCTACATTGCCGGCCTATGCCGCGTCCAAGGGGGCGCTCGATGCCATGACCAGAGCTATCGCGGTTGACTATGCCAAGGAGGGCATCCGCTGTAACGTGGTGAACCCCGGACTTGTCGATACGCCGATGGCCGCTCCGCTGATGAGCAACCTCGAGCAACTGGCCCCGATTCTCGCGCACTATCCTATCCGTCGAGCTGGTAAGCCGGAAGAGGTGGCCAATATGGTTCTCTATCTGGTTTCCGACGAGGCAGCCTGGGTTACGGGCGGGACCTTTCCGATCGATGGAGGGATGACGATCTCGTGAGTCGGCGTCCCTTGCGAATGGTCAACTCCACCGTCGTCGCGATGGGTGCTTATCTGCTCTTCTGAATCAGCAGCAGTCGTGAGTTCTCGGCCTATGGACATTAACGCACATACGCAGTTCTGCGGTGTCATCGGTAATCCCGTCGAGCATTCGCTTTCGCCGGCGATTCATAATGCCGCGTTTCAGAAACTCGGGCTGAACTTTGTGTATCTGGCCTTTCGCGTGGAAGCGATCGGCGATGCGATTCGGGGGCTGCGCGCGTTGGGTAACTTTCGCGGTGCCAGCGTGACCATCCCTCACAAGGTGGCAGCCGTTCCATTTCTTGACGCAGTTGAACCGACCGCGCGTCATATTGGTGCGATCAATACCATTGTGGCTGAAGGCGGGACTCTTACAGGCTATAACACCGATGCGACCGGCGCGTTGCGTGCGCTTCGTGAGGGCGGGGTTGCCTTGAAAGGGCGTCAGGTCGTCATGCTTGGATCCGGAGGCGCGGCTCGCGCGATTGCCTTTGCGCTTGGAACTGAAGCCGGGATCGCTGGCTTGAGCCTACTAGGAATCGATGACTGGGAACGCACCGCCTTGGCCGGAGACCTCCAGTCGAAGACTGGGATGACCGTGCAGGCATTGCCTCTGGATGAGGGAACGTTGCGAAAGCTTCTGCCGGACACACATGTGCTGATCCATTGTACCCCGATGGGCATGTCGCCCAATGTGCAGGGAACTGCTGTGCCTGCGACGTTGCTGCATGCGGGATTGACGGTCATGGATATCGTCTACAATCCTCGGGATACCCAGTTGCTGAAGGATGCAAAGGCGATTGGTTGTCGTACGATTCCAGGGCTTGAGATGTTTCTTCATCAAGCCGCCGCGCAGTTTGAGCTCTGGACCAATCACACTGCCCCAACTGACGTGATGCGCGCCGTCCTGGAGTCCCGTTTCTCATGAACATCGTGCTGATTGGCTATCGAGGGACCGGCAAGAGCACGGTGGGCCGACTCTTGGCGGCGCGGTTGGGACGAATGCTCGTGTCAACCGATGCGGAGATCGTCGCTCGTGCGAAACGCGCGATTTCAGAGATCGTTGCCCAAGAGGGATGGGATTACTTTCGCGACCTGGAGTCCGATATCTGCAGGGAACTGGCCAGCCGGGACCAGTTGGTGATCGATACCGGCGGAGGGGCCATCCTTCGCCCGCAAAACGTAGAGGCATTGAAGCAGAGCGGCAGGTTGTTTTGGCTGACGGCCTCCGTCGAGACGATCGCAACACGAATCGGCGGCGATAATCAGCGTCCCTCATTGACGGGGACCAAATCGTTTGTCGATGAAATTGCGGATGTCTTGCGGGAGCGGACGCCGAAGTATCAAGCGGCCGCCGATCATGTCGTTGCGACGGATGATCGATCAATCGATCAACTGGTTGAGACGCTCCTCACGTTGGTGTGAGGAAGCGCGACTCCTGTCCTTGACAAGGTCTCCTTCGAAGTGTTTGAAATAGCACATGCGCCCGTAGCTCAATTGGATAGAGCATCGGACTTCGGATCCGGGGGTTGGGGGTTCAATTCCCTCCGGGCGCACCACATCTTCCAGTGAAGCCTCACTACATAATTATCGAAGTATCAGAGGTTTGCGAGTGCCTTCCCGGTCTTTTTGAGCTGGTTATCCCCCACCAAAGCTGCATAGATTTCTCTGCTCCTCAGCAGTATCTTTACATCAAGAAGCGAGATCCATGGGGAGCAGAATATGGTGCTATGCTATAAGCGTAGTTGTGCCGGGCCTCTTCACAGGAGGCTCGCAGGTTGTCAGCCCCGACAGGCTTGGACGAGGCATTGTCCCTGCTGTGGACGTTGGTTGACGAAGCAGGAGCCTGCAGCACCATGGGCCTGTTCGTGCGGATGGTGGAGTGGATAGCGCATCGTCACCGAGAGGAAAGGCGTATCATGAACCATATAGTCCTCCATGACGTCCGGGCTAGTTTTTTTCTGATGGTGGGTTTGGCGATGCTGGCATTTATTTGTGCCGTGGCGGCGTTGAGTACGGTGATGCGTCCGGCTCGGTGGGCGGATCGTAAGTCGTCACAACTATAGGCGATTTTTACTCTGGCCCCTTCTTTCATGTGCGGAATTGCGGACTGCCTGAGGTGCCGCCCTAATCCTCAAGAGTCCTCCTCTCTCCCTCAACAGGCTGACATTTAAGGGGAAATACTCCCCGGCTGCCTCTCAATCTCACTTTTTCATTCAGGTGCTATATTTGATTGGCACAGGTTGAGTTGTGTTTCCGTGTCATTCCAACGATGGGGGAAGAATCATGGTCGGAAGTTCAATGAAAATGAGTACGGTGGCTGCTTTGGGGCTTGCCCTGTTTGTCAGTCAAGGCTGTAGCATGAAATGGTTGCAGTCCGATGGAGAGACGGGGGCGGGGGCGTCGCAAAACGGTTCGAATCAGGGCTTCCCCGGTATGTCTCAGGGTGGTTCAGGCGGAGGGCTCAGCGGTTTTTCTCGAAATCCTTCAGAAGAACGATTGGGAAAGGGTGGCGATATTGCCTCGCTGTCCTCTAATGGGATGAGTGCCCGTCAGCGTGCGGAATTAACCAGAGAAGAAAAAGCGGCCATCGAAGCGGGCTTGCAGGACGTATTCTTTGGGTATGACCAATGGATGTTGTCAGATGCTGGAATGGAAGCATTGAACCGCGACGCAGAGTGGTTGAAGGCCCATCCTGGTGCGGTGATGAAGGTCGAGGGGCATTGTGACGAACGGGGGACGGCTGATTACAACGTGGTGTTGGGAGATAAACGAGCCAAGTCTGCGCGCAGTTATCTGGTCGAATCGGGTGTGAGCCCTAAGCAGGTGGCGATCGTGTCGTACGGCAAGGAGCGTCCTTTCTGCTCGGAACCGGCCGAATCTTGTTATCAGCAGAACCGTCGCGGGCATGTGCTCTTGAAAGTACAGCAGTAACGAAGCGGGTCACGATCTCTACGGAACCCCGGCGCCCCTGTAGGTGAGCCCGGGGTTTCGTGTTTGTGGTTGGATGAAGCAGGCATGGCACTGTCACGATTCAGCCTGATTCACGTCCGAGGCCTCCTCAGCCTCGTATGATCAAAGAGGAGCATTATATGGAAAAACGACAACAGCCACGTTTTACCTCGCAGTTCAGAAGCACATTTTCTGGCGGACAACGGGAAGGTCAGGGCCGGACGTTGGACCTCTCCTCAGGCGGTTGTATGATCGAAACGGATTTGCCCGTTGTCGTGGGGGCGTCGTTTGAGTGCCGTATTTATATCCCTGGGCTCGACTGGCCCTTGCGGATCGATGAGGCCCAGGTACGTTGGGTCAAGGCCAAGACATTTGGAATTCAGTTCACGAAGATTCAGCCCGATGAGGAGGCAAAGCTCAAGCAAGTCATTGCCAACCTCAACGCGGAGTGTGCGGCGTAACTGTTCTCCCTCCCCTTTCAGCGTGATACCCGGACAGGTTAGTCGTGGTCCCTTGATCGTACGAACGAGGCTTCCTGCCTGCGTCCTCCGGTCTGTTCGCGACCTCATCGCCTCCTATGGTATAAGGCCTTGGGGGAGTCAGAAACAGAGATGCCCTCGTGCAATACATTTTCAGGTCAGGGAGTGAGCGATCTATACGATGGGACAATCACCACCGACAGAGACTGGATACGACATGGCCACCGTCGCCGGCGGTTGCTTTTGGTGCCTCGAAGCGGTGTATGACCAGATGAAGGGTGTGGTGTCTGTCGAGTCCGGTTACCTCGGCGGCCAGATGGATCATCCGACGTATGAAGCGGTTTGTAGCGGCAGAACTGGACATGCAGAAGCCGTTCGTATCACGTTCGATCCCACCGTTGTCAGTTATCGCGAGCTGCTCGAAGTGTTTTTCGTCATTCACGATCCTACGACACTCAATCGCCAGGGGCATGATGTCGGCTCGCAATATCGATCGGCGATTTTCTATCATACGCCCGAACAGAAGCAGATCGCGGAGGATGTCATTGCGTCGATGACGAAAGAGAAAATCTATCCAGGGCCAATTGTGACACAGGTCGAGCCAGCGGGGATGTGGTATGAGGCCGAACCCTACCATCAAGAGTATTTTGCGAGAAATCCCTATCAGGGATACTGTACTGCGATCGTTGCTCCTAAGGTTGTTAAGTTCCGCAAGTTGTTCACCTCAAAACTCAAGGCATAACAGGCTCCGATTCCTTTTCCTTCTCTCTGTCGAGCCAGCAGCGGCATGCGTGGACTCTCTGGCTTGAATGACCCCAACGCCAGCCGGTATCAGTAGAATGAATAGAGGGGAGGGGTTTATGTTGAGACGTGATCGAGGTCGGGGCTTCAGATCACGTGTGGTGTTCGTCTAGCCATGCATCCTCGTGCCCCTCTGTCTGGTCCGATGCGCGCAAAGACTTGAAGTCGAATAGTCGTTGGTCCAGGAGAAGCGGCGGCGCCACGTTCGAGAGTGCGGCAAACATGCTATCGGTGCAGCCAGGTGACCGCTGCTCCCATTCACGCAACAATTCTTTGACCTCTTGCCGTTTGAGATCCTCCTGTGAGCCGCAGAGATTGCAGGGAATAACGGGGAACGCGCGTAGTTCTGCATAGCGAACCAAATCTGCTTCCCGCACGGCGGCCAGCGGGCGAATGACCACATGCCGGCCGTTTTTCGCACGGAGTTTGGGCGGCATCGTCCTGAGCTTTCCGGTATAGAGTAGATTCAGGAACAAGGTTTCCAGAATATCATCACGATGATGCCCGAGTGCGATCTTGGTCGCGCCTAATTCTGTGGCGACACGGTAGAGGATGCCACGACGGAGTCGTGAGCAGAGAGAGCAGGTCGTCTGCCCTTCAGGGATGAGTCGCTTGACGATTGTGTAGGTGTCTTGTTCCTCGATATGGAAGGGGACTCCCACGTTTCTGAGATAGTCGGGGAGCACATGGGCTGGGAAACCCGGTTGTTTTTGATCCAGATTGACCGCGACAAGATCGAAGTGAATCGGTGCGCGCCGTTGTAAGGCCAGCAATAGGTCGAGCAGGGCATAACTGTCTTTTCCTCCCGATAGGCAGACCATGATTTTGTCGCCGTCTTCAATTAAACCATAGGCGCCAATGGTCTCTCCGACGAGGTGCAGCAGTTTGGTTTGCAACTGCTCGGTGGCCTCATCGAGTTTGAGATATGTCCGGGAAGGGTTTGCCGACTGAGACATGGGCTGGTATTTTACGCGGTCAGCCGTGCGACTGTCGATCTTCATAGAGGATATGTATGGGACAGAGTGAGAGACGTTCAGACGAGAAACTTCAGTCGGTTCTCTTCGTCTGTACTGCGAATATATTCCGCAGTGTGACTGCCGAGTACGCGCTCAAAATCAAACTTGGGGCGCAGAGGTCCTGCATCGTCAGCTCAGCCGGGATCGATGCCAAGCCGCAGCCTATGCATGCGTGGGTTCAGGGCCGGTTACGAGAGAAGGGGGCTGATCCCACGACACATGTGCAGCGACAGCTCACTCAGGAACTGGTCGAGGCTGCCGACCTCGTTCTCGCGATGGGGCGAGACCACCAGGCCTATATTCGGGAACAGTTCGGGCGAGATGTTCCGCTCTTTAATCAAGTCTGTCTCGGGCACGACAAGCCGGTCCTTGATCTGCACGAAGTCATGCCGGAGTGGGAACGTGATCCTGAACGGGCGCGCGCCTATGTGTGGTCAGTGATCGATATGATTTGGGCCACGGCACCAGCCCTGCTCCCTCGCCTGCGGTAGTTCCTCGTAAAACACTTAATTGTGCTTGTCCCGGTTCATTCTTGGACTTAATCGGACAATTTTTCTCCACTTCTGGGCGGGAGTGAAGGGCACGGCTTCCTGAACCGGGCAATACCAAAGTACGTGCTATATTTCTCACAGCACCTCTTTCGATTTGACCGCGCGGGATACAGCATCGATGCATCGATCACAGCTTCAGGCTCTGACAACTTCTGACGGCCCCCATCACGAGCCGGAATGGGTCTCGTGGTCGGACGAGAAGATTCTGGCCCTTCCCATGTGCCGCCTAGGAGTCACCCTTGACGGGGCCTTCCTGTCAGAACAGATCACGCAACTCTACGCCGAACTCGAATCCAGACAGCTCACATTCCGACCTCACTTTTGGTTATCAAACGAATGGTTTACCCCCGATGGTGTGCCGGGGATTGCGATCCCGTTTTACCTGGCCCACCCCCGCCTCGCGAAACTTGAAATGGGGCAAATGCTTGAAGTCGAGGGAGGGACCGCAGAATGGTGCATGCGTATCTTGCGGCATGAGGCAGGTCATGCGATCGAGAACGCCTATCGCCTTCGCCGGCTTCGCAGCCGACAACAAGTCTTTGGCCGCTCGTCCGATCCCTACCCCAGATACTACAGCCCAAGGCCCTATAGTCGGAGCTTCGTGCGTCACCTCGACGTGTGGTATGCGCAAAGCCATCCGGATGAAGACTTTGCGGAGACCTTCGCGGTCTGGCTCACGCCCGATTCGACATGGGCCGACCGTTATAAGGGATGGCCGGTTCTCAAGAAGCTTCAGTATGTGAACGGGCTTATGCAAGGGTTGGCTGGTGCCCCTCCCAAGGTGGTGACGAACGAGGAGATCGATCCGTTGCCGGCCTTGAGGAAGACCCTGGGCGAGCATTACGAGCGGAAGCGTAAGCACTATGGGATCGAACGGAAATCGTTTTACGATCCGGACTTGAAGCGACTGTTTTCCGATGCACCTGCCCATGCCGACAAGATGAGCGCCGCGACTTTCTTGAACCGTTTCCGAAAAGAGGTGCGCCGCAAAGTCGCAGCCTGGACCGGCGAGTATCAATACACGATCGATCAGGTGCTCGAGGACATGATCCAGCGCTGTCGGCAGCTTCATTTGCGGCTTCCACTTGCGGAAGAGCAGGCGAAGCTGGACTTCACGATTTTGTTGACCGTCCACACGATGAACTATTTGCGCAGCGGGCGGCATAAGGTAGCGGTATGAGACGGCTTCGAATCCTTGTCCTGATGCACGAAGACCTGGTTCCCCCAGATCCCCTTCATGGGCAGGAGATCACGGGCGCCGCGTGGAAGACGGAATACGATGTGGTTTCCACGCTTCGTAAGCTTGGACATGACGTCAAGCCATTAGGAGTCAAGAGTGATCTCGGGGTGCTTCGTTCGGCTATCGAAGATTGGAAGCCGCACATCGCCTTCAATCTGCTCGAAGAGTTCGACGGGGTGGCCGTGTACGACCAGAATGTCGTCTCGTATCTTGAATTACTGCATGTGCCCTATACCGGATGTAACCCGCGCGGGTTGATGCTTGCACGCGATAAGGTGCTGTCTAAAAAGTTGTTCTCCTTCCATCGAATTCCATTCCCCGATTTTATGGTGGTGCCACAGGGCCGGGCGGTGAAGCGGCCAAAGTGGTTGTCATTCCCGTTGATTGTGAAGTCCGTGACCGAGGAGGCCTCGCTGGGTATCTCCCAGGCATCCATTGTCCAGGACGACGAGAAACTTAAGGAACGTGTGGCCTTTATCCACGCGAGCGTGGGGACCGGCGCGCTCATCGAACAGTATATCGAGGGGCGCGAACTCTATGTCGGGGTGATGGGGAATGGGCATGTCCATGTCTTGCCGGTGTGGGAGCTGCTCATGGATAAGTTGCCCGATGACGCCCGCCGAATTGCGACCGAACGAGTCAAATGGAGCCGGACGTATCAGGAGAAATATGGCATTCGGTCAGGCGGAGCCAAGAATCTTCCTGAAGGGAAAGCGGAAGAGATTCAACATCTCGCCAAGCGTGTCTATCGCGCACTTGGCCTGAGCGGCTATGCGCGTATCGATGTGAGAATGGACGCGGAGGGAAATGTCTACGTGCTTGAAGCCAACCCGAACCCACAAATCGCGCATGACGAAGACTTTGCGGATTCAGCAGAGAAAGCCAGCTATACGTATAAAGATCTGTTGCAAGAGCTGATTAACATCGGTCTTCGCTGGCAGCCAGCCAAGGCAGCGTAGCGACCGCCTCCCCCCGCATCTCAGGCCACATCACCATTCCGTCAGTGAACAGGACTCTGTTGCAGAGCCTGCGCCTCATTGACGTGCGACGTTTGAACTAGGGACCGAAGCGGAAGCCGAACAGCAGGGCCACACTCGTGTGGTCTTTTTCGGGGAGTGATGGTGCAAGGTTGATGTCGTGGAGATTGACGATCAACGTTGAGGAGAGCGCGATGTTGTGGACGGCCTGATATTCGACGGAGAGGCCGATCGGAATATACCAACTCGTGTCGTTGCGGTCGATGCGTCCAGGGCCGGTTCCGCGGTCCAGGTCTGCGTGGATCAATCCGATGCCCGTGAAGGGGACCAGATTGATACCGTTCTTGAGGCGAAAGTGATAACGCGCAACTCCTGCAAAGGAGATCTGGAAGAGGTCTCCCATTGGGGTGATCTGCATCATCGGTCCGATGGAAAAGTTTCGATCGATGTAGTAGTCACCACTAAATGCCATGGTGAACACCGTGCCATTGACCGTTCCGGAGGTGAGCCCCAGGTCGCTGCCGAACCCCCAACGGTTGTCGTCAGCTTGGGCTTGCGGTACGCCTACGGCGGTCCCCATCATCAACAGGGCCAACAGGCCTGCAGCACAGGTTGTTCGTAACGATATGGCGGCGATCCGTAAAATCATGACGGCGGACTGTAGCATAGAGGGTAGGCTTGGACAAGTTGCTTGAGCAGGCCGGCGTAGTCAGGTATTCTCTGGCACCGCGAACAATGGGAGAACTCAGGCATGTCGACTAATTCGATGACCCCGAAACAAGCCGGCGCAGCGTTGGTCGCAGCAATGCCTGTCGGCCTGTCAGTCCAGCAACTGGAAGAGTATGGCATCGAGGCGACGACGGAGCAGGCCCAGGCGATTACCCAAGAAGTGCTCTCGCTGAATTTATTTTGGATCTTTGCCGCCATTGAGGCCCATATCCCTCTGAAGTACCAGGCGGCATTGTCGGAACTCATCCTGGATACCATCGAGGCAGGATGGGGGACGACCGTTCCCATCGGTACGGCTGCCTGGACCGCGTACCTCAACGAATGGCAGGAGCGTCGTCGTCTCTATACCCGTTTGGTGGAAGAAGGTATGAGTCCGCTTGCCGTGAGTGCCGAAGCCGCCGAGTTGATGGAGGAGAAGCACTTGATCACGGAAGGGGAGCGGCGAAATCTTCTCACCCTGTTGATCGATTTTGTGCCGGTCGAGACCTACGGGCGATTACTGCAAGATATCGGATAATCTCCTGGTCTGCTTCAATTGTCAGAGGTAGCGGTGGCTGACAACTTTCCCAGCCCCATCCAACTCGTAGAGCACTGGCGCCCCAGTCGGGATATTCAACTCCAGCACCTGCTCACGGGAGAGCTGCTCCAGTTCCATCGTCAGGGCGCGTAGGCTGTTCCCATGCGCCGCGATGAGGATCGTTTCTCCTTTCAGGAGATACGGTTTGATCGTCTGTTCATAGTAGGGCAACACACGTTCGGCTGTGTCCTTCAGACTTTCCCCGCCCGGCGGAGGTATATCGTAACTCCGCCGCCAGATCTTCACCTGTGCCTCGCCGTATTTTTTGGCAGTCTCAGCCTTGTTCAACCCCTGTAACTCGCCGTACATCCGTTCGTTGAGCGCCTTATCCTTCACGACAGGGATGTCCAATTGCCCGATCGCCTCGAGGGCCAGCCTCAGGGTTTCGTTTGCGCGCGCGAGCACAGAGGTAAAGGCACGATCGAACGTGAAGCCACGGAGTTTGTCTCCTGCGTTCTTGGCTTCCTGTATCCCTCGCGGCGTGAGGGGCACATCGACCCAGCCGGTAAAACGATTTTCCAGGTTCCATTGTGATTCGCCATGACGAAGCAGGACTAATCGAGCCATTGTACGTGCCCCTTGAGGATGAAAGGATATAGCCACGGGGCAAAGCATACTGGAACAGCCGCCTATGTCAAGCGGTTGCTTTCGCTTGGGGCCGGCAGTACCATTCCGCCTGATTTACCTACTCAGGATAGGCTACCGGTATGACGACTTCATCTCCTTCCGATATCAACTGGACAGCGTTTGAGGCCTGGTGGAATGAGATCGGCCAGCGGCTGCATGTGGCTGACCGAGCGCACGATTTTTTTACGGGCCTGCGTACGGGCAGCATGTTCGATCGGATCGCACAAGTCGGCGGGCAGGCGGACTATATTCTCTTTGTCCTCATGCGCTATTGGGTGCCGACGGTGCTCCCGCCCCCGGGGCGAGAGCGACTCACGAAGAACGATCCGGACTATTGGCTGGAGTCGGAACAGATTCTCAAAGCGGCCACCGCCCGCCTTCGAGAATTGAAGCCGCTCATCGAATTGTTGACCACGCCGAACCCGCTTGCAGAGTTGGCCGTAGGCGGGGGGACTGGCTCTTCACCCGTTGCAGAAGTTGAGCTGGGAAAGATGCTGGAAGGCATTGCCGAGGTGGCCGGTAGTTACGGCGGCCCGGACTATACCTCGGTCATCAAGCAATTCGATCCGGTTCCGCTCCGGCAGACGCAACCCTTCAAACATAACAAGAAACACAGTGCCGAGCTCTGGGTGGTCTTTCTGTTGCGCGAACATTTTCGCAGTCTCGGCCTCGGCAAAGATCGCTACTGGCCGCTCATTGCGCCGGTCTGCGCGGCGGCAGGCATTCTCCAACCGAACGGCCAGGCCTATGCACCGGACGAACTCAAATCCTGGTGGCAGAAAAACTGGCCGCGCACCTATACGCAGATCGAGCAAAAGCAGGACGCCTCTGATTCAGGCGGAGCCGCATATGAACAGGATTTCGGGTGGTTTCAGGCCTGGATCGGGTGGCAGCGAAGCCGGCAGAGTATGCCGGAGTAAGTCGCCACGGGTCGTCGTGTCGCGCTCACGGTTACGTGGTACTCGTGGCGGCTGGTCTCGTTGGTTTGGTCGGAATCTTATCTGAATCCGGCAGTCCATCTTGAAACAGCTTGAACATCGTCATTGCAAAGAAGATGTATAGGGCGACTCCGACCCAGATCACGTAGGGTTGAACTCCCCCCGCCTCTTTCAAGGCCTCGTCTTGTTTCGCCGGGTCTGTCCAGGAACTTTTTTTGATCTCGCTAATCTGCTCACGGCAATACCAATAGTAGACATAGTTTGCGGTGGCGCCTGCCATGATGCTCCAGACGAGACCCACGGTGAGATCGCCGGTCACGTAGGTCGAAATCATCGGACCGAGGGCATAGACCAGCGCATAGACGTACATTTTCCGGTAGAGAAACCAGAGGAAGGAAATATACAGAAATGCCGGCCAATTCCACGTCAGCGCGAACTTCGGCTCGTCTCCTAACCCGAATTTCTTAAAATGTTCCAGATAGCGATCGGCATGGGGGCCGATGAGTTGACGCCAGAGGTCTTCATCGGTATGTGGCACGGTGGCGGCGATGGGTGGTGCAGGCTCACTGGCCAGTGTATTTCCGCACTGGTAGCAGAATTTGGCGTCTTCCTGATTCTGCTGCTGGCATTGCGCACAGGACTTCATCTGCCAGAGACTATCACAACGAGGCGTCATCTGGGTAAAGAAGCAGTGCCATACTGTTCGATAGCTTCTCCTGCCCAATGCAGGTTGCTTCCGCCGACAGGGCTATGCTACCTTCCCTTTCTTTACAAGGGGATACGTCTGCCATGCCGACAGAAGAGCTGAAGCAGGACGCTGCGCGGTACTTGATGCAGACCTATACGCGTCAACCGCTCGCGATTGCGCGGGGGCGGGGGACGAAGGTCTACGATTTTGAGGGGCGAGAGTACCTCGATTTCGTCGGCGGGATTGCGGTGAACATTCTCGGGCATGGTCACCCAGACTTGATTCAGGCCATCCAGCGCCAAGCCGCGCAGCTGATCCACACGTCGAATCTCTACTACACTGAGCCTCAAGTCAAACTCGCCCAAGTGCTGGTCGATCACTCGTTTGCCGACAAGGTGTTTTTCTGCAACAGCGGAGCAGAGGCGAACGAGGCCGCGATCAAACTGGCTCGCCGTTATTCCCATGACAAGTATGGAGCCGGGCGGTACGAAATCGTCACGATGAAGAACTCGTTTCATGGACGGACAATGGCGACGATCACCGCAACGGGACAGGAAAAGGTCCAAAAGGGCTACGAGCCGCTGCTCCCGGGCTTTCACTACGTCGCCTTCAATAATTTGGAAGAGCTGGAGCAGGCCGTCACCGACAAGACGGCGGCCATTCTGCTCGAACCGATTCAGGGCGAGGGGGGCGTGCACGTTGCGGATCGTGAATATCTGAAGCAGGTGAGAGCCCTCTGCACGAAAAAAGACGTGCTCTTGATGTTCGATGAAGTGCAGACCGGAATGGGACGAACCGGGACGCTCTTTGCCTATGAGCAGTTAGGGGTACAGCCGGACATCATGACCCTGGCGAAAGGACTGGGCGGCGGCATGCCGATCGGCGCCTGTCTCGCGATCGACTCTGTGGCCCAGGCTTTTTCACCCGGCAGTCATGCCTCGACATTCGGCGGCAATCCGCTGGCCTGTGCGGCGGGCTTGGCCGTCTGTCGTGTGTTGCTGGAGGGCCAGGTACTCGACCATGCGCGCCGAATGGGGGAATATTTCGCAAAGGGACTATCCGATTGTCAGGAGCGACATCGAGTGGTGCGAGAGGTGCGGGGCCTTGGGCTCTTGCAAGGGATTGAGCTCGACATGGATGGGAAAGTCGTCGTGAGCGAATGTTTGGCGCGCGGCATTCTGATCAATGGAACCGGTGAACATGTCCTCCGATTTGTCCCGCCGCTGATCATCACCCAGTTGGAAATCGATCGATTGCTCGATACGCTGACTCAGATTTTCAGTAAGCAGGCGGCGTAAGGCGTACTCGCGCCGATTGGATAAGATGCGCATGATGAAGCAAACGACAAGCAAGCCGGTCGGCAAGAAAGATTTCGTCGATATTGCTGCGATCAGCAAGGCGGAGATCGAGCGTCTGCTGACGTCGGCGGCTCAGTTGAAGGATAAGCAGCGCCGGGGGATTCCCCATCCTCTGCTGTCCGGAAAGACCTTGGGCCTGTTGTTTCAGAAACCCTCGACAAGAACGAGGGTGTCGTTCGAAGCTGGCATGAATCAGTTGGGCGGCCATGCATTGGTCTTGCCGATGGGCGAGATCCAGCTCTCGCGCGGGGAAAGCGTCGCCGATACGGCACGCGTGTTGTCTCGCTATCTCGACGCGATCGTTATTCGCACCTACGACCATTCCATCGTGGAGGAATGGGCGAAGGAAGCGACGATGCCGGTGATCAATGGATTGACCGACCTCAGTCATCCCTGTCAGGCCCTCTCGGATCTCCTGACCATTCGAGAAATGAAGGGCCGGTTGAAGGGCATCAAGATCGCCTATATCGGTGATGGCAACAATGTGGCGAATTCCCTGATCGAAGCGGCGGCAAAGATGGGGATGATCATCACGTTGGGTTGTCCGGTCGGGTATCAGCCGGAGCAACATGTCGTGGATCGGGCCAGGGTAGAGGCAGCCAAAACCGGCGCCGTGATCGAAATCGGGCATGATCCCCATGTCGCAGCGAAGGAAGCGGACGTGATCTACACCGACGTCTGGATCAGTATGGGACGCGAGCGGGAGCATGCGAGACGATTGAAAGTCCTGGCGCCCTATCAAGTGAACAGCCGTCTGTTGCATCGCGCCAAACCGGATGCCATCGTGATGCATTGTTTGCCAGCCCACCGGGGGGAAGAAATCAGCGCCGAGGTGCTGGACGGTCCCCAGTCGGTCATCATCGACCAGGCAGAGAACCGGCTGCACATGCAGAAGGCTATTTTAACGAACCTACTAGGCAAGAGGAGTCGAACGAGACGATGAGTTCTGTCATGAAGAAAGTAGTGCTGGCCTATTCCGGCGGGCTCGATACCTCTGTGATCTTGAAGTGGTTGCAAGAAACCTACGATTGCGAGGTGATCGCGTTTTGCGCCGATCTGGGACAAGGCGAAGATCTGCAAGCGATCAAAGCCAAGGCGCAAAAACTTGGCGTCAAAAAGGTTTATGTCGAGGATCTGCGCGAGACCTTCGTGAAGGATTATGTGTTCCCGATGTTGCGCGGCAATGCCGTCTACGAAGGCTGCTATCTGCTCGGGACCTCGATCGCCCGGCCTCTCATTGCGCGGCGACAGGCGGAGATCGCGCTGAAGGAAGGGGCCGAGGCGGTGTCGCATGGCGCCACGGGAAAGGGCAACGACCAAGTGCGGTTTGAGCTGACCTACACCGCCTTGGCGCCGAATCTCAAGATCATTGCGCCTTGGCGCGAATGGACGATGGGGTCGCGGCGCGAATTGATCGAGTATGCCGATCGACATGGCATTCCGGTCACGGCGACGAAAGCTAAGCCCTACAGCATGGATCTGAATTTGTTTCATGTGAGTTATGAAGGCGGCATCTTGGAGGATCCCTGGAAGTCACCGCCGGATGAAATCTTTCAAATGACCGTGTCGCCGGAGAAGGCGCCGAACAAGCCGCTCGAAGTCGAAATCGGCTATGAGGCGGGGAATCCGGTGTCGGTCGACGGGAAGAAGATGAGCCCGGCGACGTTATTGGCCCACCTCAATAAGCTGGGTGGCGCACATGGAATCGGGCGTGTCGATCTGGTGGAGAACCGCTACGTCGGGATGAAGTCGCGAGGGGTCTATGAAACGCCGGGCGGGACGATCCTCCACGTGGCGCATCGCGGGCTCGAGTCGTTGACGATGGATCGCGAGGTGCTGCACTTCAGAGATAGTTTGATTCCGCGCTTTGCTGACTTGATTTACAACGGCTACTGGTTCAGCCCGGAGCGGGAGATGATCCAGGCCTCGATCGATGTGGCGCAGCAGGATGTGACCGGCACGGCGCGGGTGAAGCTCTACAAGGGGAGCTGCACGCTGGCCGGGCGTAAGTCGAAGAACTCGCTCTACCGGCTCGACATCGCCACGTTTGAAGAAGACCAAGTCTATAATCAGAAAGATGCCGAGGGCTTCATTCGGCTGAACGCGTTGCGGCTGAAGATCAGAGCCCAACGGAAGAAGGCCGGTATCTAATGGCACGAGCAAAGGGCCGCAGCCCAGTTGCATCGAAAGGCGAAAAGGCCTGGGGCGGGCGGTTCACAGAGAAGACGAATCGGCTGGTGGAAGCCTTCACCGTATCGGTGGCGGTCGATCGCCGACTCTATGCTTATGATATTCAGGGCAGCATCGCCCATTGTAAAACATTAGGGAAGGCCCGCGTCCTCACCGGAGCCGAGACCAAGGCGATCGTGAAGGGTCTGGAGTCGGTGAAGCGGGAGCTGGATCGAGGCCGCTTTCGCTTCACGCCGCAGGATGAAGACATCCACATGGCGATTGAGCGCCGGCTGACCGAATTGATCGGTCCACTCGGCGGCAAGGTGCATACGGGCCGCAGCCGCAACGACCAGGTGGCGCTCGATATCCGGCTCTATTTGCGGGATCAGCTGGGCCGGCTCGTGACACAGTTGGAAAACTTTCAGCGGGTCTTGGTGGCAAAGGGGAAGGCCAATCGCACAGTGGCGATGCCAGGCTATACCCATCTGCAGCGGGCGCAGCCGGTCTTGTTCGCCCATCATCTTCTCGCCTATGTGGAAATGATCGAACGGGACAAGGGGCGGGTTCGTGATGCATCGGCGCGGTTGAACGTCATGCCGCTAGGGTCTGGCGCCCTCGCGGGGACCAACTACCCTGTAGATCGCTGGTTCACGGCCGAGTTGCTCGGCTTTCCCGCTGTGACGCAAAACAGCCTGGATGCCGTGTCCGATCGCGACTTTATGATCGAGGTGGCCTCGGCCTTGTCGATCACGATGATGCACCTGTCCCGGCTGAGCGAAGAATTGATTCTCTGGTCATCCCAGGAGTTTCGGTTTGTCGATCTTCCAGATGCCTTCTGTACCGGCAGCAGCATGATGCCGCAGAAGAAGAATCCCGATGTGCCGGAATTGGTGCGGGGTAAGACGGGGCGTGTGTATGGTCACCTCGTGAATCTGTTGACCACCCTCAAGGCGCTGCCCTTGAGTTATAACCGGGACCTCCAAGAGGATAAGCCGGCGCTCTTCGACGCCCTCGATACGGTTGCCGCGTCAGTAGAGATTTTGACGGAGCTGATGCGTCGAATTACGGTGAACCGCGACGCGTTGAATCGGGCGCTCCAGGGTGGAGGCATGCTGGCCACGGAAGTGGCGGACTACCTTGTGACCAGAGGGGTGCCATTTCGTGAAGCACATGCGATTACGGGGCGGTTGGTGCGGGCTTCATTGGATCAAGGCCGTGAGCTGACGGACTTCTCGCTCGAAGAGTTGCGGGAGTTTTCCTCGCGAATCGAAAAGGGTCTATTCGCTCGGTTGACGGTTACGGCCGCGATCGATCAAAAGTCTCAGATCGGTGGAACGGCCCGAGCGCGAGTGGAGCAACGCATTAAAGAACTTGAGCGGATGTTCTCGTGAAGATGCGGTGGCTGAATGCGACGTCCATCGTGGTTGGTGTAACGATGGGATTGTTGGTAGCCTGTGGAACCGTGGGGCCTCCGGTTCCCCCTGAAAATGTCGGGGTGAATGCGACGATTCAGCTACAAAAGAATCGAGAGCTTCTGGAACTCAAACAGCGTGAGGCGGCAGCGGCAGCCGAGTCCGGTGAGCCGTCTCAGGATCCCATGCTACAGGGGCAGGATGTGAATCTTCCCCCGTTGCGACCAGTGGGAACTCGTTAGTGACGATGGTGCGATGAAGGTAGAGATTCCAGCGCGAAGGCTCGTTACCGTCTGTTCGAGGATGCCTTCGAGAACTCATTAGCGAGTTTCTCGTTTGCAAGCCACGAACGGTTGAATAAGGATGGACAGGATGAATAACTTCGAGTATCGACAGGGCGAACTCTACTGTGAACAGGTGCCGGTCAGCCGCATCGCGAAAGAGGTTGGCACGCCTTGTTATATCTACAGCTACACGACCCTCGTTCGCCATTTCCGAGCCTACGATGGGGCCTTCAAGAGCCTGCCCCATGTGATTGCGTTTGCGATGAAGTCCAACTCCAATATCGCGATCCTCCGTCTCATGGCTAAGGAAGGGAGCGGGGTGGATATTGTGTCCGGCGGTGAGCTCTTCCGGGCACTCAAGGCCGGCGTGCCTCCCTCGAAGATTGTGTTCGCGGGAGTCGGTAAAAATCACGAGGAAATTCGCGAGGCCTTGAAGGCCGACATCCTCATGTTCAACGTCGAATCGTCGGCAGAGTTGCAGGCGATCAATGAAGTCGCGACTTCTGTCGGAGTCAAGGCGAGGGTCGCCCTGCGGATCAATCCGGACATCGATCCGAAAACACATCCTTATATTTCGACCGGTCTCAAGAAGAGCAAGTTCGGGATCGCAGCCGATCGGGCGCTCGAAGAGTTCACCCTGGCCTCCTCGCTTGCCAACATCGATGTCGTCGGAGTGCATAAACATATCGGATCGCAGTTGACCGAGGTCACGCCGTTCGTCGAGGCCGTGAAGAAGGTCGTGACGCTGGTCGGAGCCTTGAAGGCTCAGGGCATCAACATCCGGTATGTCAATATCGGCGGTGGTCTCGGCATTACCTACTCGGACGAAACGCCCCCGTTGCCGCAAGATTTGGCGGATGCCGTGTCGCCATTGCTGAAGGACTTGGGCGTGACCCTCATTATGGAGCCGGGCCGCGTCATCGTCGGCAATGCCGGCATTCTCGTGACGAAGGTCCTCTATCGGAAAGACGGCGAGGCGAAACGGTTTATTATCGTCGATGCGGCGATGAACGATTTGATCAGGCCGAGCCTCTACGGGGCCTATCATGAAATTCGTCCCGTCTCGGAGGCGGTACTCAAGCGGCCCAAGCACAATGTGGATGTTGTCGGTCCGGTCTGTGAGTCGGGCGATTTCCTGGCGAAGGACCGGTCTCTGCCGGAGGTCAATCCGGGCGACATGCTGGCGGTGATGAGTGCGGGGGCCTATGGATTTGTGATGGCTTCCAACTACAATTCGCGCCCACGGGTGCCCGAAGTCCTGATCAAAGACGGGGAGATCCACGTCATCAAGACTAGAGAGACCTATGAGGATTTGGTAAAGGGCGAAACGATTCCAGCCTTTCTCGACTGAGGAACGGGCAGGAAAGACGCATTTTTGGCGAAGGAGTCAGCATGTTCACAGGCGCATTGATTGCCATTGTCACCCCGTTCAGGAATGGCAAGGTCGACGAACGGGCCTTCGGCGATCTCATTGAATGGCAAATCGCCAATGGGACGAACGGGATTGTGCCCTGCGGCACCACCGGCGAATCCGCCACCCTGTCGCATCAGGAACATCATCGCGTGGTCGAGTTGACCGTCGAGGTGGTTAATCGCCGGGTTCCCGTGATTGCCGGGACCGGCTCGAATAGCACGGCAGAAGCGGTGTCCCTCACGAAGCACGCCAAAGAGGCAGGGGCCGACGGGGCGCTGATCATTACGCCGTACTACAACAAGCCGACACAAGAGGGGTTGTACCGCCATTACAAGCTCATTGCGGAGTCCGTGGATCTTCCGCAGATTTTGTATAACATTCCAGGACGGACCGGTGTGAACATGCTGCCGGTTACGGTGGCCAGGCTCTGCGGGCTACGGAGCATCGTCGGGATCAAAGAGGGGAGCGGGTCCGTCCAGCAGGCCTCTGAGATCGCGAGTATGTGCGGCGATCGGATGACGGTTTTGGCCGGTGACGATGCCTTGACGTTGCCCATGATGGCAGTCGGAGGCAAAGGCGTCATCAGTGTGACATCGAACGTCGCCCCGCTCCAGATGGCGCAGTTGGTCAAGGCCTTCCTGTGCGGACAGGTTGAGGAGGCAAGAAGGATTCATTTCGCCCTGTCGCCGCTCTTTACTGCGCTCTTCTACGAGACCAATCCGATTCCAGTCAAAACCGCGCTGGGGATGATGGGAAAAATCGATCCTGAGTTACGTTTGCCGCTCTGTGAGATGGCGACTGACACGAAGAGCCAATTGACGCGGGCCTTAAAGGATGCAGGCCTCATTTAGCCGGGATCGCCCCGGTACAGGTAATAACTCTATGACGAACGTGATTGTGGCAGGGGCTGCCGGGCGCATGGGCTGTCGGCTGGTTGCGCTGATTAAAGATTCGAATGTCCTGACGCTTGCCGGTGCGCTTGAGGGGAAGGGCCATGGCGCGTTGGGCGCCGATGCCGGGGAGACGGCAGGCTGCGGCCGCGCCGACGTTCCGATCACCGACGATCTTGCAGCATTGCTGAGTCGAGGCGAAGTGGTCGTTGATTTCTCTTCTCCTGAAGCCACGTTGCATCATTTGCGCACGGTGGCTCAACATCGGCGGGCCATGGTGATCGGCACGACCGGGTTTTCCCCCTCCCAGCTCGTAGAGCTGAAGACGCTCGTCAGTCAGGCTCCCTGCGTGATGTCCCCCAACATGAGTGTGGGCGTCAATCTGATCTATAAGGTCATCAGTGAGATGGCGAAGACGTTGGGGGATGAATACGATATCGAGGTGATCGAGGCCCATCACCGTCTCAAAAAAGATGCGCCGAGCGGCACGGCGCTTAAGATTGCGGAAGTCTTGGCGAACGCGGTGAATCGAGACCTCGATCAGGTCGGCGTCTATGCCAGAAAAGGTCTCATCGGGGAACGGAAAAAAGGCGAGATCGGCATTCAAACGATTCGTGCCGGCGATATCGTCGGCGACCATACGATTCTCTTTGGCGGGATGGGTGAACGCATCGAAGTCACACATCGGGCGAGCAGTCGAGATACCTTTGCAGGGGGCGCCTTGCGGGCCGCGCAGTGGGTGGTTCGGCAGTCTCCAGGCCTCTACGACATGATGGATGTGTTGAGTCTTCGGTAGCCGATCTTCCCTGCCTGGTGTGCTATCTGGAAAACCAGGCGCCTATGGGAGCTGACGCAATATCAGCTTCATGACATCTGAGAAGTCCGATGTCTGGCGTACTGAATTCGTAGGAATCAGGGGCGGATGAATTGGTTCGCGGGCGGAAGGGGGACGTTACGACCTACCGGTAGACCTTTTCACGCTTCCACGTGTTTGTGGGCATGAGGTCAGTGGCTTTTCGTTTGACAAACGCCGCAGATAGACGGGCATAAATTTCCTGGGCTGAGTCCGTCCAATCAGGATTGAGCGGAATCCCACGAAAGGCAGCTTCAGCTGCCTTATGCTCGTCGTACGTGAGCAGTTTCGATTCTGTCATAGCGCGGATTAATGTCGTGCGGTAATAGGCAGAGGTTCCTGGCCCGCTGATTTCCGACGGCCACAGTTCAAACATGCATATACTGTGATCGCAAGTCCTGCGTTCAGATCCACTGCCCGTTCCGGTAACATTGCCCCGCGGCATTTATCGCAAGTCGTCATGTTGACACTCTAGCATTCTATGAAATAGAAGCATATCCATCTGAAGTACTGGGTCTTCTGGGCAAATAGGCCCTTTTGCGCTTGTCAGGCTGGGCCCTTTGAGCGAACGGTTGGAGTGGTAGCCTATTGGTTTCTCAACTAGAACCGGTTATGGAGTCCTTGACAGGGGTGAAGCTGTCCCATAGGATTGTGGCCTCACGAAGAGACCACCACTATGTATAGAATTATCCTCGTTCTCGGACTCCTCACCGTATTATATTTTCTTCTCCGGCGGGCTCTCCGAGAGTTCAAGGGACAGGGCCAGCCAGAGCAGCTTCCTCCCGGCAAGAATCACATGGTGCAGGATCCTGTGTGCCGGGTGTTCGTTCCAAGGGGAGAGGCGATCACCGAAGATATTGGAGGCCAGACCTATTACTTTTGTAGTCGCACCTGTGCGCACAAGTTTCAGGAACAGCTCGCCGGTTAACAGCCTGAATAGTCGTAGTCGGCGAGTTTTTCTTCCTTGTCGAACTTAAGCGTGATCTGGCATTGATTGGGCGAGAAATTAAAGAGGGGGAGGCCCGACTTTCCGCCGGCGATGCGATAGTAGGTCCATGTTTCTCCGCCAAAAAACCTAGGGGCTTTGCCGCTGGGCGCTCCCCAGTTCTTCTCAAACCAGGCCTTATCTTTTCCTTGAAGCTCAGCCGGCTTGAGAGACTGTTCCAGATAGGGATTACTGCCGCCGCAGGCGGTCAGGAGCAGGCACATCGCGAGTAGCCAGGCAGATCGTCTCATAGGAGGTCTCCTTGTCGTATGCTGTGGTCAACGTATAACTTGGCAGGCGGTTGACGATCGAATCTTATCTGTCGGGTAGAAACCTGTCAAACGAGGCGATTGGGCGGGGCGGTTGAGCCACCGTTCGAGTTCTGCATAAAATAACCGATAACGATGTGAGGACATGGTCCTCACATCCTGAGACGAAAGGACGAGCCCATGAAATTCTTTCTTGATACCGCCAACGTCAAAGAAATCCAAGAGGCGGCCAGCCTGGGACTGCTCGACGGAGTGACTACGAACCCCTCGCTCGTAGCTAAGGAAGGTCGCAGCTTCAAGGAAATGTTGATTGAAATCTGCAGCATCGTGGATGGGCCGATCAGCGCAGAGGTCGTCAGCCTCGAAGCCGATGCTATGGTGAAGGAAGGGAAAGAACTCGCAAAAATCCATAAGAATATCGTGGTGAAGGTGCCGTTAATTGCGGAGGGGCTGAAGGCCACCAAACGATTGGCGGCTGAGGGGATCAAGGTGAACGTCACCTTGTGTTTCTCACCAACCCAAGCGCTCCTCGCCGCAAAAGCCGGTGCCTGGTGTGTGTCCCCCTTCATCGGTCGTCTTGACGACATCAGTTCAAACGGGATGGAGCTGATCCGTCAGATTCTGACCATCTATCGCAATTACGATTATAAGACCCAGGTGCTGGTGGCCAGTGTGCGCCATCCCCAGCATGTGGTTGAGGCTGCGCTGGTTGGTGGGCATATCTGCACGATGCCCTTTTCGATCTTTCAGCAGATGGTGAAACATCCCTTGACCGATATCGGGCTCAAGAAGTTCTTGGCAGATTGGGAAGCCCAAGCGAAGAAGTAACATCATTCAGGATGCTGAAAAAGTCCGCCAGCATCGTTCTCGCCTCGAATGCATCCTCAACGTAGCCTGGGGCTACGCCTCCGGTGCGTTCGTCGGCTGCGGCCTTGCTGGACGGCCATTTTGAGCATCCTGCTGCGCGCAAGCGGAGAACGCAGCCTACGACTTGCCGGTTCGTGCGCCTGTTGATTCCGTGAGTCTCTGGCGGGCCGTTGAGAAGATGTGGTGAAACATCGGTCTGGTCAAGAGCCCGGTGAAGGTGTTCTGCTGGCTTGGATGGTACGAGCCGATCAGCGTCACGCCCCATGGAAGGACCTGGACGATTCCATGGGAAAATTTCGGGAGTGGCGAGGGCAGCGTCATCCCTTCATCACGGCAGGCCCTCAAGTAGTGATCGAACGCAATCTTGCCCAGCGCCACCACCACTCGAACTTTTCCTAACAATCGGAGTTCTTCCCGCAGATATGAGCGGCAAGCCGTGAATTCTTGTGGCGTCGGCTTGTTGTCGGGCGGCGCGCAACGGACGGTGGCGCCAATATAACAATCCGAGAGTGTGAGCCCGTCGTCCCGGTGATGAGAGCCAGGCTGGTTCGCAAACCCGAATCGATGCAAGGCGTCGTAGAGCCAGTCTCCGCTGCGATCGCCGGTGAAGACTCGTCCGGTTCGGTTACCGCCATGCGCCGCCGGGGCAAGCCCAAGTACATAGAGGCGGGCCTGGGCATCTCCGAATCCAGGGACCGGACGGCCCCAATAGGTCCAGTCCTCAAACTGTTTTCGTTTTTCTGATGCGACGGCTTCCCGATAGGTGACGAGCCGCGGGCAGGCGGTACAGTGGGTGATACGATCGTTGAGGAGAGTCAGTGCACGCATAGGTCGCGAGAGTCTAACACGAATCCGAAAGTCGATCATGCTTGCCGGTCCCAAGCCGTGCTGTTAGCATACGCACTCGACTCAGGATCGTTCACCGTATCGAGGAGGCAGGATTGGCATGAGGACGTGGCTTCAACGGGCATTGGTGTTCAGCGGGTTGTGGATCGCCGTCACGCTTCCGATTCCAACAGGAGCGCAACCGCAACCGGAACATCCTGAAGTCAAAGACAGTGCCGCTCGAGCTGGAGCGAAGGGGGAGCCAGAGCGTGACTCCATGCCGCTCGATCTCCTCGAAAATTCGGATGAACCGGAGGGTCGCCTGGTCATCCTGCCGGAGATCAAGCGAGAAGGGGCGGAGCGCTATTTTCTGAGCTCATTCAAGTTGCCCGACAAGCTGACGTTCGCCGGGCAGCCGGTTCCGCTCGATAACTGGCAGGTGCGTGAACGCATCGAATATGAGTTCTATCAGTTCTTAGAAGACCAGGGCGAAAGTATCATCCTGGCGAAGCGTACGGGACGCTGTTTTCCTCCAGCCGAAAAGCAGTTGGCGGATGCCGGCCTGCCGGATGATCTTAAGTATATGTTGCTCGTCGAGAGCAAGTGTGTGGCCGCTGCCTACTCGAAGGCGAAAGCGTCAGGGCCCTGGCAGTTCATCCCCTCCACCGGGCGGCGGTACGCGCTCAAGAGCGATGCCGTTCGCGACGATCGCCGCAATTTAGAAATGTCGACGGAAGCGGCGGTGAAGTATTTGCGCTACCTGAAGGATTTCAAGCAGAACGATTGGTTCATGGCCATGGCCTCCTACAATGCCGGTGAAGAACGGGTTCGCCGGCTCTTGAAGGAACAGAATATTACCGACTATTGGAAGATGCATGGGCCGCGGGAAACGATGCGGTACGTTCCCAGAATCATCGCCGCCAAAGAAATCTACTCGCAGCCGGAGAAGTATCTGGGCTTGAGCAAAAAAGATCTCTACATGCCGATGGAAACCGAAACGGTGACCGTCAACGTGAAGGATACTCAGCGAGCCCTCACCTCGATTGCCGAGGAGTACGGAACCTACTTCTTGGAACTCAAGATGCTGAACCCCGAATTCAAGAAGGATGTGCTGCCAAAGGGCACGTATCAGATGAGAGTCCCGCGGCAGACTTGTCCGACCCGTTGTTTTAAGCAGGACAAAACTCCCTAACGCGCAGGATGCTGAAAAGTCCGCTCGTCTGGAAACGCTGAACGGTGAGCGCTGAGCGATGAAAAAGAAACAATTGCTGTGTCCTTGTTCCGCGGTCATCGTTCGCTCGCTAAGACCTGCGATCCCATCAGTAGCGTGATGCAGATTCCTTCCTCCCCTATCCGGCCACTACTCAAGAAACTCATCACTCGTGGACTGACGGCAGTCGATGCCCGTACGGCGGTTGACCGTGCGATCACCATGAATGGCGATCAGCTGATCGTGGGTCGGCACCGGTACGACCTGAGCCGATATGAGCGGGTCGTCGTGGTCGGAGCCGGGAAAGCCGCGGCCCCCATGGCTCGTGCGGTGGAACAGCGACTGGGCCGTTGGTTGGACAATGGGTTTGTCGTGGTGAAGCATGGACATGCTATCCCAACGAAACGGATCGAAATCGCCGAAGCTAGCCACCCGGTACCAGATCGATCTGGTCAGCGGGGGACCGCCAAGCTCTGTGCCATGGTGGGAGAACTGAGCAGGCGCGATCTCTTGATCGTACTCTTGTCAGGTGGTGCCTCCAGTTTATTGCCGGCGCCGGTTGCAGGGATTACGTTGGCCGACAAGCAACGGACCACTACGAAGCTTCTGCGATGCGGGGCGACCATCCAAGAGATGAACACTGTTCGAAAACATCTCTCGCGTATCAAGGGAGGACGACTTGCCGAGTTGACGCAGGCTACCGTGGCGACGCTGATCCTGTCCGATGTGTTGGGAGATGATCTCAGCTCCATTGCGTCGGGGCCGACAGTTCCAGACCAGACGACCTATCAAGATGCTGTCGCAATTTTGAAGCGCTATCGCATCTGGACGGCGACTCCTCAACGAGTGCGTCAGTATCTTACGCGGGGATGTCAGGGACTCGAGATCGAAACTCCAAAGCCTGGGTCCTCTCTCTTTCGTCGAGTCCAGCATCACATCGTCGGGAATAACGCAGCGGCCGTTGCAGCGGTCACCCGCGCAGCCAGGGAGGCAGGTCTACGAACTTTCGTGCCGACAGTAGCCGTTACTGGCGAGGCCAGTGAGGCGGGGAGACAGTTTGGCGCGATGGCGAGAGAAATGATCTGTGAGGGGAAACCGCTTCAACGGCCTTGCTGTGTCGTGGCCGGCGGCGAAACGACTGTGACCGTGACGGGAAATGGGACAGGTGGCCGAGCGCAGGAATTCGCCGCTGCCGCGGCGCTAGAGATTGCCGGTCTGGCCAAGGTATGGGTGGTCGCGATTGGCACCGATGGCACCGACGGTCCGACCGATGCGGCTGGAGCAGTTGTCGACGGCGATACCCTGGCGCTGGCACAACGTCTCTCGGTGGATCTCAACCGTGCCTTGAACCGCCACAACACCTACCCCGCGTTGAAGAAGCTCAAGCAGCTCATCATCACCGGTCCCACCGGCACGAATGTGAATGACCTTTACCTCCTCCTCCTGCTGTAGGTAGTATCCGTTCCAATGGATCGCCCGCTTCTCCTTCCCTTGGCCGCCTGCACTGATTCCTCTCTTGTCGGGGGGAAAGCTGCAGGCCTGGCTCGACTCATCGCCGGAGGATTCGCGGTTCCCTCGGGATTCTGCGTGACGACGGAGGCCTATGCGCACGCGCTTCGCGTGCCTGGTTTTTCTCCAGCGAGACAGTGGCAGGCAGCCCTGCTTGCCTCCGGGGCCGAACGCCAACGAATCCTGTCCCATTGTCACACCATCATTCAGGACTTCGACATCGCTGAATTGACGGCCCAGATCGCCGACCAGGTGCGAGGTCTTCATCTCACGTCGCAGAGGCTGTGGGCCGTCAGGTCGTCGGCAACGAACGAGGACGGCGCTCATGCCAGTTTTGCCGGAGTCTACCGCACGCGCCTTGGCATCCCACCGGGGGAGATCGGTTCTGCGGTGAAGGATCTGTGGCTCTCGATCTGGGATGACCGGGTGTTGAATTATCATGCGAGGTCAGGACTGAGCGGCGCACCTCCTGCGATGGCCGTCGTGATTCAACCGATGCTCGATGCCTGTGCCGCCGGCGTCGCCTATTCGATCCATCCCCTCACAGGACGAGCGACTCAGGTGGTGATCAATGCGGTCGCGGGGCTTGCGGCAGCGCTCGTCGACGGCCGTGCCACACCGGACCACTATGTGGTCGAGATGGCAGGGACAGGGCAACTCCCACAGATTCGTGAAAGGACGATCACTCGACAGAGTCGGGCCTTGCAGGTGACCGAGCAAGGACTTTGCGACCTGCCGCTGTCGGATGCTGGTGCAGATAGCGGCACATTGTCGGACGACCAAATATTCGAATTGGCCAACAGGGCTAAACAAATCGAGCAGTTATTCGGTCATCCGGTGGACCTCGAATGGCTCTACGATGATCAGGGGCTCTGGCTACTCCAAGCACGTCCCATCTCGGGGCCGATCCGCCCTCTGCAGCTGACCAACGATGACTGCGAATGGTCCCGTGCTAATTTTAAGGAAACCCTGCCGGAGCTGCCGAGCCCGCTCGGCTTGTCGTTTCTCGAACTCTTCATGGAACGTTACATCATTGCGCCCTACCGGCGCCTGGGCTGCCAGATTCCTGAAGGGATCTCATCGGTCCGCACGTTCCAGGGACGGCCCTATATCAATATGACGCTGCTTCATTCCCTCATCACACAACTGCGGGGCGATCCCTCCTCGATGGTGGAGCAGATGGGGGGGGAACGTATTACGAGGGTGCCGGAGGTCTGCCCGCTCGGGTGGCCGAAGGTCATTCGTGCGGGCCTGGTGATGTTGATGGAGATGAGAAGGGCTGTGCGTTATGGGCCGGTGTGGTTCGCCGACATGAAGGCCATGGCAGCCGAGCATCGCGCCGAACGGCTGAGCCAAGTCCCAGGCGAAGAGATCGCCCTGCGGCTCGATGCCATCGGGCGATGGCTGGATGAGCATGAGCTGACCTTTGGCATTGCCGGAGGGGTGTCGCAGTGCTTGTATGTATTGGGGGGCCTGTTGCCTCGCTGGCTGGGCGAAGACTGGAGAGCTTTGCTGAACGGGGCATTGCAGGGTCAGTCGGCGGTGATCAGCGCGCAGCAGATTGTCCGCATGGCGGAAATGGCGGAGACCATTCGGCGCGATCCCTCCGTGACATCCTTGTTCACCACAGAGGAGTGGAACCCGGTTGAAGTCCATCGTCTGCTTCAGGGGACCGACGTGCTTCGTGCTTTTGACCGGTACCTCGAAGACTATGGTCATCGAGGGGTCGGCGAGTCGGACGTCATGTCGCCGCGGTTTGCAGATCGACCGGAATTGTTGCTGGCGATTTTGCGCACACAATTGCTGGCTCCAATCGCGGTGACCCCGGCTGACATTCTCGATCGGCAAGCACAGGTGCGAGCACGAGCCCTGGCTGAGATTCGTGCCAGGTGCGGATGGCGTCTCCATCGGTGGGCGATCTTTTCCTGGTGGTATCGCAGACTCTGCCGGTTCTTTGCCCTGCGCGAGGCGAACCGGCACCATTTGATGTACTACTCGGCCGCGGCACGGAGTTTACTATTGTGTCTTGGCGACTGTTTGGTTGAGCAGGGGTTGCTCTCGTCACGGGAAGACCTGTTCTATATTACCGTCGATGAACGAGCGGATCTGTTAGTCGGCGGCTCGCGCGATTGGCAAGGGCTGATTGAGACTCGACGGGCGGAGCGCGACCGATTCGCGAAAACGATCGTGCCGGACACGATCAGGGATTGGCGCGCAGCGCTCAGCGGCTCGGATACTGTTTCGACCGTGGCATCCAAGGGGGCCCTTCGTGGCACTCCTATCAGTGGAGGGAGGGTTGTGGGACCGGTTCGCCTTGTCCGATCGATGGAGGACTGGAGTCGAGTCGGGCGAGGCGATATTCTTGTGGTGTCGGTGATCGATCCAGGCATGGCGCCCTTGTTCGGCGTGGCAGCGGGGCTGATCGCCGAAATGGGCGGGACCCTGTCGCATGGGGCCATTATTGCCCGGGAATATGGATTGCCGGCGGTTGCAAATGTACCGGGCATTCTCGCCAGACTGATAGAAGGCGATCGCGTCAGCCTGGATGCAGAGCGGGGTGAAATTGTCATTCAGGATCGAGGGGCATGAGGCGACGCCGTAGGGCCGAACATCCCTGGCGGTGCGACCTTGACCTTTGAGCAGTGTTTACGTACCCTTCAGAAAATTCTTCCTCTCAGCAACACTCAACAGCTTGGTTCAATATGGGTCGGCAGCAATGATGTGGATGGTCACCCATGATTGATGGCACAGCATTTGGCCTGGGGATTCTCATTGGCGGGATCCTCGGTGCGTTGATCGTCGGGTTCTGGATTGCGTCCCGTGTCCGTGCAAGCCTGCAGGCACAGCTGCTGGCCACCGGTGAACGGGCACAGCGGGCCGAAGCCTTGGCGGGCGAATTGCGCAGGCAGGCAGAACAGGATCGTCTTGATCTTGATCGTGTCAGACAGGACCTTTCCGAGGCCTCTCGCGCCCGTGCGGTGGCGGAGACCAGGGCGGCTGAGGCGGCGCTCCATCTCAACGAACAAAAGACTCTGCTGGGCCAGGCCCGACAGGAGTTGGCCGAGACGTTTCAAGCCCTCTCCGGCGAAGCCCTCAAACAGAACAACGAAGCCTTTCTCAATCTTGCGCGCAGCTCGTTCGAAACATTGCAGGCCGAGGCCAAGGGCGATCTCGCTCAACGGCAACAGGCGATCGATAGTCTGGTCCAGCCTCTGCAAGATTCGTTGCACCGCTACGACGACCAGCTCCGGCAGCTGGAGCAATCCAGGCAAGCGGCCTACGGAGGGCTCGATCAACACCTCAAGCTGTTAGCCGAGTCGCAGCAGAAGCTGCAATCGGAAACCGGCAACCTGGTGAAAGCGCTTCGCGCCCCGGCCGTCCGCGGCCAATGGGGCGAGATCACGCTCAAGCGTGTGGCCGAGTTGTCCGGCATGGTGGCGCATTGCGATTTCTTCGAGCAGGAATCGATCACGGTCGACGGCAGCCGGCTCCGTCCCGACATGGTGGTGCAATTGCCGGGTGGCCGGCAGATCATCGTGGATGCCAAGACGGTGTTGGCAGGCTACCTGGACGCGCATGAAGCCCCGACCGAGGAGCAGCGCCTGGAGGGCATGCGCCGCCATGCCGCCCAAGTGCGGTCGCGCATGGACGAGTTGAGCGTGAAAGCCTACTGGAACCAATTCGCGCAGGCGCCGGAATTTGTCGTGTTATTTCTGCCAGGCGAACAATTTCTCGGCGCTGCGCTCGAACATGACCCACGGTTGATTGAAGACGGGTTTCTCCGAAGCGTCGTGCTGGCCACTCCCACGACGCTCATGGCGCTGTTGCGGGCGGTCGCCTACGGCTGGCGGCAGGAACGCATGACCGAACATGCCGAGGAGGCCGGGCGGTTGGGGAAGGATCTCTACGAGCGGATGGCCGTGCTAACCGAGCATTTGAACGACGTCGGGCAGGCCCTCGGGAAGAGCGTCCTGGCCTACAATAAGGCAGTCGGATCGCTGGAAACGAGGATCTTGCCGGCCGCTCGCCGGTTCAAGGAGCTTGGCGTGTCGTCGGAGAAAGAGATCCCTTTGTTGGACCCTGTGGAACTGGTTTCACGCAAGGCGTTACCCTTTGAGCATGAATGAGGAGTGCCTGATGGCAGACGAACAGGGGATGGTCGAAGCCTTTCACCGGAATTTCGAGATCGTCGTCAATCCAGTTCCGACGGTCGCCGACGGGCGGACGCGCGAATTACGTGTCAGGCTCATTCAAGAAGAATTCGATGAGTTGAAAGAGGCGCTCGCCTCTGACGATCTGTCGTCCATTGCGAAGGAGATGGCGGATCTTCTCTACGTCGTCTACGGCACGGCGGTGTCCTATGGCATCGACATGCCTCCGGTCTTTCGAGAAGTCCATCGATCCAATATGAGCAAGGTCGGCGGCTATAAGCGCGAAGATGGGAAATGGGTCAAGCCCGCGACGTACTCGCCCGCCTGCATCGAACCCATTCTCGCCGAGCAAATGACGGCGCGGCAGGAGGCTCGTTCCGGCTCATGAGAGAGCTACATTGCCCTATTTGCGGGGCCTCATTCGTCCGCGTGAGCTACCAGGAGGGTATGCTCGAGCGTCTCTTGGGCCGCGTGAATGTGTTCCCGTTTCGATGTCAACTCTGCACCAATCGGTTTCGTGCATATTATGCCGGTGCACGGTACAACACCCAGGCGTTCGATCGTCGGCAGTATACGCGCCTTCCGGCCTCCATCGAAGTGCAAGTGCTCGACAGCCATCAGTCGATGACCAACCGCATTACCGACATTTCGATGGATGGTTGCACCCTACAGACGACGGGATTCTCGAAGGGGGCCTTTGTCGAATTGCTCTTGAAGCCCACGGTGGAGGACGACGCGATTTATATCGAGACGGCGATGGTCTGTTCCGTTCACCCCTCCTCGACGGGCATCCGTTTCCTGGAGGTCCCGCCGGATCATTACCGCCGTCTGGGCCAGGTGGTGCTCGGGCTCTTAGTCGGTCAGGGTCTCGACCCCATGCTCAACATCTAGCAGGCTGTTGATAAAGGCGGCCAGCAGCGTTCTCGCGGCGCGCAGAGGCTCAACGTACTGTCGAGAGTGCGCTTCGCCTCTCCGCTTGCTGCGGCCTTGCTGGACGGCCTTTCTGAACAGCCTGCGACGACGTCTGACAGCATCTGCAACTGTTCTGGTATGCGCATTTCTGCAGTGGCTCGGTAGTTTGTCAACAAACTACTAGCGAGCGCGATTCTTTCCACCCGGCACGTTCACTGGCAGATTGTCGATCAAGCGGATCGATCCGATCCGAATGGCGCCCAACATCACCGCACGATGAGTGACCCTGGTTAGAGGCTCCAGGCTGTCGGGGTCGCAGACGGCCAGGTACTCGACGTGAATGGCCGGTGCCTGTTCGACAGTCTTCCGCATGCTCCGTTCAATCGCCTCCCCATTCTTCATTCCTCCTTCGATGGCCTGTTTGCCTGCTCGAAGTGCCCGAGAGAGCCAGGGCGCGATCATCCGTTCTTCGGCGTTGAGATAAACGTTGCGTGAACTCATGGCCAGCCCATCCGCTTCTCTGACCGTCGGGCGTACCTCGATCGCCACACCGAGATTGAGGTCTTTCACCAGTTGTCGAACCAGTGTAGCCTGCTGATAGTCTTTCTGGCCGAACAGGGCGAGATGGGGACGGACCATTCCGAAGAGTTTCGTCACTACCGTGGCGACACCGGGAAAGTGATGGGGTCTGGCCTCGCCTTCCCATCGACGCGCAATCTCCGGCAGCGTCACGACCGTTTGAAAGCCTTCGGGATACATCACCTCGGCTGTCGGTTCGAAGCAGACGTCCACCCCTTCTTCGCGGCACAGCGCCCGATCCTTGGCAATCGGGCGAGGATAGCGCGTGAGGTCTTCGCGCGGGCCGAACTGCGTCGGGTTCACAAAAATACTCACAACGAGCGCATCGCAACGGAGCCGTGCCGCTCGGATGAGCGCACGGTGGCCGTCATGCAACGCGCCCATCGTGGGAACGAATCCGATGATGACGCCGTCGCGGCGCAATCGTTCGCTCCAGGATGTCATGGAGCGGATGGTACGAATAATCTTCATGGACCTGGGGGCTGGCTGCATGCAGGGCGTGAACCATAACGGGTCGAGGGCTGGGGAAACAGGAGGCGGACTTCAGGCTGCTTCTCCGCCTCGGCAAGCAATTGGCTGATGGTACGTTGGCGCACCGGATGGATGAACAGAGGATCGAGTTCGCTCAAGGGCATGAGGACGAACCGGCGATGGTGCATGCGAGGATGCGGCACCACGAGATCCGGCTCATCGATCGTCTGCTGTCCGTAGAACAGGATGTCCAGATCGATCGTTCTGGGGCCGGATCGATGATCCTCGTCCCGTCCCAGCGCACGTTCGATCTCCCGGAGGATGTCGAGCAGGCTTTTCGGCGTGATATCCGTTTCAATCTGGACCACGCCGTTTAAGAACCACCCGTCCCCCGGCTGGGCATGATCATTCACGGGCTCCGTCTCGTAGAGCATCGACACGCCGAGGAGCTGTGAGTGCGGCAAGAGGCCCAGCAGGGTGACTGCCCGATCGCAGAAATCGAGCCGATCGCCGACATTCGAGCCGAACCCGATGAACACCGTCTCGCGTCCCATCTTTTCTTACTCTCTCCTGAAGGATGATCGTGGCGCACCGTGAGACGAGGTGCCGGGGCGAGAGGCGACTGCGCGCGTCGAACGAGCATATTCTGATCGTGCGCGTTCCGCGAGCAAGCCCTCGCCTCGGCTTCACGTCCCCAGCCTAGAATCCTACTTTTCTAATCCGCTCCACCGCTTCTGCCAGCCGTTCTTTCGTCGTGCAAACGGTCATCCTGATATAACCTTCGCCCGGCGCTCCGAAGCCGTTGCCCGGTGTCGTCACGATCCCGGCCTTCTCCAGTAAATGAGCCGTAAAGGAGGCGGAGGTGTATCCCTTCGGCACCGTGACCCAGATATAAAATGCGGCCGGTGGTGGATCGACTTCGAGGCCCAGGCTCTTCAGCCCAGGCACCAAGGTATCGCGCCGCTCCTGATAGATCTTCCGTAGGCCGTCCGTGACGGAATCATCCAATCCCAGCGCCGTGATTCCTGCGGCCTGCACCGCTTCGAACACGCCGGAGTCCAGCTGGCTCTTGACCTTGCCGAGGCCTGCCAAGACGTCTTTGTTGCCGACGACGAAGCCGATGCGCCAGCCCGTCATATTGTAGGTCTTCGAGAGCGAGTGGAACTCCACGCCGACGTCCTTGGCTCCGTCGATTTCCATGAAGCTGACAGGAGGTTTGCCGTCGTAATAAATTTCCGAGTAGGCCGCATCGTGGCAGACGATGACCTGGTTCTCCTGCGCAAACTCCACCACGCGCTTGAAGTAGTCCTTGGTCATGATGACCGACGTGGGATTATTCGGCGAATTCAGCCACATCAGCTTGGCCCTTTTCGCCACATCCTTGGGGATCGCGTTCAAGTCAGGTAAAAAACCGTTGGCCTTCGTCAGCGGCATGAGGTGCGAGATGCCGCCGCAGAAGCCGGTACCGACCGGATAGACCGGATAGCCGGGGCTCGGGACCAGGACGATATCGCCCGGATCGACAAACGCCAAGTGAATGTGCCCGATTCCTTCCTTCGAGCCGATCAGGGTCAGCACTTCGTCGGCAGGGTTCAGCGTCACGTTGAACCGGCGCTTATACCAGTCGGCCACGGCTGTCCGGAACGACAGCATTCCTTCGTAGGAGGGATATTGATGGTGCTTGGGGTTTTTGGCAGCCAGGGCGAGGCTTTCGATAATCGGAGTCGGTGTCGGCAAGTCCGGATCGCCGATGCCGAGGTTGATGATATCGACACCCTTAGCAATCGCCGCCTGCTTCATCTTGTCGATGGCGGCAAACAGATAGGGAGGCAGTGTTTTAATTCTGGTTGCGACTTCAATTGGAAAACCGGCCATGGTGCAGAATGCTCCTTTTCTAGAATGAAGCCCATTGAGGGCGCGACGGAGCCCTTAGGCTACTTCAGGAACGAGGCGGTAATCAACGTGCGGAATTGATGAGATGATCGATCAAGCGATCAGCGATTTGGTGTGACAGCCACATGTGGGGGAAAAGCCCCATCAAGGCCTTTGTCGCGGTTAACTGTGCCCGAGCGAGATCGGTGGCACAGTGCTGACAGAGCGCGTCGATCCCCTCCGCCTCTATCTCTAAATGAAACAGCAGTCCGTAGGCATGGGGACCATAGCGGAAGGCTTGCAACGGGGCCATCTCCGAGCCTGCCAGGGCCACACAATCCGGCGGCAAGTCGAAGATCTCTCCGTGCCACTCGAAGACCGAGAGCGATTCGGGAAACATACCGAATACCGGGTCCTGTTTTCCCTCTTCGGTGAGCCTGATCCTCGTTTTGCCGATTTCCAGACCGGCACCAGGCTGTACGGTTGCGCCGAGCGCTTTCGCCATGAACTGACTGCCGAGGCATACGCCGATGGCAGGTGTGCCGGCGAGCAGGACGGAGCGAATAAATGCGGTCTCCTCGGCGATCCATGGATCGGGATCGTTCACCGACATTGGCCCGCCCATAATGATCAAGAGGTCGCCAGGGTCCGGGGGGAGGCCATCCTTTGGTACAAGGCAACAGTCGAGCGAATAGCCGTGGTTGGCCAACGAGGTTGCGAAGGCTCCTGGACCTTCAAACGGAACATGTTTCAGGCAGACCGCACGCATTGGTACCTCTCAGGCATCGGCTAGCGTCCAACGTCCTGAGCATTATCCTGATTTGAGAGTTGGTTCAAGTGAAATGATTCGTGGAGGCGATAGGTATTTGTCGCCACTTGTTTTTTCCTCTTCAGCCCTCAGGCTATGTGACCGACAAGGAGATATGGAGAATGTCATCGATCCGGCTGTTCCTGAGTCTGCCGGCATATTTTCGACTTTCAGTACAGGTGTCCCCCCTTGCTATACATTTCGCCAACGACTTCGTTCGGGGTACCACGCATTCTGGTATCGGCTCGGGGAGGGACTTCGCTGGTCACGCGGGATCTATCGAGAACGGCCGGCCGTCCAATTGTCAGCGCTTGCCGATGGTCAACAAGCGAGAATTGCCTTTCTGAGACGCAAGTTTACCGCGCGATTCGAACGATACTGTGAGGAGCGCACCGCCCTGAAGAGTTACGAGTACCTCGACATCTTGAATCAAGCTTGGACGGCATGGGGACAGCCCCGTCCAGCTGGCGTTGTCGTGCATGATGTGGGCTCAAGCAATTTCTGGTACGCGCGCGTCCTCCAGTCGTTCTTCCGCCCTTCCGCGTTGACGGGTGTGGAAGTGGAAGGTTATCGCATCTATGCCAACGGTTATAGCCGTTGGGACTATGCACAGGGCTATGTCCAAGGGCTCCCGCAGACCAGCTTTGTCGTCTCAAGTTATGCGCAGTACGACCAGAAGGCCGATGTGGTGACGGCCTGGTATCCGTTCGTCACACCGGCGCCGGTCTTGGCCTGGCGGCTTCCGCTTGCCCTGTTGACGCCTCATGCCATTTTTTCTCGAATCGCGTCGAATCTGACGGCGACCGGGTTGTTTGTCATGGTGAATCAAGGGGCTGAAGAGGCCGCCATTGCGGCGAATCTCTGTCGAGCTGCAGGCCTGGATCAGCGCTGGTCCTACGAAGTACCAGCCACGATTAGGTCTCGGCATCAGCGCCCCGTCGTGTCCTGGTGGAGTCCAATCAGCGAGCGCTAGCCGTTTCTCCTTCCCTTTTGCTACAACTATCCCCGACGTCATCGAATCTCAATGTGATGTGTTGAGTCTCTGTCCCATGTCTGGCATAAGTGGACCTCCCTGAGGCGCGCTGCCCCTCTCTGCGCTCCATCATGGCTCAAACATTGGCGAAGGTCGCGATAGACGCCCGCGCTCCCAAGAATTATACTAGGCAAACGATGTTCTCTTTGCAGGACAGGTAAGGAATATGGCAATTCAGACAGACGAACAGCAACAGACGCAGCTGGAGCTGGAGGGCTTGCGGCGAACGTTGCAATGGACAGAGATTCAGCAAGAACAGCTGTTGAATCGGCTAGACCTGCTTCGGCTGGAGAATGCCCGCTTGCAGGATCGTGTGGAAGAGTTGGTGCGTCAGGTTGAAGGGCTTAAACAGCAACAGCCCCTCTTCTAGCCTAGCAGGCTGCTGAAAATGCCCGCTAGCTTCGTTCTCGGTTCGCAACCATCCTCAACGTACCCCAAGGGTACGCCTCCGGTGTTTGCTCTCCTTGCGGCCTCGCTATCGGAGCATTTTGAGCAGCCTGTAGAAGCGTCCGCTCTCATTTAGGGTAGAAGTCCAGCTGAGTTGAAAAAGTTATTTTGGCAGCGTCCTCAAATCGTTCAACGCTCGCGAGCCATAATTCTATGAAATATCAGGTGGTGAATATCGAGGATGTGCGGTGGCTCATTGGCCACACCGGCGGGTTTCGCGGCGGCTATGTGACGGATGTGCAGGTATCGAAGCGGCGGCTGTTGGATGAAGCCTCGGGCCGCGAGGTGTTGGCGGGGACCACCGTCACTGTCGTGATTCGTTATCGTATTCGTCAGATGGCCCGTGTGGCGAAAATGACGATGACCGGCGTGACGGACTTCTCCATGTTTGAGCAGGAAGGGGCCGATTGCTCAACGCTTGGGATTATCCAGGCGGAGTTGACCGACGGGAAATTGCGTTTCTGGTTCGATCCGCAGGGCGAACTCTATGTGGTGTGCGACGAAGCGCAGTTGGAAGAAGTGGCGGCGCCGAGCCTTGAGCCCTTGTCGTTGGAGCAGGTGGCGCAATGGACCTTTCAAAGCGAGATGCCGGACTGGCCGACGGTGACGTGGCTCTTGGCGGAGCTGGCGGTGGCCGGTACGCCCTGTACCTGGCAGGCCACCGCGCCGTCAGCAGGACGTCATGCGTCCGTTCAGTGGGAAGGGGATCTGCTGCCGGTCTCGATACAGGACGCAAGGGATACCACAGGCGTCCATTGCATGTTGTATGGACCGCTCGATGGACCAGGATTCGGCCTGGTGTTGCGGGTCCGTGGGGTACAGGGCCGCGATGCAGGTCAGGTGCTTTCGCTCCTGGCCGATGTGATCGTGCAGCGATTTTCAGGCCAGTGCCTGGTGGGCAATACGATTATTCCAGGCGGGGAATGGCAGAACTGGAAATCGTTCGAGCAGCAGCGCGTGGACAGCTCAGCGATGAATGCTGAATGATGAACGCAGAACGATGAAGGTCAGTAGTCCCTTGCTCATCGGTTCAACGTGGTGTGCTTCCTGGTAGCTAGGCCAGCGCTTCTCCGCTGGTACGATGACTGCCGTTGAGAGGGGCATAGGCCGGGGCGCTGTTTCCGTTTTTTGCGCCGTTGAGGTGCGTCTTCCCGTTCACGTTCTTCCCGTTCACACATTCCACTAAAACCCAGAACCGCAAGGGATTCACATTCTGCTTCCGGGCCACGTGCAGCGACGTACCATCCAGCACCGTCTGAAGCGACAGGTCTGTCCGCCACCCTAAGTGCTTCGTGAGAGGGGAGATCACTTTCTCCATGGCGGCGATGATCTTATTGTCGTTGCTGAAGTGATTCA